>DASSJI010000311.1:0-5506 GCA_035691285.1 Vicinamibacteria bacterium | reverse complement strand
GCGGCCTCGCGAAGCCGGTCGGCCCGCCGCGCCGAGACGAGGACGTCGGCGCCCCGCTGCAGGAAGAGCGCCGCCGTGGCCCGGCCCAGCCCCTCGCTTCCGCCCGTCACGATCGCCACGCGTCCGTCCAGGGTGGGCTCTCCCACGTCGCGCGCCGTCACGGAGGCAAAGGCGCCCGCGCGCGCGGACTCCGGGCGGCCCGGCGCCCGGTAGGCGACGCGGGCGTCCGCTCCCAGCGACGCCGCCAGGAACGCGCCCGGGTCGAACACGTTCGAGCAGCGCATGCCCGCCACGACGTCGTCGGGCCGGATCTCCAGGTACTGCGGCCAGGGCGTGGCCACGATGAGCACGTCCGCCTGCCGCCAGGCCTCCTCGGGCGAGGCACGCAGAAGCACGCGCCCGCGCAGGTCCGCGGGCAGCTCCCGGACCACAGGGTCGTGGGCGCGCACTTCCACTCCCTGCTCCAGGAGCCAATGGCACAGCTCGAGCGATGCCGAACGGCGCAGCGTGTCGGTTCCCGCCTTGCTGGCCAGCCCGAGCACGGCCGCGCGCGGGCCGGCGATCCCGGCCAGGACGACCGCGATCTTGTGCAGCAGCCATCGCGTGTGGGCGGCGTTGCTGCGGAGCACGCTCGCCAGGAGCGGCGCCTCGACGCCGTGGGCGCGAGCGAGCTCGTCCAGGAACCGCACCTCGCGCGCCAGCGTGCCTCCCGACGGGGCGCCGCCGGGCGACACGTACGCGCGGGCCCCGATGCGGGGCTCGCTCCGCAAGCCGCGCTCGACCTCACGGGGGTCCGCGCCCACCGCCTCGCACACGCGCGCGAGCTCGTTGGCGAAGGCGACGGACGTGGCGAGGTAGGCGTTGACGGCGTGCTTCGTGGCCTCCGCGGACTCGATGGACATCCACTCGACCGGGACGCCGAGGGATCCGAAGAGAGCGGCGATCCGAGTGCGCTCGGACTCGTTCCGGATTCCGACGACCACGCGTTCGGGGCGCCGGAAGGCCTCGAGCGCCTGTCCCAGGCGCAGGTTCTCCGGCGCATAGGCGAAGCTCAGGCCGCGACCCGTCCACGCCGCTTCCAGGTCACGCGTGAAGCCCGCGGGAACCTGGGACGAGACGAGCACGAGGGTCCCCGGCCGGACCGCGCCGCCGATCGCCTGAAGCCTTCGGCGCACGAACGCGACGTCCGCGCGGTCTTGGTCGTCGAGCGGCGCCTCGAGCGTCACCCAGAGCACGTGGGCCTTCTCCAGCGCCTGCGCCGCGTCGGTCGTGAAGCGCAGCCGGCCCGCCCCGACTCCGACGGCGATCAGCTCGGCCAAGCCCGGCTCGAGCACGGGCGGACGTCCACCCTCCAGGGCGCGGACCGTCGCCGGGTCGTCGTCGAGACCCACGACGTCGTGCCCGGCCTCGGCGATACAGGCGGCGGTCACGCTGCCGAGATGCCAGAGCCCATGGACGACGACCTTCATCCCCGCTCCAGCACCCATGGGCTCGCGAGGAGGTACTCGACGGTCCGCAGCACGCCCTCACGAATCCCGACCTTCGGCGCCCATCCGAGCGACCGCACCCTGGCCGTGTCGAGAAAGATGAACGGACTGTCGCCGATCCAGCCTCGCTCGCCTCCCGTGTAGCGGCGGCGAGGTGCGAGACCCAGGTGGGCGCAGATCCAGCCGAGCGACTCGTCGACCGTGCACTGCTCGTCGGTCCCGACGTTGTAGACGTTCACTCGCGACTGGGCCCGCTCCATCACCGTGAGCATGGCGTCGACGCCGTCACGGACGTACAGGTAGGACTTGCGCTGGCGGCCGTTCCCGAGCACCTCGATCTCGCAGGGGTCGTCGCGGAGCTTGCGGCAGAAGTCGACCACGTGCCCGTGGGTGTAGCGCTCCCCGAGCAGCGACACCAGCCGGAAGAGATAGCCCTGGAAGCCGAAGGCCTCGCAGTAGGCGGCCACGAGTCCCTCGCCGGCGAGCTTGGAGGCGCCGTAGAGGCTGGTCTGGATCGGGAACGGGCACGTCTCCGGCGTCGGGTAGACCCCGGGCTCGCCGTAGATCGAGCCCGTGGACGCGAACGCGATGCGGGTCACGCCGCGTCGGCGCATGGCCTCGAGGACTTCGAGGGTGCCGGCGGTGTTCTGCTCGAAGTCCCGCCTGGGGCGGCTCGGCCCGTCGCGCACGTCCGCGTTCGCCGCCAGGTGAAAGACGACGTCGTGGCCGTCGAGGGAGGCCTGAAGCGCCGGCGCGTCGAGCACGTCGCCGCGCACGAGGCGGAATCGCCGGCTGCGGCGGGCGGCCTCGAGGAAGCGCTCGTGCCCCGTCGAGAGGTTGTCGTAGGCGGTCACTTCGTGGCCGTCGTCCAGCAGCCGGTCGACCAGCGTGCTGCCGAGGAAGCCCGCGCCGCCGGTGACAAAGGCCCTCACGGGGGACGGCGCGTCAGGAGGCGCTCGGGCCGGAGAACCGGATCCGGAGCAGGTCCAGGACGTTGCGTCCGTTGCCGGCCAGAGGATCGAGCCGACTGTCGCGGTCGGCGCGCCAGCGCACGCCGACCTCCTTGACGCGGTACCCGAGGCGAAGCGCCAGGTGCAGGACCTCGACGTCGAACATGTACCCGTCGATGCGCTGGCGCGAGAAGAGGTCGCGGGCCGCCTCGCCCTTGAACAGCTTCAGGCCGCACTGCGTGTCCCGGATCCCTTGCAGTCCGATCAGGAAGCGCGTCAGCAGGCGGAGCGCCCGCGAGGCCGCGCGCCGGAGCGCGGGCGGCTGCCGCTCGATCCGGGAATCGCTCATCGCCCGAGAGCCGATGACGACGTCGTAGCCTTCCTCCAGCCACGGCAGGAGCTTCTCGAGCTCCTCGATCGGCGTCTTCAGGTCGGCGTCCACGAACCCCACGGTCCGGCCACGGGCCCGCGCGACCGCCTGCCGGATCGCCCGGCCCTTGCCCGCGCGCTCCCGCGCCCCCAGGACCGTGATCCGGCCGTCCCCGGCCGCGAGAGCGCCCGCCGCCTCGCGCGTGCCGTCATCGCCGTCCGCGGCCACGATCACCTCGTGGGTCAAGGCCCGGCCGTCGAGGTGCCGCCGGATCGACTGCAGGGTCTCGGTGATCGTGCGCACTTCGTTGAAGGCGGGAACGACGAGGCTCAGCTCGGGAGTGGCGGGCACAGCGGAACGAATATACATTAGCGCCCTCGCCCCCGATGATGGCCGCGTCGCTTCCCGTTCGGATCCTGGCCGGCAGATGGGAGACGCCCGCAGGCCACTGGATCCAGTCGGCGGCCTTCGACCTCGCGTTCTTCGTGCTGGCGCCCCTCGTCATGCTTCCCGTGACCTTCGGCGCCCTTCACTGGCACAACGCCTTCGCGCTCGTCGGCTTCGTGCTCGCCTTCGCCCACTACGCCTCGAGCTTCACGTTCTACCTGTGGGACGAGAACCGCGCTCACCATCGCGCGCGCTGGGGCGCGTTCTTCGCCGGGCCCCTGCTGATCACCGCCACCTTCTGCGCGCTCGTGATCTTCCGAGTGCCGCTGATCGTCCAAGTCGTGCTCTTCTTCTGGAACGCCGTGCATGTGTCGCGCCAGAGCTGCGGCATCCTCTCCCTCTATCGCCACCGGGCGGGCGTCGCCGATCCGCGCGAGAAGAGGGCGGCCAACGGCGCCATCCTGGCCGTCAACCTCTGGTTCTGCCTCTGGAACATCGAGACCCACGCCGAGGTGCAGCCGGTCTTGATGGCGATCTCGAAACAGCTCCCGCTGCTTCTGTGGCTCGGGTCCGGCGTCGTCGCAGCGGGGGCGCTCGCGCGCGCGCTGGCCACCCTCTGGCGGCGCGGCTCGGTCGGGCTCCCGGAGCTCGGGCTGTTCGTGGCCAGCCTGGCGCTGTTCCATCCGTACCTGTGGATCCCGGACTCGGCGCGGGCGACCTTCGCCATGCTGCTGCCCCACTACGTGCAGTACCTCGGCCTGGTCTGGCTCGTCCATCGCCGGAGGGTCAACGACCCGAGCGCGTCTCGCAGGCCCGCGCTGCTCCAGCAGATCAGCGCCAACCTGCCCGGGCTGGTCCTGACCCTGGCCGCCATCGGGCTGGGCCTCTTCGCGCTCAAGGAGGCGCTGGGCCGCGTCGGCCAGCTCGCGCTGTTCGAGGCCGCCTACCTGCTCATCGCGTTCCTGCATTTCTACGTGGACGGCCTCTTCTGGGCCTTCAAGGACCCACACGTTCGCCGCACCCTGGGACCCTACCTGATGCACGGGTCTCCGGCCGCCTCGGCCTTGCGGTAGCCGAATGACCGAAGCCCTGCGGGGCCTGAAGTGGCTGGAACCCCCGGTGGACCTCCTCCGGCTCGGCTGCTTCGCCCTGTTCGTGACCCTGGGCCTCCTGGCGGCGCGGGCGGCCGGCCGCCCCGATCACCGCCGGCGGGTCGACCTCCTCATCGCCTACGTTCTCGCCGTCACCGGCGTGGTGGGCCTCGTCCAGCAGGAGAGCTGGCCCTTCACGCAGTGGGCCCTCGTCCACCATCTCAGCCCGAAGCGCATCGTCTCGCTGGAGCTGGAGGCGATCGACGAGCGCGGGACGAGCTGCGTGGTGGACCTGCGCGTCCTGCAGCCGCTGGCTCCTGAGGAGTTCGCAACCTGGCTGAAGGCGAACCTGCCACGGCTGGGGCCCCGCGAGCGGGAGCGCCTGGGCCAGTTCCTGCTGCAGCGTGCGGAACAGGGCCGCCAACGCTACCTGGCCGGGGGCGAGGCAGCGCCGAATCGGTGGATCCTCGGACCGCTGGCCGCCCCGTACCACTTCCATGACGCCCGGACGTGGCGCAGCCGCGCCGACGTCCCGCCCACGCCGTTTCGGAGGCTGCGCGCCTGGTTCCTGGAATGGGACGTCGAGCAGCGGCTTGCCGATCCGAAACGAGTGGACCGCCGGCTATTGTTTGAGGTTCCCAGGCGCCGAACGGCCACAACGAACCCTGTTCCGACCTCATGACGGTCAGGCAGCGTCTGGTCGCGAGGTGGTCCGAATTCTGGTACACACCAGGTTCGGCCATCAACCTGGCCGCAGCCCGGATCCTCCTCGCCGCGACGGCCCTGTGGGTTGTGCTCTCGCGATTCGACCTGCCTTCCGTTCTCGCGTTCCCGCCGGAGCTGTGGATGAGCGTGACCTCTGAGCGCAAGCTCCGCTTCCTGATGGTCTTCGGGCTGCCCATGGAACGTGCGCTCTACGGCGTGCTCCACTTGACCCTGCTCACCGCGCTTGCCGGCATCTTTCCGCGCGCTTCCTGCTTCGTGAGCGGCCTTCTCCTCTATCACTTCGCCCCGTTCGAGACGATCATTCGCACGGCGAACCCCTACCTGCGCGGGCTCACCATCCCGACGCTCGGCCTACTCGTCCTATCGTTCTCGCGCTGCGGCGATGCGCTGGCGCTGGGGATGCGGCAGCGGCGCGAGGTCCCTGCGCCGTCCTGGGAATACCGGTGGCCGCTGCGCCTGGTGCAGGTGCTGTTCTGCCAGGTCTATCTCTTCGCC
>DASSJI010000310.1:0-3148 GCA_035691285.1 Vicinamibacteria bacterium | reverse complement strand
AACCTGATCCGCGAGGACAAGATCCATCAGATCTACTCGACGATGCAGACCGGCCAGGAGAAGTACGGCATGCAGACCTTCAACCAGTCCCTGGCCAGCCTCTACTTCGCCAAGCAGATCAGCCTTCAGACCGCCCTCGGCATCAGCAGCAACCCCGAGGAGCTGCAGGACATGATCAACCGCGGCGCCGGCCTGGCGACACCCCAGGCCGGACGGCCGGCCGTGAGACCCCGGTAGGGCCCTTCGGAGGCCCCATTCAGGAGGCTCGGATGCCCGCTTACGTTTGGAAAGGCAAGACCCGGGACGGCAAGGCGGTCTCGGGAGAGCGCGTCGCGGAGAGCAAGGAAGCCGTGATGGCCCTGCTCCGCCGCGACCAGATCCTGGTCTCGTCGGTGAAGGAGAAGGGCAAGGAGCTGGCGGTCCCGAAGCTCGGCGGCGGCGTGCCCGCCAAGGAGCTGGCCATCTTCACCCGCCAGTTCTCCGTCATGATCGACGCCGGCCTGCCCCTCGTGCAGTGCCTGGAGATCCTGGGCAGCCAGCAGGAGAACAAGACCTTCGCCAAGATCCTGCAGCAGACCCGGATGGACGTCGAAGGCGGCGCGTCGCTGGCCGACGCCATGCGCAAGCACCCGAAGGCCTTCGACGAGCTGTACACGAACATGATCGCTGCGGGAGAGGCCGGCGGCATCCTGGACACGATCCTGAAGCGGCTGGCGGTGTACATCGAGAAGGCCGTCAAGCTCCAGGGCCAGGTCAAGGGCGCGATGGTCTACCCGGTCGCGGTCATCTGCATCGCGGCCATCGTGATCGGCGTGATCCTGTGGAAGGTCATCCCGACCTTCGCCTCGATGTTCGAGGGCCTGGGCGCCGACCTGCCGCTGCCCACCCGCATCGTGATCACGATCTCCAACTGGTTCGTGCGCCTGCTGCCCTTCCTGATCGTGCTGATCATCGTCGGGGTGATCGCGTTCCGGCGCTACTACGCGACCTACGGCGGAAGGCGCGTCGTGGACAGGGCGATCCTCAAGGCGCCGATCATCGGCGAGCTGATGCAGAAGATCGCCGTGGCGCGCTTCTGCCGCACCCTCTCCACGCTGGTCTCCTCGGGCGTGCCGATCCTCGACGGCCTCGAGATCACCGCGAAGACCTCGGGCAACGCGATCATCGAGGACGCCATCATGAACGTGCGCAAGGGCGTCGAGAGCGGCCTGACGATCGCGCAGCCCCTCAAGGAATCCAACGAGTTCCCGGCGATGGTCGTGCAGATGATCGGCGTCGGCGAGCAGACGGGCGCCCTGGACGCGATGCTCTCGAAGATCGCCGACTTCTACGAGGAGGAGGTGGACCAGGCCGTCGCGAACCTCCTGACCCTCATGGAGCCGGTCATGATCATGTTCCTGGGGACCACCGTGGGCGGCATCGTGATCGCCATGTACATGCCCCTGTTCTCGCTCATCTCCCAGCTCACGCCGCACTAGGCGCGCGCCCTTGGACGTCGCGATCGAGCAGAAGCTCAAGCGGCTGATGCTCCTGCGGGTCGTCATGGTGACGACCCTGCTGCTGATCGCCGTCTACGTGGAGGCGGTGTCCGAGACGCTGCTCCGCGTCAACCCGCTCTACTTCCTGATCGCGGCGACCTACGCCCTGACCATCGTCCACGGCCTGGCGCTGCGCTACACGGCGTACCGTACGGCCCTCGTCTACGGCCAGGTGGTCGGCGACCTGCTCGTCATCACGGGCCTCGTGTACCTCGGCGGGGGCACGCGGGCCGGGTTCGGCCTGCTCTACCCGATCTCGGTGCTCTCGGGGAGCGTCCTGCTGTTCAGGCGCCAGGGCCTGGTGCTCGCCGGGGTCGCGACGGTGATGTACGGGGCCCTCGTCTTCGCCGTCCGCGAGGGCCTCGTGCCGCCCCAGGGCCTCTACGACGTGCCGTTCCTGCCCGCCAAGCACCTCATCTACTCCATCTTCGTGACGGGAGTCGCGTGCGCGACGGTCGCCACCGTCGGCTCCTACTTCGCGGAGAGCCTGAGGAGCGCCGGGGAACGGCTGTCCGAGGCGGCCGAGCAGATGGCCGACCTCCAGGAGCTGAACAAGGTCATCGTCGACAGCATCCACAGCGGCCTGGCGACGGCGGACGCGGGCGGCCGCGTCCTGTACATGAACGACGTCGGCCATCGGATCCTGGGGCTGGGCGCCGGCGGCGCGGAGGGCCGGGACGTGGCCGAGGTGTTCATGTGCCCGGAGCTGCAGCACCAGGGGCTCGCGGCGCGCGCGGGCGAGCGAGGCCTGAAGCGGCTCGAGATCGCGTACGCCGCGCCCGGCGGCAAGCCCGTCGACCTCGGCGTTTCCGTGACGCCCCTGGCCACCGCCGACCCGCGCAACGCCGGGTTCCTGCTCGTGTTCCAGGACCTGACGGACGTGAAGCGCCTCGAGCGCGAGTTCCGCATGAAGGAAAAGCTGGCTGCCGTGGGCGAGATGGCGGCCTACCTGGCCCACGAGATCCGCAACCCGCTCGGTGCGATCTCCGGCTCGGCCCAGATGCTGATGGCGGAGCCGGACGTGCCCAAGGATCACGCCCGCCTGCTCGCCATCATCACCCGCGAGAGCCGACGGCTCTCGAGCGCGCTCAACCAGTTCCTGTTCCAGGCGCGGCCCACCGAGCGGCCCATGGCGCCCGTCGATCTCGGCCGCGTCGTCGGCGAGGCGGTCGCGCTGCTGCGGAACAGCTCGGAGGTGTCGTCCTCGCACCGCGTCGAGTTCGACAGCGAGCCGGGCCCGCTCCATTGCCTCGGGGACGCCGACCGCATCGCCCAGGTCTTCTGGAACCTCGCCCGCAACGGCATCGAGGCGATGCCCCAGGGCGGCGTGCTGCGGGTCAGCCTGCGCCGCTCCGGCGACGACGCGCTGCTCGCGGTCCGCGACGAGGGCCGCGGCGTCGACGCCGAGACGCACCAGGCCCTGTTCGAGCCGTTCCGCTCCGGGACGCCGCGCGGGACCGGCCTGGGCCTCGCCATCGTGTATCGCATCGTCGAGGAGCATCGCGGCGACATCAGCTTCCGCAACGTGCTGCCCCGGGGAACCGAGGCGGAGGTCCGTCTGCCCCTGATCGCCGTGCCGGTGGCCGCGTGACGCCGGCGCGGGGCCTCGG
>DASSJI010000309.1:0-27041 GCA_035691285.1 Vicinamibacteria bacterium | reverse complement strand
GGGCACCCTGACGACGGCCTTCCTCGCCTTGCGGCTGTTCGCGCCCTCGGTGCGCACGCGCGTCGTGCCCTTCGACCGCATCCTCGACGAGGTCCGGGACGGACGGGCCGACGTCGGACTCGTGATCCACGAGGGCCAGCTCACGTACGGAGGCGAGGGCCTGAAGCGTGTCCTGGACCTGGGCGCGTGGTGGAAGGAGAAGACCGGCCTGCCGCTGCCCCTCGGAGGGAACGCCGTGCGCCGGGACCTGGGCGCGGACGTCATGGCCCGGCTCACTCGCCTCGTACGCGAGACGGTGCGCTACTCGCTGGCCCACCGCGCCGAGGCCCTTCGCTACGCGATCGGCTTCGCCCGCGGCATGCGGCCGGACGTCGCCGACCGTTTCGTCGGCATGTGGGTCAACGAGATGACCGTGGACTGCGGCGAGCGCGGCCGGCGCGCGGTCCAGGCCCTGCTCGACCGCGGCCACGCCGAGGGGATCATCCCTCGAGGCGTCGTCGCCGACTTCGTGGAGGCCTGATGCCGCGCGCGACCGGACCTTTCCCCGACCTCGAGCTGCCCGATCCCGACGGCGCGCTGCATCCCCTGGCCGAAGCCTGGGCACGAGGCCCCGCCCTCGTCGTCCTCGGGCACCGCAACTGCAAGACCACGCGCGAAGCGCTGCCCTTCGTTGAGCTCATCCACGCGCGCTGCGGCGGCGGCGCCACGGTGCTGGCCGTGCTCCAGGACGACGCCGAGACGGCCCGGGCACTCACGGATCAGCTCAGCCTGACCCTCCCGGTCCGGCTCGAGCCCGACCCCTATCCGCTCGCGGCGGCGCTGGACGTCACGACCGTGCCGACCTTCTTCCTGGTCGCGCGGGGCGGCGCAATCGAGCGCGCCTCCGAGGCGCTGCGGCGCGCCGACCTCGAGGCCTTCGGCGCGCGCCTGGGCGTGCCGAGCCCGCTCTTCACCGCCGAGGACAAGGTGCCCGCCCACAAGCCGGGCTGACTGCCCAAGGAGGCCTCGTCGAGGCCCTGACCCCATGGCGATCTCGCTCCTCACCGTCGTCTGCCTCGGCACGCTGTCGCTCCTCGCGACCATGCTGCTCGGCTATCGCGTGTCCGCGGGCTCCGCGCTCGTGAAGACGCACTTCCTGGCGGCGTTCGCCTCGACGACGCTGCTCGTGATGGGCCACGCCTTCATCCTGTTCTTCCTCATCGCCACGGGCGTCGAGCTCAAGGACATGGAGAAGTCCCAGGGCTGGGGCGATTCCTTCCGCCGCCGCACGACCGCCCTCAAGAGCCGGGTCTTCCCGCTCGTCACGCTGACTCTGCTCCTCGTGATGGCGAACTTCATCCTCGGCGCGGCGGCCCACACCCGCGCCCTGCCGCCGGCGGTGCACGAGGTCCTCGCCTGGACGACGCTGCTGTGCTCGCTGCTCGCCCTCCACCGCGAGTACCGCGCCCTCGGCGACAACAACCGCCTCATCGCCGAGGCGGGCGCGAGGCGCGCCGGCCGCTAGCCTCGCAGCGTCGCCAGCACGCAGTCGTGAAGGTCGGGATCGCAGGAGGTCAGCAGGCTTCCCGCGAACACGACGCCCTCGTCCCGGCCGTCGAGGCCCGTGGCGACGCCCCCTGCCTCGCGCACGCACGGCACGAGGGCGGCGACGTCCCAGGGCTTCATCACGGTGTCGAGGGCCGCGTGGAGCCGGCCCTGGCAGACCAGGGCGTGCTGAAGGCAGTCGCCGACGAAGCGGAAGGCCCCGGCCGAGCGAACCAGCGCCGTGAGGTTCACGGCCGTGCCGGCCTCGGGAAGGATGTCGGAGCCGTGGGGGCCGCCGGCCGAGACCCGGGCCTCGCGGAGCGGCGCGGGAGGCGCGACGCGCACCCGCCGGGGCTCTTCGCCCGCGAGGCGCGCGTAGCAGCCCTCGCCGCGGGCCGCGAACAGGGTCTCGCCCAGGGCCGGGAAGTGGGCGACGCCCAGGACCGGCTCGCGGTTCTCGAGCAGGCCGATCAGCGTACCGAAGGTCGGCACGCCCAGCGTGAACCAGATCGTGCCGTCCACCGGGTCGAGGACCCACGTTCGCCTGGCGTTTCCGGGGCCCGAGCGGCCGTGCTCCTCGCCCAGGATGGCGTCCTCCGGAAAGCGCTCTGCGATGCGCTCCCGCATCACACGCTCCGCGACGCGGTCGGCTTCGGTCACGACCGTCCCGTCGCTCTTGCGCTCGACGGCGGCCTTGCGGAAGCGCGTCAGGATCTCGCGCTCGGCCAGGCCGGCCAGCTCGAGGGCGAAGGGCAGCAGCGCATCCGCCACGGGCGCATGTTCTCACGGCGCGCGTGACGGCGGTCACGCCGGTCTCGTGAGCGCCGTCACGGGACGCCGCCGGATCCTTGACGTCCACTCATCCGTCGCTATGCTTTCGCACGGGGGCGGTGCCCCCAAGGAGAGCCTCATGTCGAGACGGTTCTACGCATTCATGCTCGTAGCCGCGCTTGCGGCCGGCTGCCGCGAGAGCGGCGAACCCGGCGTCGCCGCGGACGGCGGGACCCAGGCCAGCGGCAAGGCGGCGTCCAAACGGGCCGCTTCCAGCTCCAAGCCCGAGGGCGGCGGCCTGGTGGAAAGGCTGCTTCCGCCCGCCAAGGTCACGGTCCCCGAGGGCACGGCGCTGCCTCTCGTGCTCGAGTCCAGCGTGTCCTCGGCGACGAACTCCGAGGGCGATGCCGTCCTCGCCAAGCTCGCCGCCGACGTGCGCGTCGGCGAGAAGGTCGTCGCGCCGGCGGGCAGCAGCGTGAAGGGACGCGTCACGGCTGCCGTGAGGTCGGGCAAGGTCAAGGGCCGCGCGCGTCTCGCGTTCGCCTTCGACACGCTGGTCGTGAAGGGCAGGGAGGTCGAGATCGCCACGACACCGGTGGACATCACCGCCGAGGACAGCAAGAAGAAGGACGCGGCGATCATCGGCGCCATCATCGACGGCAAGAAGGGCGCCGCCATCGGCGCCGGCGTGGGTGCGGCGGGGGGCACGGGCACCGTGCTGGCGACGCGCGGCAAGGAGGTCGAGCTGAGCTCCGGCCAGAGCATCACCGTGAAGCTGGCCGAGGCGACGCAGATCTAGCCGCCGAGCCGCTCCAGGGCCCAGCGGGCATGCTCTCGGACGAGGGAGTCCTCGTCCGAGAGCAGCCGTTCCAGGGCGGGCCTCGAGGCCGCGTCGCCGGAGTTTCCGATGGCGACGGCCACGTTCCGCAGCAAGCCGGGCCGCCTGGCGCGCTTCACCGCGCTCTTCCGGAAGCGCGCTGCGAAGGCCGTGGCGTCGAGCGCCGCGAGCGCGTCCAGCTCCGGCGCGAGGAGGCCCTCCCGCGGCTCGAAGGACGGCGAGGCGCGATGTCGCCGGCGGCGGTTCCACGGGCACACGTCCTGGCAGACGTCGCAGCCGAAGACGTGACGGCCCAGCGACCCGCGGAGGTCCTCCGGCACGGCTCCGCGCAGCTCGATCGTCAGGTAGCTGATGCACCGGGTCGCGTCGAGGACGTAGGGCTCCGGGAAGGCCTGCGTCGGGCAGGCGTCCAGACAGGCGGTACAGGTGCCGCACATGTCGGGGCGCGGGGCGTCGGGTGCGAGGTCGAGGTCCGTCACCAGCTCGCCGAGGAAGAACCAGGAGCCGTGCTCGGGATCGAGGAGACACGTGTTCTTGCCGTACGCGCCCAGGCCGGCGACCGCGGCCCACGCCTTCTCGGCGATGGGTCCGGTGTCGACGTAGCGGCGTGACCGGAAGGGGCCGAGCTCGGCCTCGAGCCGCGCGCCGAGGCGATCGAGCAGCCTGGCCAGCACGTCGTGGTAGTCGTCGCCCCACGCGTAGCGGGAGATCCACGCCCGGGCGGGGGGCGCCTCGGTGGAATAGGGATGCGGCGTGTCGTACTGCACGCCCACGCACACGAGCGAGCGCGCCCAGGGGAAGGCCGCGCGCAGGTCGCCGCGCCGGGCCACCTGGCCCGTGAGGTACGCCATCTCGCCGGCGTATCCACGCGCGACCCAGTCGGCGAAGAACTCGAGGCGCGAGGGGGCCTCCGCCGACGCGATCCCCGCGAGGTCGAACCCGACTTCGCGGGCCAGGGCCTTGACCCGGGCCGCGGCCGCGACCGGGTCCGCTCTTGCGCCGCGCGGCTCGCTCTGTGACACTCCCGCGATTATGCGCCACGCCTTGGCCGCCGCCTCGCTTCTGCTCGCCCTGCCGGGCGCCGCGCAGACCGTGTTCGAGGGCCGCTACGGCTTCGAGACCGAGTATCGCTTCGTGGACCTGGGCCACACCTTCGCGAGCGGTCCCTACCTGGAGGCCCTGTACATCGGCGTTCCCGGGCAGAACGAGTTGTACCTCGGCGTCGGGTTCCAGCTCCGTCCGGCCACGGGCGTCGCCTTCACGCCGGTCGTCTATGCGGTCTTCGGCAAGGACAACGACCAGCAGGGCATCGCCGCCGGCGGCCTCCTGTCCGTGGACCGCTCCGGATGGAAGGTGCTGGCCTTCGCCGGGCACTTCTTCCGGACGAGCGGCGACGTCGACGACTATACCTTCGTCGACGCCCTCGACCTCACGCGCGCGATCGGCAAGTGGGAGGCGGGCGTCTCGGTGGGCCTCTTCGAGACGGGCGGCGACAAGACGTGGCTCGTGGGGCCGACGTTGAAGCGCAACGACCGCCTCGGCGCCTGGGCCTTCGCCGCGCGCTTCGGTGACGACACCGAGTACCGCGTGATCCGCACCCTCGTGTTCTAGCGGCCCGAGCGCTCCATGCGCCGGAGCCGCGCGATCTCGCGCTTCCAGCCGGCCATGCCCGACGGCGTTTCGAGGACCATCGGGACGCCGTCGAAGCGTGGGTCGCGCATCAGCCGCTGAAATGCCACCGCCCCGAGGTGGCCCTTGCCGATCGCCTCGTGCCGGTCCCAGCCGCTGCCCCGGGACCGCTTCGCGTCGTTCAGGTGCACGGCGCGCAGCCGGCCGAAGCCGACGAGGCGCTCGAAGCCGGCCATCGTCTCGGCGTAGCCGCCCGCGGTCACGAGGTCGTAGCCGGCCGCGTGGACGTGGCAGGTGTCGAAGCAGACGCCGATGCGTTCCGGGCGCCTGACCGAATCCAGGATCGCCCGCACGTGCTCGAAGCGATGGCCCACGGCGGAGCCGTGCCCGGCCGTGAGCTCGACGACGGGGTCGACGTCCTCCGGTCCCGCGGCGATGACGTGGTCGAGGCTTTCCGCCACGGTGCGCAGCGCCTGGCTCTCGCCTGCGCCGAGGTGCGCGCCCGGGTGGAACACGAGAGCGCGGATGCCCAGGACGTGGCACCGCTCCATCTCGGTCAGGAACGCGGCCCGGCTGCGACGCAGCAGGGCGTCCTCCGGGCTCGCGAGGTTCAGCAGGTAGTTCGCGTGGGTGACGGCCGACCGCAGGCCGAATCGCCGCAGGCCCTCGCGGAAGGCGCCCGCCTCCTCGGGGCCGATGCGGCGTCCCTCCCACTGGAGCTTGTTGCTCGTGAAGACCTGGATGACGTCGGCGCCGATCTCGCGACCGCGCTCGGGGGCTTTGTCGAGGCCGCCCTGCGTCGACACGTGGGCGCCGAGGAGCTTCCTCGAGGTGAACCGCTTCACGTCCGGATCCGGAAGCGCCTCGGCCCCGCCCGCAGATAGAACCGCCCGCCCTCCTCCTCGGCGTGGGCCAGGAGGCTCTGGTGCGCTGCGCGCGACAGGACGGCCCGCGCACGCCCGCCCCGCACGGCGCACTCGAACTGTCCTGAGGCCGCGTCCATCCCGAGCGTCTCGTCGGCGATCGCCTCCTCCGTGCCGTCGTCCAGGGTGACCCGCGCCTCGCCACGCAGCGGCTCCACGCTCAGGCGGATGACCTCGAAGGCGGGCCCTTCGACCGCGATGGGGAGGCGCCGCCCGCCGTCGACGACGAAGGCGCCGCCGCCTTCGAAGACGAGGTGCGACTTGAAGTAGAAGAGGCTGCGGTCGTGGGCGACCGGCGCGTTCCCGATCACCCAGGTGCCGTCGCTCCGGACGCGGAGCCCTTCCGGAAGCCTCACGAAGGCCGGCATGGAGCGCCCATGGTAACCGCGACGCCCGACCTCCTGTATGCTGGATCGATGGTGCAGGTCGCCCTCCCGGACGCGGTCGCCGGAGCCTCGGCCGAGTCCCTGCAGGAGCGCATCGGGCGGGCCAAGGCGGCCCTCGGGAAGCGCCTCGTGATCCTCGGGCATCACTATCAGCGGGACGAGGTGATCCGCCACGCCGACTTCCGGGGCGATTCCTTCAAGCTGGCCCAGCAGGCCGCGACGCGTCCCGAAGCGGAGCACATCGTCTTCTGCGGCGTCCACTTCATGGCCGAGTCCGCCGACATCCTGTCCGCGCCGCACCAGACCGTGGTGCTGCCCGACATGAACGCGGGCTGCACGATGGCCGACATGGCGGACATCGAGCAGGTCGAGGCGTGCTGGGAGAGCCTGGAGCCCGTCGTCGGCGACGAGCTCCTGCCGGTGACCTACATGAACTCGACGGCCGCGCTCAAGGCCTTCGTCGGCCGGAACGGCGGGGCCGTCTGCACGTCGTCGAACGCCCGCGCCATCCTCGAGTGGGCGTTCCGGCGCAAGCCGCGCGTGCTGTTCTTCCCCGACCAGCACCTCGGCCGCAACACCGGCTACCGGATGGGGATTCCCCTCGACCAGATGCGCGTCTACGATCCCTGGGAGCCCTTGGGCGGGCTCACACACGCCGAGGTGCGCGGAGCGAGGATCCTGCTCTGGAAGGGCCACTGCTCGGTGCACAATCGCTTCACGCCCGAAATGGTGGACCGGCGCCGCGCCGAGATCCCCGGCGTCAAGGTCATCGTCCATCCCGAGTGCCGCTTCGAGGTGGCGCAGAAGGCCGACGCGATCGGCTCGACCGAAGGCATCCTCAAGACCGTGCGCGAAAGCCCGCCGGGCACGAGCTGGGCTGTCGGGACCGAGCTGAACATGGTCCTGCGCATGGCGAAGGAGATGGCGCCGGCCAAGCGCATCGTGCCTCTGGACGACTGCTTCTGCATGTGCAGCACGATGTTCCGGATCGACCCGCCGCACCTGGCGTGGGCCCTCGAGAGCCTGGTGGCCGGAAACGTCGTCAACGAGGTGCACGTGCCCGACGACGTGGCCCGGGAAGCGAAGGTCGCGCTCGATCGGATGCTGGAGATTACGTAGCTACAGCCCGGCGAACTGCACGCCGTCGAACACGAGCGTCGGCGTGCGGAGCGGCGAGTAGGGATACGGGTCGTTGCCGACCGCGCTGAGCCGTTTCCACAGCTCCAGGTGGTTGCCGGCGATGTTCATCTCGGCGACCGCCTCGGCCAGCTTCCCGCCGCGGATCCGGAATCCCTGCACGCCAAGGGAGAAGTCGCCGGTGGTCGCGTTCGAGTTGCCGCCGATGAAGCCAGTCACGAGGATGCCGTCCTGGACCTCCGCGATCAGGCCGTCGCGGTCCTTGTCGCCCTTGGCCCAGGCCAGGTTCGACGTCGAACCCGTGGTCGGGGCCATCCCGAGCTTCTTCCCGTAATAGGTGTCCACGTAGCAGTTGCGCAGGACGCCCTTCTCGAAGATCGGCAGGCGGCGCGCCGAGATGCCCTCGGCGTCGAAGTGGCGCGAGCCGAAGCCGCGGGGGAGCAGCGGGTCGTCGGTGACCGTCATCTTCTCGCTGCCGACAGCCTGGCCGAGCTTGCCCTCGAGGAACGACTGCTTCTGCTGGAGCGCGCGCGCCGAGAGCGGCTGGCCCAGGAAGCCCGCCAGCCGGCCCGCGGTCCGGTTCTCCAGGACCATGGGCAGCTGCGCCGACGCGGCCTTCTTCGCCCCGAGGCGCGCGATCGCCCGCTCGGCGGAGAGGCGCCCCACCGTCTCTGCCTCCGGCAGCTCGCCGACGAAGCGAACGCCCGCGTAGGCGCCGTCCTCGGGTCGTCTCCCGTCCGCGTCCTTCACGCTGACGCTGGCGTAGCTCCAGAACTGCGTGTCCACGCGCTCGCCGCGGAAGCCGTTCGAGTGCACGCGGACCGTCTCGGAGCGCGTGTCGTTGACGCCGCCGGTGACCGACAGGATCGCGTCGGCGCCCTTCACCCCGCGCGCGCCCGCCTCCAGGGCCTGGGCGACCGCGCGACGCTTCTCGGGGCTCACCCCGGCATAGGCCGGATCGTCGATCTGCAGGTCGGCGGCCGGCCGGTTGCCGTAGAGGGACGGGTCGGGAAGCGAGCGATGCGGGTCGGGAGCGAGGGAGCGTGTCATGGCCACCGCGTCGGCGACGAAGCGGGCCAGGGCATCGGGCCGGAGGTCGCTCGACTGCGCGGCCGAGTAGCGGCCGTCCACGTAGAGCTGCAGCGAGGCGCCGCGAGTCGTGGCCTCGTTGATCTGCTCCAGCTTGCCGTCGCGCCACTGCACCGTGACGTCCCGTGTCTTGTAGGCGCGCGCGGCGACCTCGGCCGCGCCCTGGGCCCGTGCGAGGTCGATGCAGCGCTGGGCGACGTCGAACAGCTCGCGGCTGGCGGCCATGGCTAACCCCGCTTCCCGGCGCCGCCGACCGTGATCGAGGCGACGCGCACCGTCGGGATGCCCTGCGAGACCGGCACGCCCTGCCCGTTCTTGCCGCAGGTCCAGCCGCCCTCGTCGATCTTCAGGTCGTCGGCCACCATGTCGATCTTCTCGAGGACCTTCGGCCCGTTGCCGATGACGTTGACGTCCTTCACGGGCCGCGTCAGCTTGCCGTCCTCGATCAAGTAGCCGTTCTTCACGTAGAAGGTGAAGTCGCCTGCGCCGATCTGCACCTGGCCGTTCGTGAAGTTCGTGCAGTAGATGCCGCTCTTGACGGACGCCAGGATCTCCTCCTTCTTGTGCGGCCCCGGCAGCATGTACGTGGAGCGCATGCGCGGCATCGGCGCGAACTGGTAGCTCTCGCGGCGGCCGTTGCCCGTGGGCTTGACGCCGTAGTGCTTCGCCGAGATCGAGTCGTGGAGGTACGTGGCCAGGATGCCGTCCTGGACCAGCATGGTGCGGTCGACCGGGTTGGCCTCGTCGTCGACGTTGAGCGCGCCGCGGGCCTCGGCCTGGGTGCCCTCGTCCACGATGTTCACGAACGGCGCCGCGACCGGCTTGCCGATCTTGTCGGAGTAGATCGAGACGTTCTTGCGGTTGAAGTCGGCCTCCATGCCGTGGCCGATCGCCTCGTGGAGAAGGATCCCGGACGCGCCTGCGGCGAGCACCACCGGCATCTCGCCGGCGGGCGCGGGCACCGCTTCGAACAGGATCGTCGTGCGGCTCACCGCCTCGCGCACCATGCGCTCGAGCCGCTCGGCGGTGTAGTAGCCGATGTCCGCGCGCCCGGCCACGTTGTAGGCGTTCTGCTCGCGCCGGCCATCCTGCTCGGCGACGCAGGAGAGGTAGAGCGACGTCATCGGCTGCGCGTCCTCGACGATGCGACCCGACGAGTCGGCGACCAGGATCACGCTGGCCTGGTCGGCGAAGTTCACGACCACCTTGCGCATGCGCGGGTCGGCCGCGAGCGCCTTCTCGTTCAGGCCGTTCAGGAGCGGCAGCTTCTGCTCGGGTCGGACGTCCTCCCAGCGCGTCTTCACCGGGTAGCGCGAGGGCAGGTCGGAGACCGCGTGGAAGCGCGTCGGGCCGGGCCGCGCCGGGCCGTCGGCGATCGCCGCGGCGGTGCGGGCCGCCAGCCGGATCCCCTCGAGCGTGAGGTCCTCCGTGAAGCCGTAGCCGGTCTGGTCGCCCTTCACCACGCGCACGCCCACGCCCAGCTCCACGTTCGTCATGGCGCGGTTCACGGCGCCGTCCTCGAGCAGGTAGTTGTTGCCCACGCGGTGCTGGAAGAACACGTCGGCGTGGTCGCCGCCGTGCGAGAGCGCCTCGCCCAGCGCCGTCTTGATCAGGGCCTCCGTCACGCCGAAGCGCGAGAAGTAGCCGATGCCGGCGCTCGGTCCCGCCGCCAGGGCGGCAGCCTCCGCCGGTCCCAGGATCAAGTCGGACAGCGTCACCGACGCCAGTGTCGCCGCGCTGAGTCCCAGCGCCTCACGCCGCGTCATCTCGGACATGCTTCTTCTCCTTAGCTTCGCAACGAAGCAGTCTCCGCCAGGTGTCGGGAGCGGTCAAGCCCCAAGAAATTGAACGTGAAGGGGGCCCTTCTAGTAAGCCGAGTACAACGCCGACGCGATCTCGCCGAGCGCCTCGCCGACGGACTTGCCTCCACCGGGAGGCGCGATCACGAAGTTGGCGTAAGCCGCGAACGCCAGGCGCCGGCCGCCTGCGGTCTCGATGTAGCCGGCCAGGCCCTTGCCTTCGATGACGCTGGCCCGGTGCAGCCGGTCCCGGATCTGGTAGGTGCCCGTCTTCGCCGTTACGTGGCCGGCGGCCGGGCTCTTTGCCTGGACATCCGACAGCGTCCCATCCCGCCCCATCACCGGAAGCGCCTTGCGGAAGGCCGCGGCGTACGGCTGGCGGGCCATCCACGCCAGGTAGCTCGCCATGAAGTGCGGCGTGAATCGCGCGGTGGCGCCCGCGCCGTCACTCTGCACGGCCCCCGAGTGATCGAGCCCCGCTGCCTCCAGCCACGCGCGCATGCGGTCGAACCCGCGCTGCAGGGCCGGCCCGGAGCCGCCGGGATCGAGCGCCACACCGAGCACCGACGGTAGCGCCGATGCGTGCAGGTTCTGGCTGACCTTCAGCACCACGCGTACCTCTTCCGGCAACGGCAGGGACACGTGCTCGCCGAGCTGGTGCGCGGCGTCGTACGAGACGTTTCCGGATGCGGGCTCGAGGGGCTCGCTTGCCGGCGCGGGGGATGCCTCCACACCGTGCGCTCGCAGCCGCTCGGAGAGCGTGACGGCGGCGAACCGACTCGGCGTGGGGACGCCCCAGCTGTCGAGCACCGCGGTCTTGAGCGGCACCGTGCCCGTGAGCGTAACCACGTAGCTGCCGTCCGGCAGCCGGACATGATCGCCGTCGACGTGCGGGTCATCGTCCCATGGCCCGGTCTTCAGCTGGTTCACGACGCGCACGTACGAAGTCTCCGGCTGCACCTTCAGGGAAACCGGCGCGCCCTCGGTCTCGCCGCCCGTGAACGCGAGGTCGATGACGTTGTCGTTGACCATCACCGGCGAAATCACGACGCCAGTGCCGCCCTCCCGCTCGCCCTCGGGGAAGAGGCTCACGTCGACACGGACATGCCCATCGACGCGGCGGATCCCCGCCGCCGCAACCCTCGCCGCCAGCTGATCGACCACCGTGAGCGGGTCCCCGGCCACCGGGTCGACGTCGATGCCGCCGTACGAGTGATCGGTGTCGACGAATGCGAGCGTGCCGTCGGGCCGCTGGCGGTTCGACAAGTTGGGATCGCCGCTGGCGACGAGGACGAGGTCGCCGTGCAGCACGCCCCGCGTATCGACGGGCCCGGTGCGGTACACGCGGGTGTGGAACCGGTGGTCGGGCCCCAGGAGGGCCAGCGTCGCGCCTGCAGTGACCAGCTTGGCCGTCGAGCCCGCGATGAACAGGCGGTCCGCGCTGCGCGCGTACACGACCTCGTTCGTGGCGAGGTCGATCGCCTCGATCCCGATGGTCGCGTGTGCGTACGGGGGCAGCGCGGTGATAGCGTCGACGGCGGCGTCCACCGCCGTAGGGGCGGCGAGCGCGAGCGGCAGCAGCACGGCCAGGTTCATGGCGCGGATTATAGGCGCCGCGTCTCATGCGCGGGCCGGCGCCCGCCTGTTGGTGCGATGTCAGCCTCGCAGCCGCTTGACGTCGAGCAGCAGCCCCAGCACCACCACGCCCGTCAGTATGAAGACCGGCGGCGCGCCCAGCCACACGCCCAGGAGGGGCACGCGGACGAGGACGATCGCCAGGATCGCGAGCGTGCCCGCGAGCAGCGCCCACCAGGCCCAGACGTCGCCGCGGCGATACGGGCCGAGCGCGATCGCGAGGAACAGGGCGGCGAAGCCGGCGGCGTACGCGGCCGACGTTCCCCGGATCGCGCGCAGGGCCACCTCGATCTCGGGGCGTCCGGGAGCGACGTCCTGGACGTTCGTGGCTCCGCCGATCTGGTACTCGCCGCGATAGGCCAGGTTGGCCGAGAGCAGGCTGACGACCAGGACCAGGCCCCCGGCCAGGCCGAGGACCACCGTGCTCGCGGTGCGCAGTTTGGATGGCATGGCCAATCCTAACCTGTTGCGCGGCGGGCCCGACGGCCTATCATTGAGAGGACGCTGCTGGGGGAGCCCCGCGCGCGGGGCTGAGAGGGCGGTCCGCAGGGACGCCGCCGACCCCTCGAACCTGAACTGGTTAGGACCAGCGGAGGGAAGCGACCCTCGGAAAGGACGCGATGGAGCGGACGAAGCACACGGGCGAGACCGTGACGCAGATGCATTTCGCCAGGAAGGGCGTGGTCACCCCGGAGATGAGGCGCGTCGCCGAGCGCGAGCAGGCCCAGCCGGAGTTCATCAGGAGCGAGGTGGCGCGCGGCCGGATGATCATCCCGGCCAACGTCAACCACGCGAGCCTCGACCCCATGGCGATCGGCATCAACGCGCGGTGCAAGATCAACGCGAACATCGGCAACTCCGCGATCCACTCGGACGTCGAAGGCGAGCTCCAGAAGCTCCACCAGGCCGTCCACCACGGCGCCGACACGGTCATGGACCTCTCGACCGGCGGCGGCATCGACGAGATCCGCGAGGCCATCATCGCCGCCTCGCCGGTGCCGGTCGGCACCGTGCCGATCTACCAGGCGGTGCAGCAGGTCACGCGGGTCGAGGACCTGACCGCCGACGATCTGATCGACAACATCGAGCACCAGGCGAAGCAGGGCGTCGACTACGTCACGGTCCACTGCGGGGTCCTCTACGAGCACCTGCCCCTCGTCCAGAACCGCATCACCGGCATCGTCTCCAGGGGCGGCTCGCTGCTCGCGCAGTGGATGGTCCACCACCGGAAACAGAACCCCCTCTACGTCCACTACGATCGCATCCTGGAGATCGCGCGCAAGCACGACGTCTCGCTCTCCCTGGGCGACGGCCTGCGGCCCGGCTGTCTCGCCGACGCCTCGGACAAGGCCCAGTTCGCCGAGCTCGACACGCTGGGCGAGCTCACGAAGCGGGCCTGGGAGAAGGACGTGCAGGTGATGATCGAGGGTCCCGGCCACGTGCCCTTCGACCAGATCGCCATGAACGTGCTCAAGGAGATCGAGGTCTGCCACGAGGCGCCGTTCTACGTGCTCGGCCCGCTGGTCACCGACGTGGCTCCCGGCTACGACCACATCACCTCGGCCATCGGCGCGACCATGGCCGGCTACGCCGGCGCCGCCATGCTCTGCTACGTGACGCCGAAGGAGCACCTGGGCCTGCCGAACGCGGAGGACGTGAAGCAGGGCGTGATCGCGTACCGGATCGCCGCCCACGCCGCCGACGTGGCGCGGCGCCGGAAGGGCGCTCGCGACTGGGACGACGCGCTCTCCCGCGCCCGCTTCGCGTTCGACTGGGAGGAGCAGTTCCGGCTCTCCATGGACCCGGAAACGGCGCGCAGGTACCACGACGAGACGCTGCCGGCCGAGGGTTACAAGACGGCGGCCTTCTGCAGCATGTGCGGGCCGAAGTTCTGCTCGATGAACATCAGCGCCCACGCCACCGCGAAGCTTCAGGCCGAGCCCGCCGGGCACGAGGCGCCGGCCGCCCGATAAGGCCGTGGGCGCGATGATCGAGTTCTCCGCCGACGGGCGGAGCGGCCCGGGGTACCTGGCCGAGCCGCGCGCCGGCAGCGCGCGGGGCCGCGGCGTGATCGTGATCCAGGAATGGTGGGGCCTCAACGACGACATCAGGTCGGTCGCGGACCGCCTCGCCGCCGAGGGCTACGAGGCGCTCGCGCCCGACCTCTACCACGGCAAGCTGACGCAGTCTCCCGACGAGGCCAGCCGGCTGCTGATGGCGCTGAACGTGGGCGAGGCCGAGCTGGACCTGCGCGGCGCCGTCGAGCACGTGAAGCGGTCGACCGGGCGGGCCGTCGGCGTCGTCGGCTTCTGCATGGGCGGGGCGCTCAGCCTCCACGCCTCCTGCCGCAACGGCAGCGCGATCGCCGCCTGCGTCGTCTTCTACGGGCGCCACCCGAAGATCGCCTACGACCTCGACGGCCTGCGGGCGCCCCTGCTCGGGCACTGGGCCGAGGACGATGCCGCGGTCAACGCGGGCGTGCCCGGCCTCACGGGCGAGCTCCAGAGGCGCGGCCGTCCGTTCGAGTTCCACGTCTATCCCGGCACCAAGCACGGGTTCTTCAAGCGCGACGGCGCGAGCTATCACGCGGCGGCGGCGCAGACGAGCTGGGAGCGCACGCTGGACTTCTTCGCGAGGACGCTGTAGTCGTTGGCGTTCGACCTCGAGCCACTGCCACGGCCTGGCGGCGACCCTACGGGGCGCCCCCACGTATACTTTCCAGGGAGGAGAGTGAATGGGAGAGTTCGTGCGCGTGCTGGCCGCGTCGGACCTGCCGCCGGGCAAGGCCACGGAGGCCCTGGTGGATGGCCGGCCGGTCGCGCTCTTCAACGTCGGAGGCGTCTTCCACGCGCTCTCCAACCGCTGCGTCCACCGCGGCGGTCCGCTGGGCCAGGGCGTGCTCGACGGCGCCACGGTCGTCTGCCCCTGGCACGCCTGGACCTACGACGTCACCACGGGCATCAGCTCGGTCAACCCCGACCTCAAGGTGGCCCGCTACGAGACGAAGGTCGAAGGCGGCGACGTGTTCGTGAGGGTCGAGTGAGTCAGGAGAATCGAAGGCTGGATTCATGAAGGGATCCGTCGATCTGAAGCTGCTCTGCTTCTTCGCCTGCGCCGTGCTCCTCGCGCCGCCGGCGCCCGCCCAGCAACCGACGCCGACGCCCTCGCCCGCTCCGCCCACCTTCGCCGCCGAGATCGAGCAGGTGACGGTGGACGCGGTGGTCACCGACAAGAAGGGCAACCCCGTCACGGACCTGACCCCCGCCGATTTCGCGATCACCGAGGACGGCAAGCCGCAGGAGGTCGTCAACTTCGAGGCCATCAAGGTTTCGGGCACGCCCGTCGAGAAGCCCGCGGCCCGCCCCGCCGTGTCGGTGAACCGCCGCCCGGAGGACCGCACGGGCCGCACGTTCGTGATCCTGTTCGACGACCTGCAGATGACCCGCTTCCAGGGCAACATCGCGAAGCGCGCGGTCGCCGAGTTCCTGACCAGCGGCACCCGGGAGGGCGACCGCGTGATGCTGGTCGCCACCGGCGGAGGCGCCTGGTGGAGCACGCGCATGATGGCCGGGCGCGACGAGCTGATCACGCTGCTGAAGCGCCTCGACGGCCGCCTGATCCTCGACAACGCCCCCGACCGGCTCTCCGACTACGAGGCGATGCGCATCCACGCCTACAACGACTCCGAGACCGCAGCCCGGGTCCAGCGCCGCTTCGACAGCCTCGGAGTCACCCAGCGCGCGGCCCAGGATCGCCGCGGCTTCGAGAGCACGGTCATGGACCCCTACGTGCGCAGCCGGGCCGCCGACGTCTACTTCCAGGCCGTCACGCGCAACCGCGTGACCCTCCAGGTGCTGGTCCGGCTCCTGGATTCGCTCCAGGCCACGAAGGGACGCAAGTCGGTGATCCTGGTGTCCCAGGGCTTCATCTACGACCCGAACCTGGCCGAGTTCAAGGACGTCGTGCAGGCCTCGCGCCGGGGCAACGCGGCCGTCTACTTCCTCGACACCCGCGGCCTCGAAGCGCTCGGCACCCAGTTCTCGGCGGAGTTCCAGGCTCCCACGGATCCCCGCGACGTGGGCGCCGCGCTCCTCGACCAGAGCCTGGCCAGCGAGGGCTCGGAGTCCATCGCCTCGGACACGGGCGGCTTCAGCGTGCGCAACACCAACGACCTCGGCAAGGGAATCCAGAGGATCGCGAACGAGACCCAGATGTACTACCTGATCGGCTACATCCCGACGAACACGGCGCGGGACGGCCGCTTCCGCAAGATCGGCGTCTCCGTCAAGCGCAAGGGCCTCAACGTGCGCGCCCGCAAGGGCTACTACGCGCCCCTGGACGCCACGAGGGAGCCGGAGAAGGAGAAGAAGAAGGGCGGCACGGACCCGGTGCTGCAGCAGGCCCTCGACTCGCCGTTCGAGATGGACGAGATCCCGATCCGGATGACGACCTTCGTCCAGGACGAGGCGCTGCTCGGCAAGCTGAACGCGCTGGTCGCCGCCGAGGTGGACGTCGCCGGCTTCGCCTTCAAGGAGGAGGCCGGCGCCAAGGAGGGCGAGAAGCGCTTCGTGGACACGCTGGAGTTCATGCTGGTGGTGGCCCACCGCGAGACTGGCGAGTTCTACCAGTACAACCAGAAGATCGACATGCGGCTCCTGCCCACGACGCGGCAGCGCCTCGAGACCGCCTGGTATCCGCTGCTCAGGGACTTCGAGCTGGCGACGGGCGGCTACCAGGCCAAGATGGTGGTGCGAGACAAGAACAGCGGGCGCGTCGGCACCGTGATCCACGAGTTCGAGGTGCCGGAT
Organism: Vicinamibacteria bacterium; assembly: GCA_035691285.1. Taxonomy (GTDB): domain Bacteria; phylum Acidobacteriota; class Vicinamibacteria; order Fen-336; family Fen-336; genus DATFEN01. The sequence continues at coordinate 10,502 of DASSJI010000309.1, read as the reverse complement.
CCCGCCGAGTTCCGAGCCTCGACGCTGTCCCTGACGGACACCCTCGAAGCGGGCAGCGAGGCCACGGGATCCCCGAGGCCGGTGTACGTGGCGCGCCGCGACTTCCCGGAGGGCGTCATGCTCTACGGCCAGTTCTCGGTGTACGGCGCCGAGAAGGACAAGGCCACCGGGATGCCAAAGGTCTCGGCCGGGTGGCAGATCCGCGCGGCGGACGGAACCATCCGCCAGGGGACGAGCCCGACCGTGATCAACCCCACGTCCCTGGGCCGGCTGACGCGCCTCGTGGGCACGTCCCTCAAGGACTTCTCTCCGGGCGCCTACGAGTTCGTCCTCAGCGTGAAGGACGAGATCTCGGGCAAGAGCCTCGAGGTCCGGGAGCCCTTCTCCGTCGTTACCGTGGAGGCGCCCGCGACCGACTAGGCCGGGGCTACTGCGCCGCCGGCGACGCCTCCGGGGACCGGGCGGCCTCCGGCGCAGCCGGAGCCGTGGTCGTCGGAGCCGCCGCGGGCGCAGTGCCGGCCGCCGGGGAAGGAGCCGCCGCCGGTATCCGATCGAGGACCGAGCTCGCCTGCGGCCGGAGGATCGTCAGCGCCAGGCTGGTGACCATGAACACGCCGGCGAGGATGGTGGTGGCGCGGGTCAGGACGTTCGCCGAGCCGCGCGGCCCGAAGGCGGTCTGGGTGCCGCCGCCGCCGAAGGCGCTCGCCAGGTCCTGCCCCTTGCCCTGCTGCAGCAGCACGACCCCGATCAGGAACAGGCAGGCGATCACGTGAAGGACGACGATGGCGTAATACGCGATGGTCATGGTCTACCGGCGCCCGGTGGCCCTTCCCGGGCCCCGGACGAAACACCAACTATAGCCCAAGTCGGCCGCGGATAGAATCGCGTCGATGTCCGTCCTCGCCTCGTTCATCCTGCTGAACGGCCTCGCCTTCACCCACGTGACGGTCGTTCCCATGGACTCGGACCGCGTCCTCGGCGACCAGGCGGTGGTGGTCGCGGGCGACCGGATCGTGTCGATGGGCCCGGCGGACCGGGTCCGGCTGCCCGCTGGCGTCCGGAGGATCGACGGAGCCGGCAGGTACCTGGTCCCTGGCCTCGTGGACGCCCACGTCCACATCCCGCCCGAGGCGTCGGACGAGGCCGCCGCCGCGAAGGAGTTCCTCCTGTTCGTCGCGCACGGCGTGACGACCGCCCGCGTGATGATCGGCCAGCCGGAGCACCTCGCGCTGCGGGCCGCGATCACCCGCGGCGCCCTGCTCGGCCCCGCGCTCTTCGTCGCGTCGCCTCCGCTCGGGGTGAAGGTCGGGTCGCTGCCGGGGGTGCCCGAGATCGCGAGCCCCGAGGACGCGCGGCGCTTCGCCCTCCAGGCGAAGCAGGCAGGCTACGACGGCGTAAAGCTCCTCGACGGCATGTCGCGCGCCGAGTACGAAGCGTTCGTGGCCGGGGCGCGGGAGGCGGGCTTGCCGGTGTGGGGACACGTGCCCGACGCGGTGGGGCTGGCGCGCGCCCTCGAGCTGAAGCAGGACTCCATCGAGCATCTGGCCGGCTACCTCGAGGCCTTGATTCCCGACGCCTCGCCCCTGAAGAAGCAGGAGGTCGTGCGGCTGGCCGACGCCATGGCGGCGCTCGACGAGGACCTCCTGCCCGGCCTCGCGCGCGCGACGCGGGAGGCGGGGGTCGTCAGCGTGCCGACCCTCGATTTCTGGCGGGCACTCGTCAACGCCGAGACGCCCGAGGAGCTGGGCCTGCGCCCCGGCCTCGAGTACGTGCCGGCGCAGCAGCGCGCCGAATGGGCGGAGCAGCAGCGCAAGGCCCGCGAGCGCAACCCCCGGCCCAGGGAGCTCGTGGAGCGCTACCACGCCCTGCGCGCGCGCATCGTCCGAGCCCTGCGCGACGCCGGCGCGCCGATCGCGCTCGGCACCGACTCGCCCGACGTCTGGAACGTGGCCGGCGTCGCGGCCCTCGAGGAGCTGCGGCGCCTGGGAGAGGCGGGCCTCACGCCACGGGAGGCGCTGCATGCCGCCACGCGTGGAGCGGCGGAGCTGCTCGGCGGCGAGAAGGAATTCGGGAGCGTCGCGCCCGGGCTGCGGGCCGACCTCGTGCTGCTCGAAGCCGATCCCCTGGCCGACGTCCGCAACCTCGGCCGGCGCGCTGGCGTCGTGGTGCGCGGCCGCTGGCTGCCGGAGCCCGAGCTGAGAGAGAGGCTCCTGGCGCTCGCCACGGAGGCGAAGCCCTCGCCCTAGCCGTTCACCTCTCGCCGCACGGCGTCCGCCACGGCGCCCTCGAACAGGCACAGGCGCAGCAGCGTCAGGCTCGTCTCGGGGTGCTCGTCGAAGAAGCGGCGGGCGGCGGAGACGTAGGCGCGCGCACAGACCTCGGGCGGCACGGCGAAGATGCCGGAGCTGACGGCAGGGAAGGAGAGCGACCGCCAGCCGCGCTCGTGAGCGCGGAGGAAGGCCGCCACCAGCGCCTGCTGGAGCTTCCGCCCCTCGTCGCCCTCGCCGAGGCGCGGGCCGACCGCGTGCACGACGCCCTGGAACCTGAGGCGGCCCGCGGTGGTGACGACCGCCTCGCCGGTCGGGATCGCGCCCCCGGCCTGAACCAGGGCCTCGGACTCCCGGTCGAGCTCCGGGCCCGCCGCGCGCGCGATGGCGGCGGCCACGCCTCCGCCGTGGGCGAGGTGGCCGTTGGCGGCGTTCACGATCGCGTCGGTGGTCTCGCGGAGCAGGTCCGCGATCACCACCTCGAGCCGCGCCCCGTTCGGCAGCGGCAGCGTGGCGACCGGGCTGGCGCTCACGGGCGCGGCCCCTCCGCCGGCCGCACCTTGAGGACGGTCTCCTTTCGGATCTCCACGGTGCCGGGCTTCGCGCCGCGGGGCTTGCTGACGAAGCGGGCCCGCGTGCAGGACACGGGCACGACGCCGGCCGCGCGGGCCTTGCTGTGGTACGCGGCGATGGCCGCCGCCTGGCGAAGGGCCTCGCGGTCGGCCTCCGTTCCCGGGGGCGCCTGCAGCACGACGTGGCTGCCCGGCAGCCCTCGCACGTGGAGCCACCAGTCGTCCGGCCGCGCGAGCCGCAGGCTCAGGTAGTCGTTGTCGGCGTCCGTCCGTCCCACGAGCACGGTGTAGCCGCCCGGCAGCGCGTACTCGATCAGGCGCGGGCGCCGGTCACTCTTCATAGACGATGCGGCGCGAGGCGTCGAGGTGCACGCGCTTCAGCAGCTCGGCCGCCTCTTCCGCGCCCAGGCGCCTGCCCAGGGGCTCGGGCGCGTTCGCCGCCAGGTAGGCGGTCGCGGCCATCACGGCGGTTCCCAGGGACAGGTGGATCGGGTCCACCTTGTCGAAGGTGTCGGTGATCGCGTGATGGTGGGTGCGGTACTCGCCGTCGTCCACCCAGAGCGTCAGCACCGGCACGCCCGCCGCCAGGAACGGCCCGTGATCCATGTCGAAGCTGGCCTCGAGGGATACGTTCGCTGCCCCGAGGGGTGCGAGGGGGAGCAGGAGGCGCCGCGCGCTCTCCTCGAGGTCCTTGCGCCCGTGGATCTCGAAGCCGCGCGGCCGCTGGGCGCCCGAGTCCATGATCAGCACGGCGCGCAGCCGGTCGAGCTCCGCAGCGTGCGAGCTGACGTAGGCCCGCGACCCGAGGAGGGCCTGCTCCTCGCCGCTGAAGAAGGCGAAGCGGAGGGTGCGTCGTGGCGCCACCCCGAGGGACTTGAGGATGCGCGCCGCTTCCAGCACCGCGGCCACGCCCGAGCCGTCGTCGTTCGCGCCGTCGGCCGGGTCCCAGGAGTCGAAGTGGCAGCCGACGAGCACGATCTCGTCCGGGCTCGAGCCGGGAATGTCGGCGATCACGTTGCGCTCGCTGGCGGCGCCCGTTTCGAAGGTGTTCTCCACGTCGAGGGCCAGCTCCACGGGTCCTTTCGCCAGCAGCCGGCGCAGCTTCAGGGTGTCCTCCCGGGCCAGGGCGATCACGGGAACCGGCCCGCGCGGATAGAACCCGAAGGCCGACGTGTAGAGCAGGCGATGCGGCTTGTCGACGGGGATCAGCACCGCGGCCGCGCCGGCGCGCGCGGCGGCCCGCACCAGGTTGGTCCTGACGACGAGAGCCGGAACGCCCTCGCGGGCGCGCGGCTCCAGGACGACTGCCACGCCCCGCAGGCTCTTGCCGGACGCCGACAGGTCGTCGCTCGCGGGTGCGCCGAGGTCCACGACCGGGGCGAGGATGCGTCCCGCGGTGCCGGGCGTCCACCCGTAGGACGTCACGAACAGCGGCCGATCGACGGGGCTCGAGATCCGGACGGACGCGCGTCCGCGCTTCCAGCGCGAGGCGAGCGGATACTCCTCGAAGCGCGCGTTCGCAAAGCCGGCCTCGCGCAGCGTCGCGAGGAGCAGCTCTGCCGCCGCCTGCGACTCCGAGCTGCCCGTGATCCGGCCCCCGACTCCGTCCGCCAGCCGCTCCAGGAAGGCGGCCGCGCCGCCGCGGCTCATGGCCGCGCCGACGATGCGCGCGACGGCCTCGTCCTCGGCGCGTGCAGCGGATGCGGCGACGGCCAGCAGCGCCAGTGCGGTGGCCCCGAGGTCGGTCTTCAAGCGCGAGCTCCTCTACGGTCGGGCTTCAGCGGCACCGCGGCCGCTGTGCCGGCACAGCCACGGCGCCAGGAACGTCGTCAGGAGGACGAGAGGCCACAGGCGGCCGCGCAGGAGATTGTACTCGGCCGCGAGCGCCTTCCACTCCATGCCGGCGCCGTAGTGGCCGAACAGGAACTCGAACGCGACCGTGAGGCCGAGCCAGATGGAGCCGGCCGCCAGGAGCTGGCGCGCGTCGCGTGCGTGCAGCCTCGGGACCAGGACGCGCGTCAGGCCGAGGATGATGAAGATGCCCGACAGGCACGCAGCCTGGCGCGCAAGATCTTCGCCGAGCACGGGCTGAAGCACGAGAATCCGGAGGACGCCGTTGCCCATCATCGCAAGGAGCAGCAACAACCAAAGGAGGAAGGAGTGCAGGAGGAGCGGCACGTGTACCCGTGGCACCAGACGCTGCAATTTCGCTGCCGGCATCGAGGCTTGCGCTGCCTTGGGGCGGCCGCAGGTCGGAGGGCGCGCTACGACCGCCTCGTCATTCCCCGGAGGGCCCTGGCGCAGTCTGGCTCTGGCGATGCCAGATGAGATGGCTGATTCGCCATGTACTCGCCGACTCGAGACGAAGCACCATGATGAAAGCGTCGTCGAGCAGCCGAGTCTCACCGGAGGCGCGGGGAACCAGACGGCCCCCGTTGTGCCCACGTACGAAGCCCAGTGCACCACCGACGCATGCCTCGTCGATCCGCAGGTCGATCTCGGGCGTGAAGCCGGCGAAGAGCGCCTCGTACCTCGGCCGGATCATGTCGCGCCCAACCACAGGGACCTCACCCGGCGGCATCAGGATGGCGTCGGCGCGGTAATAGGCCAGAACCTGCGCCAGGTCGCGTCGGTTGTCCGCGGCCACGATGCCGCTGGCCACAGAGCGGATCTCGCGAACACCGGGGGCATCCTCCCGACACTGCGGTTGGGTAGAGGGTGCGAAGAGCCCGCCGACGACAAGCCAAGCGATACCTTTCATGTCGTCACCTGCCCCGACGACACAGGGACCAGGTCGCCGGAGTGGCCGCTGGAGAGCAGCCACCGCATCTCATGCTCGGTGCGGAGGCAAGGGCGCCCAGCGTAGCGAGGATGACCACGTCTTTCATGGTTCCCCTCCTCCGAGCATCGGCGATCGGCTAGCGATTGAAGCGGACGATGCGCAGGAACGAATCGGCCTTGAGGCAGGCGCCGCCCACGAGGGCGCCATCGATGTCGGGCTGGGCCATCAGTCCGTCGACGTTGTCCGGCTTGACGCTGCCGCCGTACAGGATCCGGGTGGCCTTCGCGACCGCGTCGCCGTGGGTCACGGAGATGCGCTTGCGGATCGACGCGTGGACCTCCTGGGCCTGCTCGGGCGTCGCCACCTTGCCGGTGCCGATGGCCCAGACCGGCTCGTAGGCGACCACCGCGGTCGCCGCCTCGTCCGGGGTGAGCCGCTGGAGCGCCCGGTCGAGCTGGCGCTCGACGACCTCGAAGATGCGTCCGGCCTCGCGCTCGTCCAGGGTCTCGCCGACGCAGGCGATCGGCGTGAGGCCGTGGTCGAAGCAGGCGCGGGCCTTGCGGCCGACGCCGTCGTCGGTCTCGCCGAAGAGCTGGCGCCGCTCCGAGTGTCCGAGGATGACGTGGCTCGCGCCGGCGTCCTTGAGCATCGGAGGAGCGACCTCGCCGGTGAACGCGCCCTCCCGCTCGTGGTGCATGTTCTGCGCGGCGACGAGGATGCCGCTGCCCGCGAGGGCCTTCGCCACGGCATGAAGCGCCGTGAACGGCGGCGCGACGAGCACCTCGCGGGCGACCGGACCCTTCCCGAGGTCGTCGCGGAGGGCTCCCACGAGGGCGAGCGCCTCGGGCAGCGTCTTGAACATCTTCCAGTTGCCCGCGATGAGCGGCTTGCGCACTACGCGTCCTGGAGGCAGGCGACGCCGGGCAGCACGTCGCCGCCCAGGAACTCGAGGGAGGCGCCGCCGCCGGTCGAGACGTGGCTGACCTTGTCGGCGAGGCCCATCTGCGTGATCGCGGCGACGCTGTCGCCGCCGCCGACGATCGACGTGCCCTTGCAGTCCGCCATGGCGCGGGCCACGGCCAGGGTGCCCTCGGCGAACGGCCGCATCTCGAACACGCCCATCGGCCCGTTCCACAGCACGAGCTTCGCCTTGCGCACCTGAGAGGCGAAGACGAGCGCCGTCGCCCCGCCGATGTCGAGGCCCATCCAGCCCTCGGGGATCTCGGAGACCGGCACGGTCCTGCTCACCGCGTTGGCGTCGAACTTCTCGGCCACGACGTGGTCCACCGGCAGGTGCAGCTTGCCCTGGCCTTGCGCCAGCAGGGTCTTCGCCAGCTCGACCTTGTCCTCCTCGACCAGGCTCTTCGCGGTGTGGAGTCCCTGCGCCCGGAAGAAGGTGTAGGCCATGCCGCCTCCGACGAGCAGCGCGTCCACGCGCGGCAGGAGGCTCTCGAGGACCTGGATCTTGTCCGACACCTTCGCGCCGCCGATCACCGCCACGAAGGGATGCTCCGGAGCCTCGAGGGCCATGCCGAGGTAGCGCAGCTCCTTCTCCATCAGGAAGCCCGCCACCTTCGTCTCCACGAAGCGCGAGACGCCCTCGGTCGAGGCGTGGGCGCGGTGCGCCGTGCCGAAGGCGTCGTTCACGAAGACCGTCGCGCCCGTGTCCTTGACGAGCCGCTCGGCGAAGGCCGCGTCGTTCTTCTCCTCCTCGGGGTGGAAGCGCACGTTCTCGAGGAGCAGCACGCCGCCTTCGGCGAGGCCGTCGGCGAGGCGTCGGACCTCGTCGCCGACGCAGTCGGGAGCCATCTGGACCGGCCGGCCGATCCTCTCGGACAGACGGGCGGCCACCGGCTTCAAACTGAACTCCGCAGCAGGGCCCTTCTTGGGACGGCCCAGGTGCGACGCGAGGACGACGCGTGCGCCGGACTTCAGCAGGTGCTCGAGGGTCGGCAGCGAGGCGCGGATTCGGGTGTCGTCCGTGATGGCCCCGCTCTCGAGCGGGACGTTGTAGTCCACGCGCACGAAGACCCGCCGGCCTTTCAGGTCGCCGGCGTCACGGATCGTCTTCTTGGCCACGTTCCGGCCGGCGCTAGGCCTTCGACGCCATGAACTTGATCAGGTCCCGCATCCGGCACGAGAAGCCCCACTCGTTGTCGTACCAGGAGAAGACCTTGGCCATGGTTCCGTCCACCACCTTGGTGAGCGGCGCGTCCACGATCGAGGAGTGCGGGTTGCCCCGGAAGTCGATCGAGACCAGCTCGCCCGACTCGACGGCCAGAACGCCTTTCATCGGGCCGGCCGCGGCCTTGCGGAACGCGTCGTTGATCGCGTCGGCGCTGGTTTCCTTGCCGAGCTGCACCGTGAGATCGACCACGGACACGTTCGGCGTCGGCACGCGGATCGCGACGCCGTCGAGCTTGCCTTTGAGCTCGGGGATCGCGAGGTAGATCGCCTTGGCGGCGCCGGTCGAAGTCGGGATCATCGACTGAGCCGCGGCGCGGGCGCGGCGCAGGTCCTTGTGGGGGAGGTCGAGGATCTTCTGGTCGTTGGTGTACGAGTGAACCGTCGTCATCTGGCCCTTGAGGATGCCGTAGGTGTCCTGGAGCACCTTGGCGACCGGCGCGAGGCAGTTGGTCGTGCAGGACGCGTTGGAGACGATGTTGTGCTTCGCAGCGTCGTACTTGTCGTTGTTCACGCCCATCACGATCGTGATGTCCTCGCCCTTCGCGGGCGCCGAGATGATCACCTTCTTCGCGCCGGCGGCCAGGTGGGCCTTCGCCTTGTCGGCGTCGGTGAAGAGACCGGTCGATTCGATGGCGTACTCGACCCCCATGTCCTTCCACGGGAGCTGGCCCGGATCCTTGATCGCGAGCACCTTGATCTTGCGGCCGGCGACGTGGATGGCATCGCCCTCGGCCTGCACCTCGTCCTCGAGGTTGCCGAGGATCGAGTCGTACTTGAGCAGGTGCGCGAGGGTCTTCGCGTCCGTGATGTCGTTGACCGCGACGAAGTCGAGGTCCCTGTCGTGCAGGGCGGCCCGCAGGATGTTGCGCCCGATGCGCCCGAAGCCATTGATCCCCACACGGATAGCCATCGATCCCTCCGTTTCCGTACCAGGCGAACGGCTAATCTAGCGCCGCCCCGGCGAGAGCGTCAAGGCAGCGCCCCGCTTCAGGCGCCGAGGAACCTGAAGAGCGGGCTGTCCTCGAGCCTGGCGTCGAAGGTGGCCGTTTCGGAGCACCCGGCCTCGCGCGCCTGGCGTCCGATCATGTAGTCGGCGAAGTCTCCCCTGCCGGCCCGGAAGTCTTCCAGGGCGCGGAGCGCCACATCCCGCTCGCCGATCTCGAACTGGGCAGTCGACAGGATGCGTTCGAGGGTCCGGACCAACTCCGTCTTGCGCAGGCCGTACGCGCCCCTCAGCACCCACACGAGCTCGCAGAGCACCACGGCGCCGACGAAGCAGCGCGCTCCCGAGGCGACCTCGCCCGCGATGAATGCGTTCGCGCGTCGGGCCTGCGCGGGGTCGTCCTGCGTCAGGTACCGGACCAGCACGTTTGTGTCGAGTGCCCTCACTTCGGCTGGCCGCGACGCTCGATGGCTTCATCCATCGCCTCGAGGCTCACGGGCTTTCGCCCTGGCCGGTGGAGGATCCCCTTGAGATCCCGCACGTCGTTGCGGGCCGCCCGCACGCGCACCGCGCCCTCGCTCTCGAGCACGAAGTCGACCTGATCGCCGGGCTTGATCCGCAGCGCCTCGCGCACCTTCTTGGGAAGGGTGACCTGGCCCTTGCTCGTGACCGTCGCGGTCGGCATCCTTACCTCCAGTAGGATTCGCCCTACGAGGTAAGGCTAGCACGGCCGCGGCTCAAGGCAGCGTCATCGCCCAGATGTCGCCGTCGAGGGTACGCTCGACGAAGGCGATGTGGCGCTCGTCCTGGCTGATCGACGCAGCCAGCGTGCCCGTGGACAGCGATTCTCGCGTCGAGAGGAGCTCGCGGCTCGACCCCTCACGCCCCGGGCCGTGCGTCTCTCACCCCAGCGCGTGGACTCGGGCTTCCTGTCGCAGCTCTTGTACCCGGCCGAGCCGCCCCTGCCGGACGCGGGCCCGATCCGCGCCATCCACGTCGGCTACCGGGACCGCGAGGTCTCGGTGCTCGGCTTCGGGATGCACTGGATGATCCCGTTCTTCGTGCTGTCGCTGGTGTTCGCCTTCGCGCTCAAAGGGCCGTTCAAGGTCACGATCTAGCGGCGAGCGCGGAACGCGCTCGCGCGGGATGGCGCGGCTCCTGGGGCTCAGAGGAACGGGTTGACCGCTCGCACGGTGCCGCAGAAGCGGTACTCTCATCAAAGCCTGGACAACGATGGGGTCACTCCGGCAATCGGGCCAGGACCTCAACGCGCAACGACCAAGGTGAGGGGGATAGCTGAGAAGCAGACCTCTTGCGGATTGTCCGCGGAGTATTGCTGGCAATAGGAGAACTCGGCGGTCTTCGTTCCATCCCTGGTGAGCAAGGTGGCAATTGGGCGCGTTTGGCCTCTGCCTACCGCGAGCAACTGTGCACGGCCGAAGCCAAAGAACCCGCTTGGCGGGAATTGCCCCAAGTCTGTCAGCGTCGCGACACTGCTGTTGGTGGACCACTGGAGGGGTTGAAAACTCTGAATCCTGTCAGCGGGACTGCACTCGAGCCCGAGAATCCCAACTCGCGCCCTATCTCCAACGCGAAGCCGTGCGGTGGCCGGTGACGTTCCAAGATCGATCTCCGGATCGTCCTCTTCTGGCTCCCCTGGCGCAACTGGACTGACGATCCACCGACGGCAGGTGGGCGTTGCCACGGCGCTGATCGTCGCGGAGGGGTGAGTGATTGTTAGCGCGTACTGA
>DASSJI010000308.1:0-8568 GCA_035691285.1 Vicinamibacteria bacterium | reverse complement strand
GAACACCGCCACGATCACCCACCGCAACGTGGTCACCGAGAGCGTCGACGGCAAGGAAAGGACGGCCTACACGCGTAGCGTCCACATGCTCGAGAAGCGAAGCGACGGGTGGAAGGTCGTGAGCAACGCAGGCCACCCGCTCACCGACGGCGCGATCCTGCTGTACATGGAGCGCGAATGGAACGATGCGGATCTCAAGCGCGACTATGCATGGCACGAGCGTACGTACGCCGATGACTTCAGCGGCATCAGCAGCCGCACCGGGGCGCTCAGCACCAAGGCGGAGGACATCGCGTCCGCGAAGAAGGGGACGCTGGAGTTCGCCGTGCTGTCCGACCTGGACGTGCGGGTCGAGGGCAGCAACGGCGTCGTGACGGGCATCAACCACGTCACGGGCAAGGACGACAAGGGCGCGTCGTTCGACCGCAAGATCCGCTTCACCGACACGTTCGTCAAGCGCGACGGGCGTTGGATGGTCTGGGCCACCCAGGGCACCGACATCAAGTAGGCCGCAGCCCATGCCGGGCGCGGGCACGTTGGGCCCGTCGCCCGGCGAACGCAGCGCAGGCCGCCCATTGCCGGAACGGGGAGTCGAGACTTGATAGCGCCTCCGGACACTCCGACACGGATCGCTGAACGGGCGGTCGACTTCGTCGAACGGAAGTTCGGCGTCGTCCTTCCATACAACCCACCCAGTCTCATTCTGGTCGACGCGATCGTCGACAAGATCAAGGCTACGGGCGCCTCGGAACAACAGGCGTCGGGTCTCCTGATGGGCCTGGGCTTCTATGTCGGAGAGGTATTCGTCAGGAATGCCAGGGCCACCTGGCGGGCTACCGCTGAAATGCGGATGTCCAAGGTCTGCACGTTTCCGATGGTCGTCGCGCTGCCCGGCGCCGTCGGATGCAATCCGATCGGCCAAGTGTTCGAACGATTCAGGGCCGGAGACGGCGCGAGCGTCGCGACCTTCTATCAGAGGACCCTCGCCCCACCCCCTGTGGGCGCGCGAGGACATTGAGAACCCCGTTCAGGCGCACTCCCACCCTCGCGGAGAAGCCACTCCGCGACGAGCTGCAGAGCATCGAGCGGCTGGAAGAGAGGGCCAGAGCCCTCGCGGCACGCTTCACGCTGGACCCGAAGCCCCGCCGTGCGTCCCGGAACGTCCTGCCGCGCTTCGCTGACAACGCCCGAGTCCTGCGCGGCGCCTACGTCGTGATGGCCGAGGACGTGCACCGCGGAGAGTTCGTCACCCCCGCGGCCGAGTGGCTCCTCGACAATTTCCATCTCGTCGCGTCCGAGATCCTCGACGTGCGCCGGAGCCTCCCGCAAGGCTACTACCGCCAGCTGCCGAAGCTCGCCTTGCGTGAGCACGCCGGCCACGCACGTGTCTACGCGCTGGCCGTGGAGCTGATCCGACACAGCGACAGCCGGCTGGACCGGCATCAGCTCACGCGCTTCATGAACAGCTACCAGAGCGTGGCCCCGCTCACGATCGGCGAGCTGTGGGCCTGGCCGAGCATGCTGAAGCTGGCGCTGATCGAGAACCTGAGGCGGCTCGCCGAGGAGACGCTCGCGGCCCGCGCGGCACGCCGGCAGGCCGACGTCTACGTGGGGCGGATCGACGCCGCCGGCCACGGAAGGCCGCCGCCGCTGCCCGCGCAGCTCCACCCTGGCTACGTCGTTCAGCTCCTGGAGCGCTTGCGCGAGTACGGCCCGCGCCTCACCGCGGTACGTGTCGCCGTCGACGCGCACCTTCTCGCTCAACAGACGACCTACGAGGACGCGATCCGGGGAGAGCATCAGCGCCAGGCCGCGGCCCAGGTCTCCGTCGCGAACATCATCACGAGCCTGCGTCTCTGCGCCACCCTCGATTGGAGCCAGTACTTCGAGGCCGTCAGCCTGGTCGAGGGCGTGTTGCAGCGTGACCCGGCAGGTGCTTACGGACGCATGGACTTCCTGAGCCGCGACCGCTACCGCCAGGCGGTGGAGGAGCTTTCCCAGCCCACCGGCGAGGCGCAGTTGCGCGTGGCCCTTCGAGCCGTCGAGAGCGCTCGGCTGGCGGCCGAGAACGGCCAGGCAGCGACGCCGGCCGCCCACGTCGGCCACCACCTCATCGGCAGGGGCCGCCCCGACCTCGAGAGCGACGTCGCCTATCGCCCCCGCCTGGGCCAGATGCTCCGGCGCCTCGGCTTCGCACACGCCGCCTGGCTCTACCTGGGTTCGATCGGGTTCTTCACGGCCCTGCTCGTGGCCCTCGGACTCCTCTATGTCCATGGGGATCGCCCCCCGTTCTGGATGCAGGCGGGCGTCGCGCTGTTCCTGTTGTTGCCGGCCAGCGAGGTGGCGATCGCTTTCGTCCAACGCCAGGCCGCCCGGTGGGTCCCGCCACGACGCCTCCCCCGCTTCGAATTCAAGTCCGGCATCCCCGAGGACGCGCGGACCATGGTGGTGGTCCCCACGCTCCTGACGAGCGTCCCCGCTGTCCACGCCTTGATCGAGCACGTCGAGGTGCTCGCTCTCGGGAACGCCGACCCGCACCTCCACTACGCCATCCTCGGCGACTTCGCCGACGCCTCGGCTCGCGAGATGCCCGACGACGAAGCGATCCTCGCCGCTGCCCGTGCGGGCATCGAGGGCCTGAACGCTCGCTTCGGCGATGGGGGCACGGGCCCCTTCTTTCTCTTCCATCGCCTGCGGCAATGGAACCCGCGCGAGGGCGCGTGGATGGGCTGGGAGCGCAAGCGCGGGAAGCTGGAGGAATGGAACCGCCTGCTCCGCGGGGCGACGGACACGAGCTTCTCCGTGCAGGTGGGTGACGTGAGCATCCTGCCGAGCGTGCGTTACTGCCTCACCCTCGACTCCGACACGCGCCTGCCACGGGACGCCGCGAGAAAGCTGGTCGGGATCATCACTCACCCCTTGAACCGCGCCCGCTTCGACGCCCGGCTCGGCCGCGTGACCGAGGGCTACGGAATCCTGCAGCCCCGCGTCAGCGTGACCATGGCCAGCGCCGCCGGCTCGCTCTTCGCCCGGCTCTACGCCGGTCACACCGGGGTCGACCCCTACACCACCGCCGTCTCGGACACGTACCAGGACCTGTTCGGCGAGGGGATCTTCACCGGCAAGGGGCTCTACGACGTGAGCGCGTTCACGGCGGCCCTCGAGGGGCGCGTGCCGGAAAACGCTCTGCTGTCGCACGATCTCTTCGAGGGCCTGTACGCCCGCACCGCGCTCGTCAGCGACGTGGAGGTCGTGGACGACTATCCTTCCAACGTCCTCGTCCATGCGCGGCGACAACACCGCTGGGTACGTGGCGACTGGCAGATCCTGCGCTGGCTGTTCCCGGTCGTCCCCACCCGCTCCGGCCTCGAGCGCAACCGCCTGCCCCTCATCTCGCGCTGGAAGATCTTCGACAACCTGAGGCGCAGCCTCGCGGCCCCTGCAACCGTCGCCTTGCTGGTCGTGGCGTGGGCTCTGCTGCCGGGAAGCCCGGCGGTCTGGACCGCCGCCACGTTGGCCGCCCTCGCCTTTCCTCTCTATCCCTTGCTCGTAGGGGCCGCCTCCGGCCCCCGGTCAGAACAGCCCTGGCGCGCGTTCCTGGGCACCGTGTGGGACGAGGCGAGGACCGTCCTGGCTCAGGTCTCGCTGCAGCTCACGTTCCTGGCCAGCCAGGCCTACGAGAGGACCCACGCGATCTTCCTGACGCTCGTCCGCCTGGCCGCGACCCGGCGGCGCTTGCTGGAGTGGGAGACGGCGGCGGCGAGCGCAGCCCGCAGTGCGGGACCGGCTCGCTCGACGGGCGCGCGGCTGTTCTTCGTCGAGATGATCGCGAGCCCGGCGATCGCACTCCTCGCCCTCGTCCTGCTGTGGGCGGTCCGGCCAGCGGCGCTCCCGGTGGCCCTCCCAGTCCTGGCCCTGTGGGCCGCCGCACCGCTCATTGCATTCGGGTTGAGCCGGCCTGCGCCTGCGCGAAGGCCTGGGCTCAGCGCGGACGACCGCCGCCTGCTGCAGCTCGTCGCTCGCAGGACGTGGGGATATTTCGAGGCGTTCATGGGCGCCGACGACCACGGCTTGCCCGCAGACAACTTCCAGGAGCTGCCGGAGCCGAGGACGGCTCACCGGACCTCGCCGACGAACATCGGCATGGGGCTGCTCGCGACGCTGAGCGCCCACGATCTCGGCTTCATCGGGACGAACGAGCTCGCCGACCGGATCGACGCGGCGCTCACGACGATGGAGGGCCTCGAGCGCTACGAAGGCCACCTGCTCAACTGGTACGACACGCAGAGCCTCGCCCCCCTGGCGCCGTCCTACGTCTCCACCGTCGACAGCGCCAACCTGGCAGGCGCGCTCCTGATCCTCGCCGAAGGATTGCGCGAGGCGAGCCGGCTGGAGGCGCCAGCCGAGCCCTCACGGCTCCTGGGCCTGGCCGGCCGCGCCGCCGCGTTCGCGGACGGCATGAGCTTCCGCTTCCTCTACGATCCGCAGCGCCGGATCCTCTCCATCGGCTATCGCCTCGCCGACGCCGAAGGGCCAGGCCGCCTGGATCCTTCCTACTACGACCTCCTGGCCTCGGAGGCGCGGCTGGCGAGCTTCATCGGCATCGCCAAGGGCGACCTTCCGGAAGCGCACTGGTTCCACCTGGGACGCCTCGTGACCAGCGTGGATGGGACTCCGACGCTGCTGTCGTGGAGCGCGACGCTGTTCGAATACCTGATGCCGCTCTTGTTCACGAAGAGCTATCCGGACACCCTTCTCGACCGAACGTGCCGGGCGGCCGTGTCGCGCCAGATCGCGTACGCGGCGGAGCGAGGCGTGCCCTGGGGCATGTCGGAGTCGGCCTACAACCTCGTGGACCGCCACGACACATACCAATACAAGGCCTTCGGCGTGCCGAGCCTCGGCTTGAAGCGGGGCCTGGGCGACGAGCTGGTCGTCGCTCCATATGCGACGGCGCTCGCCGCCATGCTCGACCCCGCTGCGGCCGCGCGGAACCTGCGGCGCCTCGCCGCTGAAGGCCTCGAGGGCGCATACGGTTACTACGAGGCCATCGACTACACCCACGGAAAGGGCGACGAGGCGCCTTCGCAAGGAACGGTGGTGCGGGCGTTCATGGCGCATCACCAGGGGATGACCCTCGTCTCCCTCGCCAACGTACTGCTCGGCGACCCGATGGTGAGGCGCTTCCACGCCGACCCGCGCGTGCAGGCCACGGAGCTCCTGCTGCAGGAGCGAGTGCCGCGCCACGCGCTCGTCACGCAGCCCCGACCCGTCGAAGAAACGCGAGTGGCCGGCCAGGGACCCGCACCGTCGAGTCGGCGCTTCCGTTCTCCGCACACGCGCTTCCCGCATGCGCAGTTCCTGTCCAACGGGAACTATACCGCCGTCGTGACGAACGCCGGGGGCGGCGCCAGCTTCTGCCGGGGCCGCGCCGTCACGCGGCACCGGGAGGATTCGACACGCGACCCCGGAAGCCAGTTTCTCTACCTGCGCGACGTGCGGAGCGGAGCGGTCTGGTCGGCCACCTTCCACCCCATGGCGAAGGAGCCGGACGACTACCTGGTCACGTTCCTCGCGGAGAAGGCGAGCTTCCGTCGCCGCGACGGGGACATCGGTACCCAGCTCGACATCGCGGTCTCGACAGAGGACGACGTGGAGGTGCGCCGGCTAGCGGTGACCAACCACGGGGATCGTCCTCGCGAGATCGAGCTCACGAGCTACGCCGAGATCGTTCTTGCGCCCGCGGCCGACGACCTCGCCCACCCGGCCTTCGGCAAGCTGTTCGTCGAGACCGAGTACCTTCCCGAGAGCACGGCGCTCCTCTGCCATCGGCGGCCCCGGTCCCCCGATGAGCCGGCGGCGTGGGCCGTTCACGTCCTGAGCCTCGAGGGCCGGACCCAGGGGCCCGTGGAATGGGAGACGGACCGCGCGCGCTTCCTGGGCCGCGGGCGTGGTCCTGAGAATCCCCGCTCCCTCGATGGACGCTCGCTCTCCGGCACGACCGGGTTCGTGATCGACCCTGTCGTCAGCCTGCGTCAACGCATCCGCCTCGCGCCGGGGGGCTTCGCGCGGCTCTCCTTCGCCACCGGGATGGCGGCCTCGCGTGAAACCGCCCTGGCCCTCGCCCAGCGCTACCACGAGCCGAGCGCCGCCGCGCGGACCTTCGCCCTCGCCTTCGCGCATGCGCAGAGCGCCCTCCGCCACCTCGGCATCTCGAGCGAGCAGGCCCTGCTCTACGAGCGCCTGGCCTCGCGTGTCCTGTATGCCGACGGGTCGCTGCGCGCCAGCCCTGAGCTCCTGGCCCGCAACGCCCTCGGCCAGGCGGGCCTGTGGCCCCACGGCATCTCCGGCGACCTGCCCATCCTCCTCGTGCACGTCGTCGAGGAGGATGACCTGCCGCTGGTGCGGCAGGTCCTGCAGGCGCAGGAGTACTGGCGGCTCAAGGGGCTCCTCGCCGATGTGGTCGTCCTCAACGAGCACCCCGTGAGCTATCTGGACGAGATGCACGCACAGCTCACGGCCCTCCTCGACAATGGACCCTGGAGGGCATGGAAGCACCGGCCCGGCGGGACGTACCTGCTGCGTGGAGACCGCCTGCCGGAAGCGGAGCGCATCCTGCTCGCGAGCGTGGCGCGCGCCGTCCTCCGCGGCGACCGGGGCGAGCTGGCGAGCCAGCTCAACCGGCCCGACTCCGAGTGGTCCGAGCCGGAGGAGCTCACGCCGTCCTTGGAGGTGAGCGCGTCGCCTGCGGCCCCGGTGGAGGAGATCCCAGTGCCGCCGCTGTCACTGGCCAACGGGATAGGCGGCTTCGCCGATGGCGGGCGCGACTACGTCGTCCTCCTCGAAGAGCGCCAGGAGACGCCGATGCCGTGGGCCAACGTCATCGCCAACCCGTCGTTCGGCACGGTGGTGACGGCCTCCGGGTCGGCCTACACATGGTCCGGGAGCAGCCGCGAGAACCGGCTCACGCCCTTCGCGAACGACGCCGTGACCGACCCGACGGCGGAGGCGCTCTTCATCCGTGACGACGAGACTGGAGAGACGTGGTCGCCCACGCCGGGCCCGATGTCCAGCGCGTCGGCCGCGGGCCGTTTCGTGATCCGGCACTCCGCCGGGCTCACGCGGTTTACCAACGTGAGGCACGGCGTTCGCCAGGACCTCGACGTCTTCGTGCACCCGACGGACCCCGTGAAGTTCTCCCTGTTGTCGCTCACCAACGAGGCCGGAAGGGAGTGCCGCCTGAGCGTGTTCGCATACAACGAGTGGCTCCTGGGTCCGCCGCGGCCGGGCCAGAACGCACATGTGGTGACCGAGCTCGATACAGCGACCGCAGCGGTCCTGGCCAGGAACCCGTACACCCCCGACTTCGCCGGCCGCGTGGCCTTCGCCCATGCCAGCGAACCGCTCCGTTCCGCGACGGGAGATCGTCTCTCGTTCCTGGGTCGCAACGGCTCCCTGGCGCAGCCGGCGGCCCTCCGCCGTCAGGCCCTGTCCGGTCGCTTCGGGGCTGGTCTCGATCCCTGCGCCGCGCTCCACGTCTGCGTCGCGCTCGCGCCCGGAGAGACGCGCCGGCTCGCGTTCGTCCTGGGAGAGGGGGACGACCTCGACCAGGCCCGCGCGCTCGTGAGGCGCCACGGCCGCGCCGATGCCGCGAAACACGCCCTCGAAGCCGCGCGCCAGGGCTGGGACGCCATCCTCGACACGGTCCAGGTCGAAACGCCCGACGATTCCTTCGACCTGTTGATGAACCGCTGGCTCCTCTACCAGGACGTGAGCTGCCGGCTGTGGGCCCGCTCGGCCTACTACCAGGTCGGCGGCGCCTTCGGGTTCCGCGACCAGCTTCAGGACGTGATGGCCCTCACCTTCGCCCGGCCCGACCTGTTCCGGGAACACCTGCTGCGGGCCGCCAGCCGCCAGTTCGTCGAGGGCGACGTCCAGCACTGGTGGCAGCTGCCGAGCGGCCGGGGCACTCGGACGCGCTGCTCGGACGACCCGCTCTGGCTCCCCCACGCCGTGGCGCACTACGTCCGGAGCACGGGAGACGCGAGCGTCTTCGACGAGCTGGTGCCTTTCCTGGAAGCGCCGGCGCTCGGGCCGCACGCTCACGACGCGTTCCTGCAACCTCGGGTCTCCGCTGAAAAGCGCTCGCTCTTCGATCATTGCCTGCGCGCCATCGACAAGGGCCTGACCGCGGGAGCGCACGGGCTGCCGCTCATGGGAAGCGGCGACTGGAACGACGGCATGAACCGCGTGGGGCGGGAAGGGCGTGGGGAGAGCACCTGGGTGGGCTTCCTGCTCCACGGCGTCCTCGGCGAGTTCTCGCCCCTTTGCACAGCTCGGGGTGAGGCCATCCGCGCGGAGCGCTACCGCAGCGAGGCACGCCGCCTCGGCAGCATGCTGGAACAGACCTGGGACGGGGAATGGTACCGGCGAGGCTACTACGACGACGGATCGCCGCTCGGCTCCGCACAAAGCGACGAGTGCAGGATCGACTCGATCGCGCAAGCGTGGGCGGTGCTTTCGGGCGCCGTCCCCGCGCGCTTCGCGGACCGCGCCATGGACGCCGTC
>DASSJI010000307.1:0-31343 GCA_035691285.1 Vicinamibacteria bacterium | reverse complement strand
CAACTGCTCCGCTCGCTTCGCTAGTGCCGGTGGAGTCTCCCCTAACCATGCCAACGCCGAGCGCCTCAACTCAGCCAACTCCGATGGTGCGGCCCCGGCCAAGTGCCGAAACCGAGGTGCCTTCCCTAGGAGCAACAAGCGGGTTGCTCGTCATCCGCGTCAAGCCGGACGCTGAGATCACTGTCGATGGCGTCGTAGTGGGCAAGAGGTCACGCTACACGATCGCGTTGGCAGAGGGAACGCACTCGGTCATGATCGTTCACCCCAAATACCAACCGCTGAGCCGCAAGATAGATGTCATTCCGGGCGAGAAGGTCAATTTGAGCATTGATCTGAAGGATGACGCCGTCCCCCGCTAGCAGCGAATGACCTTGGGGCATGGGACGGCAAGGACTCTAAGGTGAGCGTTTTCACCGTCGGGATGATGTTGCTCCTGGCATTACCGACGAAAGACGCCTCAGTTCGGGTAAAGGCCTATCAGGCAAACGTGCGAGCGAAGCCGAGCAGGACGGCCAGCATACTGGCAACCCTACCACGGGGGACCGTGTTCGAGCTGATCGAGACTCGTGGGAGTTGGCTCAAAGTTACGTTACGCGATCAGTCGCTGAGCGGCTATGTCCACACATCTCTAGTCGAGACGTTGCCAGGCGATGCTGGGATGCCATTGCCTCCGGAGGCCCAGAACCAAGTAACAAAAGAACCTCAGGCACCGCAGCCAGATGCCGAGCCTGTCCCGATGCCTCCCGTGTCGCCTAAACGCGTATCTCCTCCCCCGCCCCAGGATCAACTGGAATTGGGGAAGAGGCAGGTCACTGACGGAGACTTCGAGACGGCGTTGTTGACTCTGGACGCAGTCGTCCGACGGCTTGAGCGCGATTCACGGCGAACGGAGGAGCTCGTACAAGCCTATTTGTTTCTAGGTGTCGCGTATGTGGGGCTTCTGCAGGAAACAGCGGCTCGAGACAACTTCGATAAGGCACTAAAGATCGACAGGACCCTAACTCTCGATCCGAAGCGCTTTCCACCACGAGCCATCCGGGTCTTCGAAGCGACGAAGAAGGGATCGAAGAAGTCCGTTCTCTATGCGGGCGTCGCAATGACGCCGGTCGTGATCGCGGGCGCGAGTGTGATCTCGCTAGCGGGTGCAGGCGTTGTCGGGGGAGTTGTGATCAATAATCCATCGCCGACGCCAGCACCCAGCCCAACACCGCCCCCGCTTCTCATCACTGAGTTTGCCGGCAACATAGGTATTGAGGCTCCTTTTCTCCGACTGCATTCCTTCGAGCAGGGTACTGGCCACACCTCGGTTGTCGTCGAAGGCTCTCCCCGAGTGACGTTCAACCTGCAGCTATGCGTGGGTGCCGCATCGGCCGTGGAGAGCTGCCGCGCCGCTGCTGAGACTCGAGGAACGGCAATCGAAGCCGACCTGCCGGCGGGCCAAAATAGCCTGATACTCTTCGTGTCACCCGCAAGCCTCACCCCTACCGTACCCGTTGCATACCGCGGTCGGATTACGCGCCCGGCGCCCACGCCTTGAGGACGCCCGGGTGGACGCATGAAGCACGTCGCATTGTCCTGCGCATCGTTCAATTGGCGGGTTGGTGCGACCGAGTGAGTATCGTGCAGAGAGTGCAGCTACTAGCCATGACCGGGGGGTTGTGCCTGAGCCCTCTGGCAAGGGCACAGGATGAGGGTCGTTTCTCTCGGCGCTGGGATGGGCGCGTTCTTTTCAACATCAATGGTACATACCAGACCCTTACTGAGGGCTTCGAACAAGCAGTTGAGTACCCACTATTCGCCCAGACAGCTTCGGCACGCGCGGGCTATGGAGTTCAGGACTCGATTGGCATCGATGTGTCTGCCGCGGTAAGGATCATTGGGAGCGGCGGACTAGAGGTGGGATACTCGACATGCAAGCCCGATACACCGGGGACTCTGTCTCTGAGCATCCCGCACCCGGTCCTCCTAGACAGCAATGCCACGAGTGTCCAGCCGGCCGCGCCTGCGGGCGTTCGCGAGGAACGAGCTTTGCACGTCGGGCTCTTCTGGGTCGTCCCTCTATCTGAGAGAGTCCGACTCATGCTATTTGGGGGCGCAAGTCGTTTCTGGGCCAAGCAGGATCTCATTACGAGCGTCTCGTTCACGAGCAACCTGAATTCGAATGATCTTGCGTGGACCATAAGCAACGTTCAAGCCGTTCAAACCGCAGAGGAGCAATCCGGTCTGGGCTTGCACAGCGGAATCGACGTCGCCTTCATGTTCATTCGTCATCTCGGCATGGGGATGGAACTCCGATACAGCAAGGCCATCGGCGAGTTCCATACCAGCTTGCTGGACGACGTGCCCTCCAGCGCGTCGCTGACGCCGACGGACATTCACCTCGGAGGGCTTCAGATCGGAGCAGGGATCCGGATGGAGTTCTGATTCATATCCTCCACGATGGCCATCATCCAGTGCAGGCTCAACGGCTCAACGGCATTCCCACCCGGTGCAGGCCCCAACCTGGAGCAAGCTCATTCATCGTACGCCTCCGACCACCCCAGCGGTCACGCCTCCCGCGAGGGAAGCAGGCGTTCGACCCGGGTGACTTCCACTTTCTTCCGAACTCGTTGTGACCGGCACGATAGCAGCGGTGAGCGGCGGGAGGGAATCCCCAAGCAGTCGTAGCCGGGCGCCACGGCACTCCGATGTTCGGGACACGAGGGCGAACTCCCACTTCAAGGCGACGATCTCGGCGAGCGGGATTTCTATCGAGTAGTCGCCCTTGTGGAAGGCCTGGTTGAGGGCATTGGGAGCCAGGACGAGTGACGTCGCGTGAGGCGACATGTGCCTCCGACCCAGAGACCGCCCCAGGCAGCGTGGAATGCCTCGAGCATCAGCTTCACCGCCCGTGCCGGCAGGTCGCCCGCCGCCGCCGAATAAGGGGCCAGGTCGGGCTCGGCGTTCGGCACGAGGAAACTGCATACCTTCTCGTCGAAGGCGCCCCGGCGGCTTGCGTCGTCGCTCCGGTCATCGCCATTCCCTCCGTCCCGGCTCTCTTTGGCGAGGCCGCCCTCGAGGCTCACCTCGCCGGCAGCGAGGCGCGCCCTCCAGGCCGCCTCGCTCGAGTGGCTGTGGCGTCGCGCGAGCCACTCGAGGGCGCTTCGCCAGGCTGCCTCGAGGCCGATTCGCTCCCGATACTCGAAGCCCTGTTCATCTTGAGACAGTCCTCGCACAGGATCGACCGCATGCCCTGGGTCGTGCTCCGGTACCGGAACGGTTCGCTGTACACCGGGGGCCGCGAAGAACCTCGCCGCGCGTCTGAAGCAGCACGAGACAGGTCGCGCCTCGCGCTACACGCGGGCACGGCTTCCCGTCGCACTGACCTGGACGCGGCGCGTGAGGACTTGGAGCAAGGCGCTGCGCGAAGAATGGCGGCTGAAACGGCTCACGCGCAGCGAGAAGGAGGCTCTGATCTCCGGGGCGGCGCCACGCGTTCGTCCGTGAGTTCATCTCAGCGGCGGCGTTCCCAGAATCTCTGGAAGTTAACCTTCGCCCACTCCTCGTCGAGCTTGTTCATGTCTTCCACGGACCGATGCCTGTACACGCCCGGGGGGAATCGCGCCGCAGCGAGCCGCTGTCCAAGGTCCCACACGCCTGCAATGGCGCCGTACAAGGACGGGTCCCCGATCCGGTGCCAAGGGGCGGGCATGTCTTCGACCCTTCGGAACTTCCGAACCGGCATCAGTCCTCCTTCAGGCCGAAGTGCTGCCGGAGCGCCTCCGCGTCAGCGCGGTCCTGTAGCCGAACGGTGCCCTTCTTCATTCGGTAGAGGGTCCTCGGCGTTACGACCGTCACGATCAGGTCGTCGAAGGGCACCCGCTGAGTCTCGAGGTCCTCGAAGCGAAAGGCCTCTCCAAGCCGGGTCAGGATGTCGAGGTGAAACGTTCCCTCGGGCGGCACGTATTGGACCGCGGGGTATTCCCCGAGCAGGTCGTCGGCTGTGATCTCCTCGATGTGCGCGTCGTCGAACACAGAGTGCAGCGCCTTCCTGAGACGCGCGACGTTGTCAGCTTCCGGGGCGATGAAGAGGTCGAGGTCCTTCGTGAACCGCGGCAGACCGAGCAGATTGAGGGCGCCCGCGCCGAAGACCGCGTAACGCACGCCTTCACGCTCCAGGGCCTCAAGGACGCTCCTGGCCGACTGAAAGTCCATGGCTCCGCTATCGTAGCCGGAAGCGGTTCGCGCGTCGCCGAGAGCTCAGGAGTCGAGCGGTCTGCCGCGGGAGTGATTTCGAGGAGGCGCTGTTGGTCCGCCCACAGTCCTCGCGAGCTGTGCCTGCCACGCACGACGGGCGACCACCAACGATACTGAGGTGCTCTCAGGCATTGACCAGTTCGCGCTCTTGATCTCTGGGTTCTAGGTTCGAGTCCTAGGCGGGTCACCAAAGCCAAGGCATTCTCAGGCAGGAGCTTGCGCCCTGCGGCTTCGCGGCCGTTCGACGCGACCATGCGTCGGTCGAGTTGACCGTAGGAACCTATGGGCGCAGGCGCTGGCTGCGGAAGCGCGCTCCGGGTGCCGTGGATCGGCTCGATGCCTAGTTGTTCCTGTACGTACGCCGGGCTCACGCCGTCCTGCAGGAGTTGGCTCGCATACGAATGCCGCAGGCAGTGAAGGTGATAATGTCCCGGCAGAACAGCGCTCTTCAGTAGCCGGCGAAACCGCTTCGCCACGTTGTGATGGTCGAGCGGCGTCCAGGCGTCGAATGGGAACACCCACGGCGGCATCTCGCCCTTCGGCTTCTCGCTGCCCTCTGTGTCGCGTTCCGGCATGCGCTTTAACCACACGCCTCGGCAAGCTGAGCCTGAAGACGCCGGAGAACGTCCCTCAGCACCAGGCTCATGTCCACGGTGCGGCCGTGGCCGCTCTTGGGCGTCGTCAGCTCGGTCCCGGAGAAGGCGCGAGCGATCCGGATCTCCCGGCGCTCAAGGTCCACGTGGTCCCAGGTGAGCGCCCGAGCCTCTCCCATTCGCATGCCCGTGCGCGCCAAGGTCAGCAGCAGCGGATACAGATTGCGGTCTTCCCGGCGCGCAGTCCTTGAGCCGGGTTCGTCAGGATCAGCTCGTCGTCGTTACAAGCGGCACTCAACAGCGCATGCAAGGTGGCGTGAATGAGGCGCACGGAGTCGCGCGAAGCCCCTGCGCACGCTTCCGCGCCAACAGTGCCTTGAGCGGGCCGCGGCGAAGCTGCCGAAGCTTTACGTTGCCCAGCTCCGGCAAGACATGGGTCCTCAGCCGTTGTTCGTAGCCCTGGAGGGGTCGAATTCCTCAGGCTGAGTACTCCAGCCCGGAAGTTCGGTGACGTATTTGTTCGCAGATCTTGCGGCTTTCGAGCGAGCGGCCAGCTTGGTGAGGAGCGAATCGAGGTCGCGGCGCGTGAAGCGCCAGCGGAAGGGCTTGGCAGCCGCCTGGTAGCGCTGCTGAAAGGCGAGCAGGCGGTCTCGAGGGCGGTCAGCGAGTTGAAGTCGTAGCGAGGCGTTTCTGGCAGCGATCGCCGCGATGGGAGGTCCCGTTGTCCACCACCCAGAACACGTTGGCAGCGGAGCGGTAGGGCTCCTGGGACATCACCTGCCGGACCAGCCGGCCGAAGGGAGCGATGCCGGTCTTGCGTTCGCAGCGACCGAAGTGGCGTTGGCGAGGAGCTACTCCGTGCTGTCGCGCGACGGCATGGATCGGGGGCAAGGCATCATGGTCGTCGAGTCACCTTAGACGCCTCGGACGTCGAAACCAAAAGAACGCGCGGCAAGCGCGAGATCGCGATCGTGCGTCGCCATCACCAGCCGCTCCCGCATCCGGTCTTGCCACACGAGCGCGGTCGACAGGTGCAGCGCATCGAGGGTGCCGAGCGGAGTCGGAAATGGCTCCGACGCACGCGCAAGGACCGGACGCTGGAGCAGGACGAGGTCGACAGCCTCGAGCCATTCCGTCGCCCTCTCGCGCCGTGAGGCCGCGTCCTCCGTGGACAGGGCACCCTGGAGTCGCAGCCGATCGATCGTGCGAAGGGACTCGACCGCGATCAGCTCGCTCGAGACCAGGGCCTCGCAGGATCGCAGCTCCTCGAGAGCTCCCGGCTCGCGCAGCACGAGCCGGAGCAGGGCGGAGGTGTCGACGTACGCGATCACCTCGAGGCGCGATCTTGGAGGAGGACAGCAAGGCTGTCGGTCGCCTTCGCCAGGGGCGGAGGCAGGCGAAGCTCACCTGGCTTCCGGGTGGCGCGCCGGACTGCGAGTGCTCTCTCGACGTCATAAGGCACGATCTGCGCGATAGGGGTGTCCCGGTCGACGATGGTGATCGTACGCCCACCACGTACCTTGCGCAGGTGCTGGCTCAAGTGCGCCTTCAGATCCGCGATGCCGACCTTGCTCATGACCCCATTATGGTCATGACTAGTCACATCGCCAAGTCGGCCGCGACTCTCTTGATCTCTGGGTTCTAGGTTCGAGTCCTTGGCGGATCAGCGCCTCGCTCGAGTGCCGGTAGCGCCGCGCGAGCCACTCGAGCAAGCTTCGCCGGTTGCCTCCGAGCTGATCCGCTCCCGTACTCGAAGCCGTCGTCATCGTGAGACGATCCTCGCACGGGGATCGAGCGCATGCCCTGGGTCTACGTGCTCCGCTGCCGCGACGGTTCGCTCTACACCGGGGCCGCGAAGGACCTCGGCTCGCGACTGAAGCAGCACGAGAACGGTCGCGCCTCACGTTACACACGGGCGCGCCTTCCGGTCGCACTGGTCTGGTCCCGGCGCGTGAGGACCTGGAGTAAGGCGCTGCGGGAGGAATGGCGCCTGAAGCGGCTCACGCGGACCGAGAAGGAGGCGCTGATTTCCGGGGCCGCGCGAAGGGTTCGTGTCCAGGGCTAAGGCAGCCTGTCGCCGAAGAGATGCGGAGGCATGGCGCCGAAGGTCCCACCCTCCGGCGCGCCGGATCTCGACGGGGTCTTCCGTGGGCGCTGCCCACAAGTGGGAGTTCAAGCGGACTATTGGGGCGACCTGTGGGAGTCGAAGGAGGTCGCGTCAGCGTGGGCGGACCGCCTCGTGGGCATTACCCGGATGGCGCTTAGCCCCGACAAGAACCTGCGTGGCCACTTCCACGGTACGTCGGCTTGCCTGAGTGCCCTATTCGCGGCCGGGCGGTACACGGAGATCGTCGACCTCCTGCAGGTCGACACGATCTGGCCTTACAAACGCTGGGCGGTGAAAGCCCTCGCGGCCATGGGCAGGAAGGACCGTAGATCGACGAAGAGACAGCGGGACCAGCCTGGACGCCCCGGGCTTACGCGGCTGCCTCCTTGACTCCCGAAGTCCGCGTCTGTTAGCGTGTCCTTCGGGACTTCGCAGACTCCCCGCCCGGCGCGCGCCGGGATCAGACGCGGACGCGTCCAAGTTCTGCCAACCCTTGCGGGGGTGTGTCATGGACGCGTCCAAGCTGCCCACTCTTGCCACTCGTCGCGCCTTCCTCTCCTGCGGTGTGACTGCGGTTGCCGCCGCACAGCCTCGCCGTTCGTCGAGGGCGTGGCCCTCGACGTTCCCGGCACTGCGCCAGGAGGTTGGCGGGCATCCGCTGGTCTACCTCGACAGCGCCGCTACCACGCTCCGTCCGCAGTCGGTGATCGACGCGCTCGTCGACTACTACTCGACCGACAACGCGAACCCGTCCAAAGTCCATCAGCTCGCCGCTCGCGCGGCGGAGCGGCTGGCACGCGCGCGGCAGGCCACCGCGCGTTTCGTCAATGCCGCAGACGCGTCGGAGATCGTGTTCGTGCGTGGCACCACCGAGGGCATCAACCTCGTCGCCTCCGCCTGGGGCGGCGCGAACCTCGGCAAGGGCGATGAGGTCGTGCTGTCGATCGCCGAGCACTGCTCGAACCTGCTCCCGTGGACGCGCGCGGCCCGGCAGGCAGGCGCAGCCGTTCGAGTGGCCGAGGTCGACGACGAGGGCCGCTTGACGCCCGATCGGGTCGCGGCGGTGCTGTCGAAGCGGACCAGGCTCGTGGCGTTCAGCCACGTCTCGAACGTGCTCGGGTTCGTCAACCCGGCTCGCGAGATCACGACGCTCGCGAAAGCCGCCGGCGCGTGCGTGGTGATCGACGGCGCCCAGGGCGCGCCGCACTTGGCACTCGACGTCCGGGAGATCGGCTGCGACTTCTACGTCTTCTCGGGTCACAAGATGCTCGGACCGATGGCGTCCGGCGTCGTCTGGGCCCGGAGAGAGCTGCTGGACGCGATGCCCCCCTATCACGTCGGCAGCAACATGGCGCACGGGGTCGACTTCGACCACGCCGTGCTGGAGAACGGAGCGCAGAAGTACCAGGCGGGAACACCGGACGTCGCGGGTCCCGTCGGGCTGGCGGCGGCGATGACGTTCTTCGAACGCGCGGGCCGCGACGCGCTCCGGCAACACGAGGACGCGCTCGTCCGTCACGGTCTCAAGCGTCTGCGTGAGGTTCCCGGTCTTCGGCTGATCGGGCCGAACGGGCCGGATCGGCGCATCCCGGTCTTCACGTTCACCCTGTCCGGGCATCTTGCGACTGGCGTCGCGTCGGAACTGGATGGGCTCGGCATTGCGGTGCGCGCCGGAGACATGGCGGCGCTTCCGTTGCTGAAGCGCTTCGGCGTCGCCGAGGCTGTGCGGGCGTCCGCCTACCTCTACTCGACCACAAGCGATCTCGACCGTCTGACGGAGGCGCTGCTGCGGATCACCTCTCGAGGCTGATCAGACGCTTCGTCGAGACGCCAGGCACGGTTCAGGCCTCGAGTGGCTGTTTCAACAGCAACTCCAGGAAGGAGGCGGCGGCGGGCGGCGGCGGCGGGCCGTCGCTGCGTTGCAGCAAGCCCACGCGCAGCCCGATCTCGGCGCCGGTCAGGTCCCGCGCGAGCGTGCCCGCGGGCGGCGGCTCCAGCCACGCGCGGGGCATGATGGCGAGCCCGAGGCCGGCCCCGACCGCTCGCCCCAGGCCCGTCAAGCTGCCGATCTCCATGCTGCACGCGACCGGCGTGCCCGCGGCCCGGAGTGCGACTTCGGTGGCCTGGCGATAGGCACAGCCGTGCTCGGTCAGCAGCAGGCGTTCGCCGGCCAGGTCCCGCACTCGCACCTGGCGCGCCCGCGCCAGCCGGTGGCGGCGGGGCAGCAGAACTGCCATCCGCTCCACCAGCAGCGGCGTGAAGGCGAGCCGCAGCTCGGGCGCCGGCAGCGAGGCCAGGCCGAAGTCGACCCGCCCGTCCGCCACCGCGCGCGATACGCTTCCGGTGCCGCCGATCTCCAGGCGCACGGAAAGCCGGGGCCGCGTGCGGCAGAACTCGGCCAGCCGCGGCAGGACTCTCAGGCTGGCGAGCGGCTCGATGCTCGCGAGGCGCAACTCACCGGCGTTGCCGGCCGCCAGCTCCTGCAGCGTGCGCTTCAGGCTCGCCAGGCCGTCGAGGACGCCGCCGCATCGCGCCGCCAGCGTCTCCCCGGCCTCGGTCAGCGAGGTGCGGCGTCCGCGCCGGTGGAACAGCGCGACGCCCAGCTCGGCCTCCAGAGCCTGGACGTGGAGCGTGACCGTCGATTGTGAGCAGCCGAGCGACCGTGCGGCGCGCGAGAAGCTGCCGGCCTTGACGATGTCTTGGAACGTCGTCAGGTGGCGCAGGTTCACTCGTGTGATCCATCGAATAGTCGCAACTTATCGCCTATCAACTTCATTATTGATGAATATAAATCCGAATGCTAGCGTCGGTCCATGACCGAGCAGCTTCGCCTCCTCGTGCGCGGGTTCCGGCGCCGGCCCGGCTTCGCGCTCGCGTTCGTCGGCACGCTTTCGACCGCGATAGGCGTCAATGCCGCGATGTTCGGCCTGGTGAACGGAATCCTGCTGCGCCCGCTGCCGTTCCGGGATCCCGACCGGCTGTACTGCGTCTACTCCACCGGTCCCGACCGCAGTCGCGAGCCGTTCTCGATCCCCGACTTCCTCGACTACCAGCAGCGGAGCCGGTTGGCGGAAGCGCTGGGCGCCAGCGGCACCTGGGGCGCCAACTTGACCGGCGATGGAGATCCGGAGCGGCTGCTCGGAAGGTGGGTGACGCCGGGCTTCTTCGGGCTGCTCGGCGCCGACCCGGCGCTCGGGCGGCGCCCTCTGCCCGAGGAGGAGCGGGCCGGCGGACGCCGCGTGGTCCTGCTCAGCCACGGCCTGTGGCGGCGCCGCTTCGCCGCCGACCCGGCGGTGCTGGAGCGCACGCTGAGGCTCAACGGCGAAAGCTATTCGGTGATCGGCGTGCTGGCCCCTGGCTTCGTCCTGCCGGGCCGCGAGGCCGATCTGGTGGTGCCGCTGGTGCTGGAGACCGACGCCCGCCGGAACGCGCGCGGCGCGGACTTCATGCGGATGATCGCGCGGCTCGGGCCGGGCGTGACGCCGGCGCAGTTCCAGGACGAATTCGTCCGTATCGCCCAGAGCCTGCGCCAGGAATACGCCGAGACCAACGCGGCCAAGACCGGCGTCTCGCTCGCGGGTGTCCACGCCGAGATCGTCGGCAGCGTGCGCGTGTTGTTGCTGACGCTGCAGGGCGCCATGGCGCTGATGCTGGCCATCGCGGCGGTCAATCTGGCGAACCTGGTGCTGGCGCGGGTGGCGGCGCGGGCGCAAGAGCTTGCCTTGCGGGCCGCGATCGGTGCCGGCCAGAGTGAGCTGGTGAGGCTGGTGGTGGGAGAGACGGTGTTGCTGGCCGTGGCCGGAGGTGCGCTCGGACTGGTCGTTGCCCAATTCGCGTTACGGGTGCTGCTGGCCCTCGGTCCGGCCGAGCTGCCGCGACGCACGCAGCTCGGTTTCGACACGTCGGTCGCGCTGCTGGCGTTCGGGCTCGCGCTGGCCACCGGCGCCCTGGCCGGGTTGGTGCCAGCGCTCCGCGCTGCCCGCACCGATCCGCAGGACGCGTTGCGCGAGCACACGCGCTCGGGCCCCGGGCGCGCCAACAGGGTGGGGCGGCTGGTGCTGGTCGCATCCGAATTCGGGCTCGCCTTGGTCCTCCTGGCGGGTGCTGTGCTCCTGATCCAGAGCTTCCTGCGACTCTCCTCGGTCGATCCCGGTTGGCAGGCGCCGCATGTGCTGACGGCGCGGCTCTCGTTGCCGCGCGATCGCTACGGCAATCCGGCTGCCCTGGCGGCCTTCTACGAACGACTCGCGCTGCGGTTGCGGCGGCTGCCGGGCGTGGCGGGTGCCGCGGCGGCGTCGGTGCTGCCCCTCGAGGACTGGCGGGCGACCGTCAACTTCGCCACGGCGGGTCGACCTCTGGTTGATGGTGCGGGAGCGCCCGCGGCGCAGTATCGGATGATCAGCGAAGACTACTTCCGTACGCTGGGAATCCCGCTGCTCAAGGGGCGCGGGTTCACCGCCGCGGACGGCCCGCAGGCGGCACCGGTCGCGATCGTCAACGGCGGCCTGGCACGGCGCTTCTTCGGCGAGGCGAGCCCGATCGGCAGCACCCTGACCATCGACGACGGCGGGCGGCCGCGCAGCGTCGAGATCGTGGGCGTGGTGGGAGACGTGAAGCATTACGGTCTCGACGCTCCGGCCACGTTCGACGTGTACGTGCCGATCCTGCAAATCCCGCAACCGGTGGCGGTGTGGCTCGCCAACAACATGAGCTTCGCTGTCTCGACCGCTGGCGAGCCGATGCTCCTGGCGGAGCCGCTGCGCCGCGAACTCCGCGCGGTCGACCCGGAGGTGCCCGCCGCCAGCGTGCGGTCGTTGGACGACGCGCTGGAAGCCTCGCTGGCAGCGCGCCGCTTCGCCTTGTTCCTGCTCAACGCATTCGCGCTGTTCGCGCTGTTCCTGGCGGCGATCGGCACCTATGCCGTGACCGCGCAGGCGGTCGCTGCGCGCACCCGCGAGATCGGCGTACGCACCGCGCTCGGCGCCAGCCAGGGTCAGGTGATGGGGCTGCTGCTGCGCCAGTCATTGCGGCCCGTGGTCGTGGGGCTTGCGAGCGGGCTGGTGGTCGCGCTGGTGGCGGTGCGGATGGCGAGCAGTCTGCTGTACGGCGTGAGCCCGAACGATCCGGTCACGCTGCTGACGGTGGCTCTGACGCTGCTCGCGGTGGCGGTGCTGGCCATCGCCGTGCCGGGATGGCGGGCCCTCTCGATCCCGGCGATGCGAGCGTTGCGCTCTGAGTAGGGCGCGGCCGGCGGTGCTCCCGGATCACAAGCGAGTCCCAGGACTCGAGCCGCTCAGAAGCCCCGCTTCCGCGCGCGCACGTTGCGGCGGCTGCCCTTCCGGCGCGGCCGGAAGCCGGGCGGGCCGGGTCGGCCGCCGTCAAACCGCGCGCGCGGTCCGGGCTGGCCGGCCTCGTTGACCCGAAGCGCGCGTCCGTCCAACTCGTAGCCGTTGAACCTGTCGACCGCGGTTTGGGCGGCTTCCGCGCTCGCCATCTCGACGAAGGCGAAGCCGCGGGGACGGCCGTCCTCGTGCGACCGCGGGATCGAGACGTCGCTCACGGAGCCGGCCTGCGTGAAGAGCTCGCGTAGCTGGTCCGGGGTGATCTCGTAGCTGAGGTTACCGACGAATAGTTTGGGCTGAATGGGATGTCCTTCTTTCAGGTGCGCGGGGCCGTGCCCGCCTTGTTTTCGATCCCCGGGTGCGGCGCCGGGTTGCCTTCCGATCCCGCGGGCCACAGCATCGCCGCCGCCGCGCGCCGTGTGGCGACAGGCGCGTGCGCCGTGCGATAGGCGGCCAGCTCGACCTCCGTGATCGTCAGCGGTGGGAGCGGGAGCAGGGACTGGCCGAGCAGCTCGCGACGCAGCCTCTGGAAACAGATGTCGGGGCCGTCCTGGAACGACACCCGCCTCGATGCGAAAGCCGCGTGCGCGATCGCCACCACGTACTCGCGCTCGTCGTCCAGGAGCCGCGCGAGGAGCACGTACTCGCGGCTCACCTCGGTGTTGCGGAAGCCGCAGTACTCGAGCCGGATCCCGCTGGAGCTGCCCACGCCGGGGGCGGGACGGCCGATGGTGATGGCTGCGGTCATGGGCGTTCCTCTCACGGCACGGGGCTCGTGGAGGGGCTTTGGAGCAGCCCACGCAGCTCAGTGTCCAACGATGATATCACGTCGGCAACGTCGAGGCGGTAAGGAATGACAAGGGCCCGCACGCGAGAGGACGAGCGCCCGGAAGGCCGCATCGTGTCACGCCATCAAACGCGAATCAGCCGATCCGCTCTGCCGCGCAACGAGTCATGGGCTCTCTCGGTAGACCACGGCGTTGACATGCATGCCCGCGCCTACCGAAGCGAACACGATCGTGTCGCCCGGGCGGATCCGGTGGCCGTCGAGGCGGTCGCGCCTGATCAGGTCGAGCAGGGTGGGAATCGTCGCTACCGAGCTGTTGCCCAGCCACGAGATGGTCATGGGCATGACGCGCTCCGGAACGGCCGGAATCCCGCACATTTCGTACAGCGCCAACAGGATCGCCTCGTCCATCTTGCCGTTGGCCTGGTGGATGAGGACCTTGGCAACATCACGCAGGTCGACCGACGCGCGATCCAGCGCTTCCTTGATCGCGCCCGCCACGGTGCAGAGGGCATAGCGGTACAGCTTGCGTCCTTCCATCTTCAGGAACAGCGCTTCGAGGAAGCTCTCCTTCTTGTACGACGGCCCCATCATGAGCATCCCGCAGTGTTCGAGAGTGTCGGAACGAACGGCATGGGCCAGGATGCCCCAGTCGCCGGCGTCCCGAGCCTCCAGGATCACGGCTCCCGCCCCGTCGGCATAGATCAAGGAGTCGCGGTCGTGGGGATCGGAAACGCGCGACAGCGTCTCGGCGCCGATCACCAGGACTCGCCGAACCTCGCCCGAACGGATCATTACGTCGGCCTGGATCACGCCCTGCAGCCAGCCCGGGCATCCGAACACCAGGTCCATAGCGACGGTGCGTGGGTTGCGGATCTTCAGCTTGGCCTTGACGCGCGCGGCGAGAGCCGGGACCAGGTCCGGGACGTTGGAGCCCGCGCGGACGTCGCCGAAATTGTGGGCGAACAGAATGTAGTCGAGGTCCTCCCGATCGCAGCCAGCGGACGCCAGAGCCTGCTCGGACGCATCCGCTCCCAGGTCGGAGCTCACCAGGCTGGAGCAGGCGTAGCGACGCTCGCGGATCCCAGTGATCGCCTCGAACTGCCGCAGGATCTCCTCGTTGCTCTTGCCGATCGCGCTGCCGTCGGGAGCACGGAATTCGCGCCCAAGGAAGTGCGCGTTGGGCACGACTTCGCTGGGGATGTGGCTGCCGGTTCCACAAATCACGCTACGTTGCTGGGTCATACACCCCCGGCCTGGGATTGAGGCGGGAGGAATACTAGCAGAGAGTCCGATTTTCCGACGGATGGTTCCGCCTCCACCTCGAGCCCGTCCGACCGCGAGTTCTCGGAACTCTTCGCCACACCCGCGCGTTCCGACATCGAGGTCCCCTGCCGAGGAGGTCCCGATGTCCCAGTTCGCGAACGACGTGCGTTATGCGTGGCGGTCGCTGGCGAAGACTCCGGGAGCGAGCCTGCTCATGGTTGGCACGCTTGCGATTGGTCTGGCGGCGAACGGCATCATCTTCAATTTTCTGGACGCGCTGGTCCTGCGGGCGTTCGACTTCCCCAACGCCAGCCGCCTCGTCCGCGTGGCGGAGACGGACCTCAACCTCGGCGGGATCGACAGGGACACGGTCGCGCCCGCCAACCTGCTCGACTGGGAGGCGCAGGGCCGCGGCGGCCTGGCCGAGATGATCGCGATGGGCCGCTGGGAGGCGAACCTGCGGGCCGACGCGGGGGCCGAGCGCGTCGAGGCCGCTCTCGTCTCCCCCGGCTTCTTCGAGGCCCTCGGGGTGCGTCCCGCGGCCGGCCGTGCGTTCACCCCGGACGAGGCGCGTGAAGGCCAGGACCGTCGCGTGATCCTGAGCGACGCGCTCTGGCGTCGGACCTTCGGAGGCGAGCCGATGGTGGGCCGCACGGTGACCTTCAACGGCGAGCCCTACGACGTGGTGGGCATCGCGCCGCCGAAGTTCCAGTTCCCGGAGGGGTCGGAGGCCTGGGTGCCTCTCGTCCTGCCCGCTCCGGGCGAAGCGCGCCGCGACCAGCACTCCCTCAGCGTGATCGGCCGGCTGGCGGAGGGGCAGTCGATCGGCGAGGCGAAGGCAGCCCTGGGAGTCATCGCCAAGCGGCTCGAAGCGGAGTATCCCCAGACGAACACGGGGCGCGGCATCGAGGTGATGCCCTTCAACATCGGCTTCGGAGATCCCGTGCTCCCTCAGGTCCTCGCCATCTGGCAGGCGGCGGCCGTCCTGGTGATGCTCATCGCGTGCGTGAACGTCGCGAACCTGGTGCTGGCCCGGGGCGCCGAGCGGCAGCGCGAGCTGGCCCTGCGGATGGCGCTGGGAGCCGCGCGCCGTCACGTCGTCCGCCAGCTCTTCACGGAAGGAGTCGTGATGGCGCTGGGGGCGACCGCGCTGTCGATCCCGCTCATGGCCCTCGGCGCGCGGATCGCGCGCGAGAACATGCCGGCCGAGATCCTCCGCTACCTGCCGGGCTGGAACAACCTCGGCGCGGACTGGCGCACGCTCGCCTTCAGCGCCGCGCTGGGGCTTGTTGCGGCCGGGCTGTTCAGCGCGATCCCGGCCCTGCGCGTCACGAGGGCCTCGGCGAGCGACGTGCTGCACGAAGGCGGCCGCGCGTCTACCGCCGGGCGAGGGCGCCAGCGCGGGCGGGACGCGCTCGTGGTCGTGCAGATGGCAGCGGCGCTGGTGCTGGTAGCGACGGCGGGCCTGGCCGTCCGCTCCTCCCTCGCGCTCTTGAACGGCCCGCAAGGGTACGAGCCGGAGGGTCTGCTGGGGCTCGACGTCGGCCTCTCCGAGCGCGCATACCCGGAGCCCCAGCAGCGCCTGGGCTTCGTGCGCGATGTCTCCGCCCGCTTCGCCGCGCTGCCTGGCGTCACGGGAGTGACGGCCGCGAACGTGCTGCCCGCGCGCGGCAGCAACAACTGGCGCGGCGTCGAGATCGAGGGCCAGCCGCTCGCGAAGGACGCGGATCCGCCGAACGTGGACGCCCGCTGGGTCGAGCCCAGCTACTTCGCCGTGATGCGGCTGCCCCTCCTCGAGGGGCGAGCGATCGAGGAGGGCGACGACGCCGACGCGCCGCGCGTGGCCGTGGTCAGCCGCTCCTTCGCCCAGCGGTTCTGGCCGGGGCAGGACGCGCTCGGCAAGCGCTTCCGCACCGCGACCCGCGAGGGCGACCAGCCTTGGCTGACGGTGGTCGGCGTCTGCGGCGACGTGATCCACCACTGGGTCACGCGGCGCAACTACTCGACGATGTACGTGCCCATGCGCCAGGAGCCGCGGACGCGCCTGGCGTTCGCGCTGCGCACCACGGGGGATCCCGACACGCTCGGGCCCGCCGCGCGCCGCGCCCTGATGGACGTGGACAAGGACCAGCCGGCGGACGACGTGCTGAGCATGCGGCGCGCGATCCACCGAGGCACCATCGGGATGCAGTACATCGCCGGCATGATGGCCTCGTTCGGCGTGCTGGCCCTGGTGCTGGCCGTGAGCGGCGTCTACGGCCTCCTCTCGTACCGGGTGAGCCTGCGCACGGTCGAGATCGGAGTGCGCATGGCCCTGGGCGCAACCAGGCGGAACGTGCTGGGCCTCACCGTGGGCCAGGCCCTCCGACTGGCGGCGGTGGGGCTGGGCGCCGGCGTGGTGCTGGCATTCGGCATGGGGCGGGCGCTCTCGTCGGCGCTGCGCGGCGCGGTCGCGTGGGACCCCGCGCTGCTCGCCGCCGTCACCGCGGCGCTGGCGCTCGCCTCGCTGGCTGCGGCCTGGGTGCCCGCGCGACGCGCGATGCGCATCGACCCGGCCGTGGCGCTGCGGTCCGAGTAGCGCGCGTCGGCGTGCTCGTCGCTGCGGAAGCACCCCCTGGGATGCCCGGTCGATTCCCCTTCGTCATCTCGACCTCCGCCTGGCCTTCTTCGGCGCGCGCGCCGTCCATCCCTGGCGGAGAAGCTCCTTCAGCTCGCCGGCGCCGACCTTTCCGAGGCGGACGAGGACGACCGAATAGCCGTCGAAGTGCGGCGTGGTGAAATAGATCGCGCCGCGGTTCGCGACGAGCAGCTCCTTCGTGTCGAGATCGGGGACGAACACGCCGAGGATCGCGCCCTTCGGAGCGCGGTCACCGAGCGCCTCGAGATCGGCGCGCCGCAACGGTCGCTCCCAGGCAAGCAGCTTCCCCTTCACGCGCCACTCGCGCAGGCCTTGCTTCGACCACCCTCCCTCGGTCTCGGGAAGAGCGCGAGCGAGGCGAGAGACTGTGCTCCAGTTCGCCAACGGAATGTTCGAAGTATCGCAGAGCTCGATGGGGGAGCTCTCAGGTATCCTATCCGTCGGCCTCCCGATCCCCAGAGTGCGCACTCTCCAGTCCGACCAGCCCGCAAGCCGCTTGAAGCGCGACCTTCAGATCCTCCGGCGGATCGTGGCCATGATCGTTTCGTACTGGGTCGACGGCGGGCGGCTGCGGCGCGCGTATCGAGGGTGCGAGGCGCGGGGAGAGGTGTTCTGGGTGGATGCGGGTGGGCCAACCCGCCACCGCGAGCACTCGATGCGGGAGGGGCGGTGAAGCCGTATCAGGCTCCCCCGCCGGCCTATGCGTTCGGCTACCGCGAGCCGCCGGTGTCCGGCAACGCGATCAACGGCCTCGGGGAGACGCGGAAGAGCCGGGCGCGGCACGTCTTCCACAGCAGCGGCGGCGAGCCGATGGCGTGGAAGGCGCTCGACGACTTCTTCAGCATGATCAACCCCTGGCGCGTCGTGCGCCACGTCATCTACAACACCTGGCAGCTCCGGCGCTCGGAGGGGCCCGTCGCCGCCGCTCGACGCGAAGTCGCCGATCCGGTGCCGATGGCCGCCGAGGTGAAGGCGCTGGCAAAGAGCCTCGGCGCGTCGGTCGTCGGCGTGACCGAGGTGACCGAGGAAGACCTGTACGAGGGGCGCGAGCCGGGCCTGCGGTACGCCATCTGCCTGGGCCTGGAGATGGATCGGCGCGAGATGGCCTATGCCCCGCAAGCCCGGGCAGCGGCCGAGGTCATGCGCACGTATCGCCGCGTGGCGCGGATCGCCGTCCGCCTCGCGGAGCGGATCCGCGCGATGGGCTGGCCGGCGCGCGCCTACGGCAATCCCAACAGCACCGACATCCTGATGATCCCGCTCGCCGTCCGTGCCGGCCTGGGAGAGCTGGGCAAACACGGATCGATGATCGGCGTCGAGCACGGATCGAACTTCCGCCTCGCCGCGGTGCTCACGGACCTGCCGCTCGCCCTCGACAGGCCGGTCGACATCGGCGTGGACGACCTCTGCCTGGTCTGCCGGCGCTGTGTGGACGACTGCCCGCCGCGCGCCATCTACGACGACAAGCAGATGGTGCGCGGCGAGCGGAAATGGTACGTGGACTTCGACAAGTGCATACCCTACTTCGTCAAGACCTACGGCTGCGCCATCTGCATCGAGGTGTGTCCGTGGAGCGAGCCGGGGCGAGGGGCAAGCCTGTCCACCCAGCTCCTGGAACGCCGGCGCGTGCGGGACCCCCTCCCCACCGCAAGTCCAGGGGGTTGAGCGCAGGGATCCAGGCGACCGAGGGCGCGCGCCGATTCGAGGCCGCGAACCGGGACTCACTGAGACATACTGGTCGAGGGGAGGCGACGGGCATCGAAGGAGGCAGGGAGATGGCTGCGAGAGCAAGGTCGAAGAGATCGAAGCTGCGGCCGAAGATCTTCACGCACCTCTGGTACGCGACGGAAGCCGAGAAGGCGGCCAGGTTCTATGCGTCGATCTTCCCCGACTCGCGGGTCGACGGCGTGTGGCCGCTGCCGGTCGACTCGCCGAGCGGGCCGGCCGGCTCGGTCAAGGTGGTCGACTTCACACTGTTCGGCCAGCGCTTCCAGGCCATCACGGCGGGGCTCCACGACCACTTCAACGACGCGATCTCGCTCGTGGTTCTCTGTGAAGACCAGAAGGAGCTGGACCGCTACTGGAACGCGCTCCTCAAGGGAGGAGGCAGGCCGCAGGCGTGCGGGTGGCTCATCGACAGGTTCGGGCTGAGGTGGCAGATCGTGCCCGCGAGGCTCGACGCGCTGATGCGCGGCAAGAGCACGGCGCGCGCAAGGCGAGTCGCTCACGCCATGCTGAAGATGGTCAAGCTCGACATCGCCGCGCTCGAGAAGGCGTACCGCTCGTGACGCTCGAGAGGCCGATCTAGCCGTCCAGGGACCGCCGGCGGTTGCTCAGGAACTCGCGCTCGGCGGCGTTTTCCGTCAGCGCGATGGCGCTCTCGTAGGCGCGGACTGCGTCGGTTCCGCGGCCCAGGCGGCGCAGCAGGTCGGCGCGGACGGCATGGAACAGGTGATACGAGCCGAGGTCGAGCGCGTCGACGAGCGCGAGCGCCGGACCCGGCCCTTCGACCTCCGCCACCGCCACGGCCCGGTTGAGCGCCACGACCGGGCCCGGGTCGCAGGTGAGCAGGTGGTCGTAGAGCTCGAGGATCTGCCGCCAGTCGGTGGCCGCCGCGCAAGGCGCGTCGCTGTGCACGGCGCTGATCGCGGCCTGGATCTGGTAGACGCCGGGTTCGTTGCGCCGAAGGCAGCGGCGGACGATCGACCGACCTTCGGCGGCGAGGGCCTGGTCCCAACGCGACCGATCCTGGTCGGCCAGGGGCACGAGCTCGCCGGCGGCAGTGGTCCGCGCCGCCCGGCGCGACTCGAGGAGCAGCATCAGAGCGAGCAGCCCGGCCACCTCGGGTTCGTCGGGCATCAGCTCCGCGAGCCGGCGCCCGAGGCGGATCGCCTCGCCGCACAGCTCGGCGCGAACCAGAGCGGCTCCCGAGGTGGCGGTGTAGCCCTCGTTGAAGACGAGATAGACGACCGCCAGCACCGACTGCAGGCGCTCCGGGAGGTTGGCCGCGGCCGGGACGCGGTACGGGATCTTCGCGTCGCGGATCTTGCCCTTGGCGCGGACCAGCCGCTGCGCCATGGTCGGCTCAGGAACCAGGAAGGCGCGCGCGATCTCGGCGGTGGTGAGCCCGCCCAGGAGCCGCAGCGTGAGCGCGACCTGGGCGGCGCGGCCCAGGGCGGGGTGGCAGCAGGTGAAGATCAGCCGCAAGGGTTCGTCCCGCACCGGCCCCTCGTGGATCGGCTCGTCGCGGGCGTGCAGCAGGGCCGCCTGCGCGTGGCGGTCGGCACGCGACGCCTCGCGGCGCAGCCGGTCGATCGCCCGGTTGCGCGCCGTCGTGATGATCCAGCCGACGGGACTCGGCGGCAGGCCGTCCCGCGGCCAGCGCTCGACGGCCGCGGCGAAGGCTTCCGCCACCGCCTCCTCGGCGACGTCGACGTCGCCGAAGACGCGGATGAGGATCGCCACGGCGCGGCCGTGCTCCGCCCGGAACACCCGCTCGACGTCCGCCGCATGCGCGGGTTCCAAGCCGGCTCAGTGCTCGGGCACGTCCTGGAACGGGCGCACCTCGATCGGCAGCGTGGTCGCCCGCGCCGCCTTGGCCGCCCAGGCGAGAGCGACGTCGAGGTCGGGCGCTTCGACGATCCAGAAGCCGCCGATGTGCTCCTTGCTCTCGACGTAGGGGCCGTCGGTCGTCACGACCTGCCGGTCGCGGAGCCGGACGACCGTCGCCGTGCTCGGGGCATGCAGGGCTCGGCTGAAGACCCAGCCTCCGGCCGCCTTGATCTCTTCGTTGAGCGCGTGCAGATCGCGCGCCACCGACTCCAGGAACGAAGGCGGCGGCGGTTCGCCGTCGGGTTGGTAGATCGCGAGCATGTACTGGCTCATCGCTCCCCCTTCGTCGTGGTCACGCTGTCGGCGAGCCGGAGTGCGGTGGGAGGCGCGCCCTGGGCCATCCCCTTGCCCATCATCTCCATCATGACCGAATCGCGAAAGCCGACGATCTTGCGCATCCGTCGCTCCTTTCCCGCGGGCCGGTCCCTCGCCCCCGCTCACCCCCTAAACGAACGGAGTGGGCCGGAATCGACAGCCGACGGACGCCCTCTCTCAGCTCGCCGTCATCCTCGCTCTGGCACGCCAGCCGTCCGCATCGCGATGAAGCTCGAAACGCTCCAGGAAGGTACACTGCAGCCCGCGCCGCAGACCGGTGGCGACGGGCTCTCCCGGATCCCTACGGAGCCGCGTCCATTCGTGAGTGCTGCGGACCTCGGCGCCGTCGAACTCGAACCGGGGCGTGGGTTGGGACCGTCCGCGCCTGCGCCGGCTACGCTCAGGAGCGTCCCGGCCGCAGCCGCCAAAGCGCCCTCGCGGATCAGCAGGTACCTGGTCGTCATGGCCTGCCTCCTTGGAGCAAGGCTAGCTCACCCAGGCAGCGACTTCGAGGTGCGGCCGTGAGCCGAAGCGTCGACTCCGTCAGCGCGCGAAGGTGATGTCCGCCGCGCGGATCTCGCCGTCGGCGCGCGGCTCCCACTCGAGGTGGGGCGCCAGCGCGAACACGTCCCGGTCGGTGTAGAGGGGAACCACGACCTGGTCCGCCATCACCTGGCGCAGGATCTCCCGGAAGGCGTCGAGGCGGAG
This sequence comes from Vicinamibacteria bacterium, assembly GCA_035691285.1. GTDB lineage: Bacteria > Acidobacteriota > Vicinamibacteria > Fen-336 > Fen-336 > DATFEN01. The sequence goes on along the minus strand of DASSJI010000307.1, from coordinate 9,739 downwards.
CCCCGGCTCCTCGATCGCGACGCTCCGCTCGATCGCGGCGTCGAGGCCCGGATTGGAGTACCCGCCGTCGTTCAGCGAGCCGAAGCGCCCCGCCCCGCCCGGCGTGTGGATCAGGTCCTCGAACAGCTCGCTGGCGTCGCCCGTCCCGCACGCGATCCCGGTGATCCAGAGCGTGAGCTGCTTGCGCGCGAGCAGCTCGAAGTGCTCGGTGTCAGTGACGCTCCTGAGCTCGGCGCGGATGCCGACGCGGGCGAGGTCGTCGCGGACCGCGGGCGCGGCGGTCGCGGCGAACGGTCGCGCGTGGAGCGTGGCGCCGAAGCCGGCGGGAAAGCCCGCCTCCGCCAGGAGCCTCCGGGCGCCCTCGGGATCGACCCCGGGCTCGGGCATGTCGGGGTCGAAGCCGAACACGGCGCGCGAGATCGGCTGGGTGGCGACGCGGGCGTCGTTGCCCAGGATCGAGACGAGGCGGGCGCGGTCGATCGCCATCGCCACCGCTCGCCGGACGCGCACGTCCCGGAACGGGTTCCGACCCTCGCGATAGCCGGGAGTCACGTCGCGGGCGAGGTCGAAGGCCAGGTACTTCACGAACAGGCTGTCGCGCGCCTTGGCGACGAAGCGGACGGCGAGAGCGGCGGAGCGAGAATCGCACTTGACGAGCTGGAAGCGGCCGCCCCGGAGACCCTCGACGGCCTCCTCCGGCCCGCGGCCGAGGGCGATGCCCACCTCGCGCAGCGCGGGCTTCCTGCCCCAATAGGCCTCGTGGCGCAGGAGGCGGAGGTCGCGGCCCGGCTGCCACGCGGCCGCGGCGAACGGGCCGGTGCCGTCCGTGGCGAGGCGGAGTCGCTCCGCTGTCGAGCCCTCGGGCACGATCGCCACGTGGCGCAGCTTGGCCAGGAGCACGCGGCTGGGCACGCTCGTGCGCACGCGGACGACCAGCGTGTCCAGGGCGTCGACGCTCGCGATGTCCCTCGCGAAGTTCCCGACCTGCAGCTCCTCGCTGCGTCGAACCCGCTCCAGGGAGTAGACGACGTCGGCGGCCCTCAGGGGCTTCCCGTCGTGGAAGGTCACCCCGGGCCGGAGATGGAAGATCCAGGTCAAGGGATCCGGGCACTCCCAGCGCGTGGCGAGGGCCGGTCTCAGGCGCAGCTCGGCGTCTGCGTCCACCAGGGCCTCGTACGCGTTGAAGAGAATGGCGAACGCGCTCAGCCGGTCCGCTGCGTGGGGATCCAGGCTGTCCACCTCGTATGGCACGGCGAGGTCGGCGGACGTCGGATGCCCGGGCGGCGCCCGGCGGCAGCCGGGGCCGAGCGCGAGGAGCAGCGCGAGCAGCAGCGGCAGCCGGTCCCTCCTCGGCGACACCATCCCGCTCCCCTTCTGGCCACGGTCTGGACTCGGCGCCAGTGCTGAAATCTAGCACGCGGATCCGGCGGGGGCGTTCACCACTCGATGGGTCCGCGGTCCCGGAAGAAGCCGCCGGTCGGACCGCCGTCGGGCAGCGTCGCGAGCCAGACGATCGTGTCGGCGCCCTGCTCGACCGAGCGAGGGGCGTGGGCCCCGCCCATGTCGGTGCGCACCCAGCCGGGGTCCACTGCGTTCACGAGCACGCCCTTGCCCCGGTAGGCAGCGGCGAGAGTCCGCGTGAAGGCGTTGAGCGCGGCCTTCGAGACCGAGTACGCGGGCGCATAGGTCGACATCCGCGAGAGCTGACCCGCTCCCGAGGACACGTTCACGACGCGACCGTAGCCCCGCTCCCCCATCGAGGGCACGAACGCGCGACAGACCTCGATCGCGCCGAAGACGTTCGTCTCGAAGGTCGTGTGGAATCCCTCGGCCGGAATCGAGAGGGGCTCGCTGTTCTCGTGAAGGAGCACCGCCGCGTTGTTGACGAGGACGTCGACCTGCCCGAAGCGGCGCACCGCGCGATCATGGGCGTCGGCGATCGCGGCCGGCTCACGCACGTCCATGGTGACGGCCATGAGTCGATCGTCGCCGGCATCCAGCGAGCGCATCGCGTCGAGCAGCCGGTCCCGGTCGCGGCCGGCCATGACGACGCGGCACCCGCGCCGCACCAGTTGCCGGCACGTCTCCAGGCCGAGGCCACGGTTCGCGCCGGTGACCAGAGCGACGGCCGGCTTGGCCGAGGTCGGACCCGCCATCTGACGAGCTTACGTCGAAGGGGCCCGCGCGGCGCCGGGTCACGCCGGGGCGCTACGGCGAGCTCGCCCGGCGACCGCCTACGCCAGGCGCGTCTGGATCTCGATCTCGGACGTGAGCGTCCGGTGCACCGGGCACTTGTTGGCGATCTCGAGGAGGCGCGCGCGCTGCGCGTCCTCCAGCGCGCCCGCGAGGTGGACCTCGCGCTGGATGAGGTCGAGCATTCCTTCCTTCTGCTCGCAGGACGCGCAGTCCTTCGCGTGGACCTTCGAGTGGCGCAAACGTACCGTGACGGACTCGAGGGGCCAGCCCTTCCGCCGCGCGTACATCGAGACCGTCATCGAGGTGCACGTGCCGAGCGCGGCCAGCAAGAGATCGTAAGGGTTCGGTCCCGTGTCGGTGCCGCCGGCGGCCGCCGGCTCGTCGGCCGCCAGGCGGTGCCGGCCCACGCGAATCTCCTGGGCGAAGCCCGCGGCGCTGCCGCTGACGACAACCGTTCCCGCTTCCGCCGCTTCGTCGCTCATCCCTGGCCTTCCTTTGCTCGCGCTCCATTCTGCCGCGAGAGGGTTCGCCGGGCACCGGCCAGCAAGCCATGCGCACGGGTCGACCCGTCGCGAAGGACGTGCGCGCCATCGCCCGCACCCGGGCCAGGAGGTGGACTTCCAAGGAAGGTACGCGCCTTGCTGGCCGTGTGGGTCAGGAGGGCGCCCATGTCGACCGTCAAGGAGGCCGCGCGCGAGTTTCTCTCGAGGAAGCGCCTGGCCGTCACCGGGGTCTCGCGGACCCCGGGCAGCCACGGGGGCAACGTCGTGTACCAGCGCCTGCGGCAGCGAGGGTACGAGGTCTTCGCCGTGAACCCCAACGCCGACCGGGTGGAAGGCGACCCGTGCTTCCACGACTTGAAGTCGATCCCGGGCGGAGTCGAGGCCGTGGTGATCGCGACGCGGCCCGAGCACGCCGAGGCGACGATGCGCGAGTGCGCCGAGCTCGGCATCAAGCAGGTGTGGATGCACCGCTCCATCGGAACCGGCAGCGTCTCCAGGCTCGCCGCGGACTGGGGACGCGAGCACGGCATCCACGTGATCGACGGTGGCTGCCCGCTCATGTTCGGCCCTGTGGCCGATCCCGGCCACAAGGTGATGCGCTTCCTGCTCACGCTGGCAGGCCAGGTGCCGAGGCGGGTGGCGTAGGCGCGGCACCTGCCTGACTGCCCGCCGTCAGACGGTCGTCGGCTTCTCGTAGCGGCGACACGGGACCAGGATGGTCCCGTCCGCAGTCTCCGCCGGGTAGTCGAACGCCCCCGCGTCGCGCCAGCCGTTCCGCTCGTAGAAGCGCCTTGCACGGGCATTGCCCGGGACGACGGCGAGCCAGGCGAGCGGGAAGCGTGCTGCGATCGCCTGCTCGGCGTGCCGGAGCAGGGCATCGGCGACGCCTTGGCCGCGCGCCTCGGCGGAGACATAGAGCTGCTCCACCTCGTCGCCGTGCACGGTCACGAACCCGACCGGGCGGGCTCCGCTCACGGCAACGGTGGTCAGGGAGACTCGAGGCTTCATCCGCTCGCGGAAGTCCCCGGGCCGGCGATGGGGCATGAGGGCTTCGGGGACGTGCCCCAGGTGGGCGTCGCGCCAACCCGCATGCCACAGCGCGGCGAGGACCTCGACGTCGTCGGGCGTGGCGGCGCGCGGCGTCGTCAATGGAACCTCCGTGACGGGTGCAATATCGGTCACCGGTCACACTATAGACCTTGGAGTGTTCCCGGCGGGCGCTACGAGGCGCGCGCGACGGCCGGCAGGATCAGCTCCGCAGCCCGGCGCTTGAGGAAGTTGCGCTCCGACGCGTCGTCCGTCGTCGCGGCGGCCCGCAGGTAGAGGGTGGCCGCGTAGCGTTCCCACACGCGCCCTCCTCCGACGTCCTCGAATCGCGGCTTCGGCAACGGCGCCCGGCAGGCGCCCCCTTCCGGACTGGACATGCAGCTCACGTTCGCGGCCTCCTACCCCATTGGACGAACCAGAGCGACCAGGATCGACACATCCTGCCTCCTCATATATGTCAGACGCTGTCACCTTCCGCGGCGTGACAAGTTTTCACATCAGGCAGGAACGTCCCGATGGCCGCGGACACGGTCGTCGAGGGCTCGCGGGCCTCGCGGGCTCCATGAGCATCGACGTCGCCCCCGGCGCCCGCATGCGCCCTCGAACACGCGCTCCCCGGAGACTCCGTAGGCAAGTCCCGCGAAGAGCCGCGAGGAGCGTCACGTTGGCTCGTCGGCCCGCTGGAGCACGTGTTCGTACAGCTCGTCGGCAACACGAGACCCGCCGCGTCGGAGGGCGTCCATCGGCTCGCGCACGCTGCCGATGAGGCCCTTTCGTTTGGCCGCAAGCAGGATGCCGAGGGTACCGATGAGCGGCAGTCCCAGCCGCTGAGCGAGGCTCCTGCCGGCGAGTTCGTCGAGGATCACACGATCTACCGGCGGTGGTGCTGAAGTCGACGCGGACCGTGTCTCCAAGGCGGACCTTCCAGGAGGCCGCGTCCGGAATCCGATCCGGGCACGCCGTCCGGACGAAGAACCGCTCGGAGGGAACGACGAGCGGGGGGAGCCCACGGTCCGCTCCAGCGGAAGGCCGCCCTCGCCCACGAACCGCACCGCGGCGTCGCCAGGGGAGGCCGGCGGCGAGCGCTGGTAGCCACGCCGCGAGCGCCGTGCTCGCGGACTCGAGGAAGAGCCGCCGGTCCTGCTCCATCCGGAGCTGAGTCCACTCGTTCCGAGTGGTCAGGGCGCGCACCTCCGGAGCACCCGCTCCGTGATTTCCTTCGAGCTCGGCGGGTTCTCGCCGAGCCCGAGGCTGTGGAGCATCTCGTGGATCACCGTGGCCTCGGCGCGCTCGGGATCGGTCTGCGCCATCTCCAGGAACGCACGCGGGCAGATGAAGACGACGCGGCTGCCCGGCTCCGTGACGGCCACCGTGCCTTTGACCTTGCACGCCCGCGAGCCGCGGTCCTGGACGAAGAGGATCCACCTCAGATAGTCCCGTGCCGACACCCCGTTGGCATCGAGCGCATCCTTCAGGGTACGGGTCGAGCCATCGCGGAAGTCGGTGAGGACTTCCTGGCAGGTCGAACGGGCGAGCCGCCCGTCGGCGGCGCCGAGGACGCGCCTCACTGCCTGAGCCGTCTCGATGTACGGCATCCGGACGCGGAACGGCACGGCCTCGGCTGCGACATCCTGCGCCCTGACCCCGACCGGCGTGGCGATCAGGGCGGCGCAGACGGCTCCCCACTCCAGAGCGATGCGTCCCACGGGCGGCTCCCTTCGGTGAGCCGCCTGGCCAGGCGAGTCCGGTTCTCAGTCGACGTGGCAGAATGTCGGCCTCGCCCCCGCGGAGTGGGTTTCGCCTCCGTTCGGGCTGCGTGACGGTTGTGTGAAAGCGTGCGCTGGCGATTCGCCGCCTTCGAGTTCGACTCCGGAAGCCGCGAGCTGCGGGGCCCGGCCGGTCCCCTTCACCTGTCGCCCAAGGCCGTCGAGTGCCTCGCGGCGCTGCTCGAGCGTCGTCCCGAGGCGGTGCCTCGGGCGCAGCTTCACGACCGGCTGTGGCCGAAGACCTTCGTCGCGGAGACGAGCCTTCGCCGCGTCATCGCCGAGATCCGGGCGGTCCTGGGCGACGACGAGCAGAAGCCGCGCTTCATCCGCAACGTGCGCGGCTTCGGATATGCGTTCTGCGGCACCGCGTCGGAGCCGGCGCCGCCGCCGCAAGGCGCCGAGCGCGGCACGGCGTGCCGTCTCGAGTGGGGCAAGCGCGAGATCCCGCTGCACGAGGGCGAGAACCTCCTCGGCCGCACCGACGACGCCGTGGCGTGGATCGACTCCCCCACCGTTTCGCGCCGCCACGCGCGCATCGTCGTGGCCGAGGGCAAGGCGACGATCGAGGACCTCGGCAGCAAGAACGGAACCACGGTCTCAGGCAGGAAGATCGACGGCGTCACGACCCTCGAGGGCGGCGATCAGATCGAGCTGGGCTCGGTCCTCATGACGTATCGCGTGTTTCGCGCTGGGGGCTCGACGGAAACGAAACGGTCCGGCCGGTAGCGCACCGTCGTCGATTTCACCGCTGCCACTCTCGGCAGCGATTCTCAGTACTCGCGCGGGTGGAATTCGGAGGAGTTGAGAACCTCCAGCAGGCCGCGGCCCAGGCCCAGCACCAGCAGTCCATGCCGCTCGCCCGCCCGCACCAGCGAGGGATCGACGTAGAAGGACGCGAGCGCCCCGAACAGCTTCTGGCCGCGCGCCTCGGGAAGGAAATCGCGGGCCTCGGCGAGCACCGTGAGGAAGTCGGCCACGTCCTGCGGGGACAGCCGGCTGCGCGTCTCGTTGATCAGGAACCGCCCACCCGCGCTGGCGATGGCGTCGAACTCCTGCGTGCGGCCCGGATCGATGGGGTGGCGGCGCCGGACGCGGATCGCCAGGTCCGGCTCCAGCTCGCCACCGAACACGCTCCGGAAGATCGTGGGCAGGCCGGGTGCCACGATGTCCTCCACGAGCGTCCCCATCTTGTTCGCCAGCTCGCCCCAGCGGCGGTCGGCGCGCTCCGCCCTGGCATCGGCCCGCTCCGCGGACGCACGCATCTCGTCCTTGAACACGCGCATCTCCTCCGAAAGCCGCTCGATGCTGGCCTCGGTGCGCAGCATCGCCTGCTCGAGCGTGGTGACGCGCAGATCCGTGCTCACACGATCCTCAAGCTCGATAGTGTACCCCCAGGTCCCGCCATCCCAGGTCCGCCGGCCCGCAGCGAGGCGTTACAATCGCGTCGGCTCTTTCCACTTCAGGCGGGCCGTCATGCTGTCGGCTGGAACGCGCGTGGGCCCTTACGAGATCGTCTCCTGGCTCGGCGCCGGGGGCATGGGCGAGGTCTACCGCGCCCGCGACACCAAGCTCCATCGCGAGGTCGCCCTCAAGACATTGCCCGAGGAGCTGGCGCGACAGCCGGAGCGGCTGGCTCGACTGCGAAGCGAGGCCCGCATCCTCGCCTCGCTCAACCATCCCGGCATTGCCACGCTTCACGGCCTCGAGGACTCCGACGGCGGCGTGCCGGTTCTGGTCATGGAGCTGGTCGAAGGCGAGACGCTCGCGGAGCGGCTTCGCCGCGGCCGGCTGCCACTGCGTGAGGCCCTGACGGCCGCCCACGAGATCGCCCTGGCGCTCGAAGCCGCCCATCAGAAAGGCGTCCTGCACCGCGACCTCAAGCCGAGCAACATCCGGCTCCTCCCAGACGGCAGGGTCAAGCTGCTCGATTTCGGCCTCGCCGCACAGCGAGCCGGGAGCGGTCCTCGGCACCGCCCCCTACGTGAGCCCCGAGCAGGCCCGCGGACAGGAAGTGGACCGGCGCAGCGACGTGTGGGCGTTCGGCTGCGTGCTCTTCGAGATGCTGGTCGGAACGCGTGCCTTCGAGGGTACGACCTTCTCCGAGACGGTGGCAGCAGTGTTGGAGCACGAGCCCGGCTGGGAGGATCTGCCACGGGAGACGCCGCCGGCGGCGGTCCGTCTGCTGCGGCGGTGCCTCCAGAAGGAGAGGGACCGGCGGCAGCACGACATCGCCGACGTGCGGCTGGAGTTGGAGGAGCTCCGGGCGGAACCGACGTCCACGGGGCAACTCCTTCCAGCACCACGCCGGCCAGCTCTCTGGGCGGCTCTCGTCAGCGTCGCCGTGTTGCTGGGCGGTCTCGTCTCGCGGCTGCTGCAACATCCTGCATCGGAGCGCAAAGACGTCGTCCGGTTTTCCGTGGAGTGGTCGGGGTCGGGTCGAGAAAGCTTCCTCCTGTCCCCGACAGGAGAACGGATCGTCTACACGACTCCATCCGGGTTGGTCGTCCGCGACCTGGACGAGCAGGAGGAGCGGCTTCTCCCGGGAACGACGGGCGTGTTTCGAGCCTTCTTCTCGCCCGACGGCGCATGGCTCGGCTTCAACGACGAGACCGACTCGAGCCTCAAGAAGGCCTCGCTCACCGGCAGCGCTCCAATCACCGTGTGCGAGGGCGTCATCCAATCGCACGGCGCCACCTGGGGCCCCGACGACGCCATCGTGTTCACACCAGACAACTTCTCGGGTCTCTGGCTCGTGCCCGCCTCGGGAGGCGAGCCGCGCGAGCTGACCAAGCCCGATCGCGCACGAGGAGAGAAGAGCCATCGCTGGCCGCACTACCTGCCGGGCGGCAAGGCTGTTCTCTTCACTATGGGTACGAACCGACTGGCAAGCTGGGATGACGCACGGATCGAGGTGCTCGATCTTCGAACGGGGGAGCGCCGCACGGTGCTGGAGGGCGGAACCTCCGCCACGTATGTCGAGTCGGGCCACATCGTCTACCGCCGGGGACCATCCATTCTCGCCGCGCCCTTCGACATCGACCGGCTGGCCACAACCGCAGCCCCTGTCGCGGTTGTCGACGGCGTGTACCAAGCGTCAAACAACGGAGTAGGCCATTTCACAGTGAACCCGAAAGGGCTCCTCGCCTATCTGCCTCAAGCGAGAAGGGAGGCGCGGCTGGTCCTTGTCGATCGAGGCGGCAGGGCCCGGCCCCTGAGCCCGTTCATGGGCCTTCTAAGCGAGCCCCGTCTCTCGCCCGACGGGCATGAGGTGGCCGTGCGAAGGTCAGCGGCCAACGATCAGGTGTGGCTCTTCGACATCGAGCGCGAGGCCTTCTCGCAGGTGACATTCGAAGGGGACAACATCGGGCCTGTCTGGACAGCCAATGGGGAGGCCCTGATTGTCGCGTCAACCGCCGGGGCGTCAACCGCCGGCCTGATGCTCCACCGCGTGGACGCCAGTGGTCTCCTCGAACCGTTGGCTGGTCGAGGTTCTGGGCAATGCCCTGGCTCGGTTGTGCCCACCGGGCAGCACCTGCTGTTTTCCGCCCAAGGCAAGGACACGAAGGAGGACGTCTGGCTACTACCGCTGACGTCCCCTGGCAAGCCGCAGGTCTTCCTCCAGACGCCGGCGAACGAACGCATGGCCATGATCTCTCCCGACGGCCGCCACGTCGCGTACGAGTCGGATGAGTCGGGGCAGTTCGAGGTATACGTTCGGTCCTTCTCCGGTGGCGGCAACAAGCTCCAAGTGTCCTCGGGGGGAGGCTTCCATCCTGTCTGGGCGCGAAGCGGGAAGGAACTCTTCTACCGGGTCAAGCTCGAGGGAACGAAGCGGCGGATGATGGCCGTCGACGTTCACTCCGGGGAACCCATCCATCTGTCCCGGGTGCGCGTCCTCTTCGAGGATTCCTACAACGACTTTGGCGATACGCCGAGCTTCGACGTCCTTCCCGACGGCCGGCACTTCGTCATGATCGAGGTCGACCGGGAGGAAATCACCCACTTCAACGTGGTCCTGAACTGGTTCGAGGAACTGAAGCGCTTGGTCCCGCCCCAATAGCGTCAGATTCAGGACGGCGCCACCCAGAGGAAGAGCCCGTTGGGCGCCTTCAGCTCTGCGGCGTCGGGCGGGGTCGTGATGGCGGGATCGAAGCCCCTCTCGAACCGGACCGCGAGCTCGCCGAGCGGCTCGAGCAGGCCGCTGGCGGCGGTGTCCGATCGCCGATC
>DASSJI010000306.1:0-3733 GCA_035691285.1 Vicinamibacteria bacterium | reverse complement strand
GTCCAGCGCCACCGCCTTCCGCAGGGCGATCACGGCGCTCGTCGGGTCGCCGGTCCACCAGAGCGTGGCGCCCAGGTGGTACTGGGCGTCGAACAGCTTCGGGTCCGCCTCGGCCGCCCGCCGGAACTCGTCGAGGGCCTCCCGCGTGCGGCCGAGCTGCCCCAGGACGAAGCCGAGCCGATCGTGGGCCCCGGCCATGCGCGGGGCGAGGCGCAGGGTCTCGCGGTAGGCGGCCTCGGCGCCGGCCAGATCGCCCGCCCGCTCGCGCCGCTGGCCCTCCTCGAAGCGGGCCCGCGCCGGCGAGGGCTGGGCTGCCGGATGGAGCACCACGGCGAGCAGGGCCGTCGCGAGCACGGGCATCCCGTCGATCGTACAACGCCGACGGCGGGGCGACGCGCGTAGAATCCCCGGGTTCGGGCAGGGAGGGGAAGATGCGGCGACTCATCGCTCTCGCGTTCGTGGCGTTCACGCTCGGCGCCTCGTCGGCGCAGGCGGGCTGGACCTCTCTCGGCGCGATGCCGAAACCGGAGCGGGACGGCGACGGCCTGCTCTTCAGAAACGAGCAGGGCGTCGTCTCGGTGAGGGCCCTCGCGCCCGACATCGTCCGCGTCCGCTTCGCGCCGGGACAGGCCTTCGGCCGTGACCACTCCTACGCGGTCGTGAACCGCGCCCTCGGCGCGCCAGGCGCGACGGTCGAGGTCGGCGCCACCGAGTCGGTCCTGAGGACGGCCGCGCTCCGCGTCACGCTGAAGCACGACCCCTTCCGCATCGCCGTGGCCGACGCCGCCGGCAACGTCCTGGACGAGGACGACCCCGAGCGCGGCATCGCGTTCGCGGGGAAGCAGGTCAAGGTCTGGAAGCGGCTCAGGCCCGAGGAGTTCGTCTACGGCCTGGGCGAGAAGAACGGGCGACTGAACAAGCGCGGCCCGCACCTGGGCGGCGGGACATACGTGATGTGGACGACCGACGCCTATGACTACGGCGACGACACCGATCCGCTGTACGTTTCGATCCCCTTCTACATGGTGCTGCGCGAGGGCCGCGCCCACGGGATCTTCCTGGACAACACCTTCCGCAGCGTGTTCGACGTCGGCCACGAGTCGCCCGACCGCCTGGCCTTCGGCGCGGAAGACGGCGAGCTCGACTACTACGTGATCCACGGCCCGGCGCCGAAGCGCGTCATCGAGCGCTACACCGCCCTCACCGGGCGCATGTCGCTGCCGCCGCGCTGGTCCCTCGGCTACCACCAGTGCCGCTACAGCTACTACCCGGAGTCGAAGGTGCGCTTCATCGCCGACAATTTCCGGGGGCGGCGCATCCCGGCCGACGTGATCTGGCTCGACATCCACTACCTCGAGGGCTACAACCCCTTCACCTGGGACAAGGAGCGCTTCCCGAACCCGAAACGGATGATCGCGGACCTGCGCCAGCAGGGCTTCCGCCTCGTCACGATCGTGGACCCGCACCCGAAGAAGCAGCCCGGCTGGTGGGTCTACGACAGCGGCCTCGCGGGCGACCACTTCGTGAAGAACCCCGACGGCAGCGTGTACGAAGCGCCCGTCTGGCCGAGCAACGCGGCGAAGAATCCGGGCCCGAGCGTGTTCCCGGACTTCAGCAAGCCGGCGGCGCGCAAGTGGTGGGGCTCGCTGTTCAAGTTCTACACCGACGACGGCGTCGCGGGGATTTGGAACGACATGAACGAGCCGGCCGTGTTCGTCGACCCGTTCCACACCATGGCCCTCGAGGCGCGCCACGACAACGAGGGCAAGCCGACCGACACCCGCGAGATCCACAACGTCTACGGGCTCTTGAACACGCAGGGCACCTACGAGGGCCTGCTCGCGCTGCGTCCGAACGAGCGGCCCTTCGTGCTCACGCGGGCGACCTTCGCAGGCGGGCAGCGCTACGCGGCGGTGTGGCCCGGCGACAACCAGGCCGACTGGGACCACCTGCGCGCGACGCTCCCCATGTTGATGGGCATGGGTCTCTCGGGCCTCTCGTTCGTGGGCAGCGACATCGGCGGCTTCGCCAAGGCCCCCACCGCCGAGCTCCTGACCCGATGGCTGCAGGCGGGCGTCTTCTACCCGTTCATGCGCATGCACACCGAGGTCGGCTCGCCGGACCAGGAGCCGTGGTCCTACGGTCACCGCCTCGAGGCCGTCAACCGGCGCGCCATCGAGCTGCGCTACGAGCTCCTGCCGCACGTCTACAACGTCATGCGCGAGGCCAGCGAGACCGGCGTGCCGGCCATGCGCCCGCTGATGCTCGAGTATCCGACGGATCCGAAGGCGCTCGCGATCCACGATCAGTTCCTCTTCGGGTCGGATCTGCTCGTGGCGCCGGTGCTGCGCGAGGAGGTGGCCGAGCGCAGCGTCTACCTGCCCGCGGGCGACTGGTACGACTTCTGGACGGGCCGGCGGCTGGCCGGCGGGGGGGACCCGGTGCGCGTGCCCGTGACGATCGAGTCGATTCCGCTCTACGTCCGGGCCGGCGCTTTCATCTTCCGGCAGCCCGTCGTGCAGCACACCGGGGAGATGCCGGGCCAGCCGCTGATCGTGGACGTCTACCCGTCCGCGACCTCGGAGGCGCGCCTCTACGAGGACGACGGGGAGTCGCGGCAGTACCTGAAGGGCTCGTTCCTGAGCCGGCGCTTCACGCAACGGCGCAGGGAGGGGGCCACCAGCATCGAGGTTTCGGCCGCGGAAGGATCCTGGCGGCCGAAGGGGAGGGAGCTGCGCCTCCGGATCCTGGCGGAGGCGGCGCCCCGGAAGGTCCTGCTGGGCGGCGAGGCGCTGCCCTCGGTCACCCCGGAAGAGCTTCAGGAGCGGCCGACGGGCTGGGCGCGTACGCCCCAGGGCTTCGTCGTCGTCAGGCTCGAGGACCGCTTCGACGCCCTCCGCGTGACGCTGGAGCCCTGAGACCGCGGCCGGCCAATCTAGTCCACGCGCACTTCGCGCAGGACCACGCGGCCGTCCGCGCGCGGCTCGAATTCGACTCCGGGCCTCACGCCCCAGATCAGGTTGCGCTCGAAGACCGGGACGAGCGGCACGTCCCGCATGACGAGGCGCATGCAGCCCTGGAGGATCCGGCGGCGCTCGTCGAGGCGCGCGGTCCGCCCGGACGCCTCGATCATCGCGTCGAGGTCGGGGTTCGAGTAGCCCGTCTCGTTGGAGTCCCCGAACCCGAGTTCCGCGTCCAGGGTGTGGATGGTGCTGTCGAAGAGGTCGCTCGCCTCCCCGGAGTCGGACACGACGGCGAGGTAGGCGAAGCGGACCTCGCGCCGGGCCAGCCGCCCGATCAGCTCGTGCCAGTGTTGCGGCCTCGGTCGCACCCGGATGCCGGCCGCGCCGAGCTGCTCCGCCACGCCGCCGACGGCGGTGGCGCGCTGGAACTCGAGCTCCACGTCGACTCCGCCGCCGTAGCCGGCCTCGGCGAGAAGCCGGCGCGCGGCCACGAGGTCCTGGAGCGGCGCCTGGATCGCCGGGTCGAAGCCGAACACGTTGCGGCTCACGAGCTGGCCGGCGGGCGCACCGTGGCCGAGCAGCTCGCGCTCCACGAGCGCTTTGCGGTCCAGGGCCAGAAACACGGCGCGGCGCACGCGCGCGTCCCGGAAGGGCGGTGCGTCCACGCGCATCTGGAGCACGTCGACCGACGGCCCCGGGCTGGAGACGACGCGGAGGCCTGCCGAGCGGACCGCCGCAACCTCCTGCGGGCTGACCTCCAGCAGCAGATC
>DASSJI010000305.1:0-3289 GCA_035691285.1 Vicinamibacteria bacterium | reverse complement strand
ATCGAGACGCGGGTAGCGTGCCCCGCCGTCGTACTCGACGTGCCGAGTTCCGACGAAGTCGCCGTTCGCCACCACGAGATCGACGCCGTGCTTTGTGCGCGAGTCCTTGATCGCTTCGCGCAGCTTTTGGGTCGAGTAGCGCCGCCCGCCCACGGCGAGCAAGGTGTCGCCGGGCGCGAGGCCGGCCTTGTCAGCGACCGAGCCGGGGATCACGTCCCGGACGGCGCCTTCCGGCGACAGCACGAGACCGACCGAAAAGCTCTCTTCCACGTATTTCCCCGCCGCCTCGAGGCTCTTTTGCACGGCCGTGCGGGCCTCTCCGTATGCGAGCGAGAAGCCGGCCCCCGAAAGGCCACCGAGAGGCGCGCGGGGGTTCAGGGCGTCGACCCGGGCTTTCCAGAAGCCGCGCCAGTCGTAAGCGTGCACCTTTTCGAGAGCCACCAGTACGTCGTCGAGCGTGTATGGGATTGTCGTAGGAGGACCACTCACCCCGCCGAAGAACGCGCGGAGGAAGTCGTCCAGGCTCTTCGTGCCGCGGCTCTCGCGCCGGATGAGGACGTCCGCCTCCAGCCAGAGGACGGCGCCCTCGGGGTAGAAGTCCACCCCACGCCGCCACGAGGACCCGCCGACGCGGGCGGGAAACAGGATCTGAGCGGAGGTTGCGGTGTCCACCAGCGGCCGCCACTCGCGTCCCTTCGAGTGGTCCACCAGCGCCGCCTCGTATGCGATCGCCTGCTGGTACTCGTCCGGCCTCAACAAGCCGCTCCGAGCGGCCAGCACGTAGCCCAGGTACATGGTCAGACCCTCATAGACCCAGAGCAGCTCCGTCCGCATCGGGTCCGAGACGTTGTCCGTCAGGAGGCCCGCTGGACGCCGGTGCTTGCCGTTCCACGAGTGGCTCATCTCGTGGGGCAGGAGGAAAGCCCAGGCGCGGCGGAGGTCCTCGTCCAGGAGAGTGCGCTCCTGTACCAGGTTGTCGCTCTGCTCGTGGTGCTCGAGCCCCCTTTGGGCCGTCTGGTCCGACAGGGAGTGCAGAAAGGTGTAGGAGCGATAGTGGTGGGCGCCGAAGAGAGCCAGGGCCTCGGCCACCAGCCGTTTCCAGGCGTCGACGGTTGCCTCGGGCGCCTGCAGCGCGGCCACGCTGTCGGCGGCGAGGTGGATGCGGTGAGGCACCGGCGCGTCCGCGAGCGGGATCGTCTTGAAGTGCGCGCCCACCAATACCGGCGAGTCGATGAGCGCGGCGAGGCTCACCGGGGCGAACTCGACACGGTCGCTCGCCTCGGACGCCACCTCGAGCGACGTGCCATGACGCCAGCCGGAGGGGAGACGCAGCGACACCCTATATGTCATCGCATCGCTGCGGACGCCCTGAGGGGCCAGGAGCAGCTTGTGCCAGTAGATCCAGGCCAACTGAGCCGTCTCGAACACGCCTCTGAAGGAGCCGCCCCCTCCGGACGGCGCCAGGTAGTCGAGCTGGGCCTCGACCGCTTCAGCCCCGGGCGGAACGACGATGTGAAAGGCGAAGAGATCGACGGCGTCGCGCCGCCATTCGAGCGTCTGCCCCGCCGCACGGAAGCGCAGGCCCGTCAGGTCCGCGATCGGGCCGCTCGGGCTGTGCGCGCCCGCAACCCACTTCGGGTAGACGAGCGTCATAGGGCCGGGCCGCGCGGGGATCACGAGTTGAGCGTGGTAGACGTGGCGAGGGGCGTCCCGAGCATCCACCTCCATTTGGATGGCGCGGGGCGGCTGAGGGGCGGCCTTCTGCGTTCCCGCAGTTGCGTTCAGGGTTTGGAGCAGCAGCGCTGCGGTCGCGGAGGGGGCAGTGAACACAGAGCGCGTTCTCATGGACCACCTCCGTGGACGAGGGCCACTTTCGTCAGGGCCCAAGTGCGCGGGCCGGTTATGCGTCTCAGGGGCTAGAAGCTGCCGCGGATGCTAACACTTGAAGACGCCGACAATGCAGCCGTTGGATCCGCGGCGCTGGCATCGCTGCCACGTGCCCTTGCGCACAGGTGCCCTCCCGCGAGTGGGAATGGGCTTACTCTCCTAGACCCTGCCAAGTGGGAGGTGCCAATGCCTGAGATGCGCTCGCCACGCCGAATTGGCCTCGTCGCAGTCGCGCTCGCCGCGCCGGCGCTGGCCTCGCCGCTGGCCCCCGCGACCCTCGATGAGGCCGCCCGCGGCTACGTCGAGCTCGCGCTCGCGATCGGCGAACACGACGCGAACTACGTCGACGCCTACTACGGGCCCGAGGAGACGCGAGCCAAGGTGCGGGCGGCGAAGGCCGATCTCGGCGCGCTCGCCCGGCGTGCCAGCGAGCTGGTGACGAAGGTCCGGGCAGTGCCGCGGCCGTCGGAAGACACGGAGGCCGGCCTCCTCGCGCTGCGTCGCGACTACCTGCTCCAGCAGGTGGAGAGCGCGGCGGCGCGGATCGATCTGCTCCGCGGCCGCAGGATGCGCTTTGACGAGGAATCGCGGGCGCTCTACAACGCGGTCGCGCCGCGGCACGAAGCTGCCTACTTCCAGGAGAAGCTCGACCGTATCGCGGCGCTCCTCGATGCTCTGCCGGCCGCCCCCGACGGGCGCGATCTCCCGGCGGATGCGCCTTTGCGGGACAGAGTCGAGAGGGTGCGCGCGCGTGTCACGATCCCGCCCGAGCGGATCGCGGCGGTCTTCGATCGAGCCATCGCCGAGTGCCGGGCGCGCACCGCGGCGCGCGTCGCACTCCCCGAGGGGGAGAGCTTCACCGTCGAGCCGGTGACCGACAAGCCGTGGGGCGCCTACAACTGGTACAAGGGAGGTTACCGCAGCGTCATCCAGGTCAACGTCTCGCTGCCGATTCGTATCGACGCTGCGCTCCAACTCGCCTGCCACGAGGGGTATCCGGGCCACCACCTCTACAACGCCCTGCTCGAGCACCGGCTCGTGCGCGATCGCGGCTGGCGCGAGTTCCAGATCTACGCGCTCTTCTCGCCCCAGTCGCTGATTGCCGAGGGGACCGCCAACTACGGTGTCGCTCTTGCGTTCCCGGCCGAGGAGCGGCTCGCCTTCGAGCGCGACGTGCTCTACCCGCTCGCCGGCCTCGACCCGATGCTCGCCGCGCCGTATTCGCGGCTGCGCGAGTTGACCGAGGAGCTCTCATACGCCGGCAATGAGGCGGCGCGCCGGTATCTCGACGGCGAGATCAGCGCGGCCGACGCGGCCGCCTGGCTCGAGCGCTACGCCCTCTTCTCCCCAGAGCGCGCCGCCCAACGGGTGCGGTTCTTCGATTCGTACCGGAGCTACGTCA
>DASSJI010000304.1:0-6692 GCA_035691285.1 Vicinamibacteria bacterium | reverse complement strand
AGCCCGGCGGCGAGGGCGTCGGCGCGCGTCCTCTCCGCATCCGCGGCGACGAGACGCTCGAAGCCCCACCAGACGAGCACCAGGAACAGGGTCTCGGACCAGAAGTGCGCGGTGTACCACACGAGGTCCGGATACACGGCGACGCTGGCTCCCGCCCAGAGGCCCGCCCGCTCTCCCAAGGCGCGGGCCGTCACGCGAGCCACGGCTGGAACCAGGAGCGCCCCAAGGATGGCTTGCCAGAGCTTGACGACCGTCCACGAGCCGAACAAGGCGTGAAGCGTCGCGAGGAAGTACGGGTACAGGGGCGGATAGAAGAGCATGCGGCTCGCCGCGGGGTCGAACCGCACCTCGGGGCTGAGCAGCTCCAGGGCCCAGCCGGTCCAGGTGTGCTCGTCGCCGATGAGGCGCGCGGGAGGCTCGAGCAGGACGAAGAGGAGGCGCAGCGCCAGGGCGACGACGAAGATGGCGAGCGTGGCGCGACGCATCGGGAGCCGCGGGCGACACTAGCATGAAGGCGTGCTAGAAGGACTCCCCGTGGCACGCCTCTCCGCCGCCGCGGTCGTCGGGCTCCTCGCGGCCTGCGCCCCCCGGCCCGCCGTGGACCTGCTCGCCGCCGGCGATCGCATCGTCGCGGCCGACGTGGCCGGGCGCGACGTCTCCTGGCTGCGCGGGCAGCTCGGCAAGGCCGTGCGGATCGGAGACGACCAGCGCCGCGTCATTCCTGCGGCTCCGCCCAGCCGGATCGTGCTCTCGGTCGACGTCCCCCGGGGCGCGCGGCTCGCCTTTGCCTGCGGCCTCGGCGAGCGCCGCTGGGACCGCGCGCCCGTGGAGTTCGTCGTGAAGGTCCGGCGCGGGGGCCGCGAGCAGGTCGTCTTCACGCAGCTCGTGGATCCCGCCAACCGGCCGGCCCACCGCGGCTTCGTCGCCGGCGAGGCGGAGCTGGGCCGGCACGGCAAGGCCGAAATCGTCCTCGAGACGCGCAGCGCCGAGACGCCGGAGGATCCTCGGGCCGTCGCCTGGGCGACTCCGTCGATCACGTCCGAGGCCAATGCCCCGCTCGCCGTCGTCTACCTCGTGGACACGCTGAGGGCCGACCACACCAGCGTGTACGGCTATTCCCGCGACACGACACCCGAACTGCTGCGCTTCGCCGACCGCGCTGTCGTGTTCGAGACCGCGGTGGCTCCGTCCTCCTGGACGAAGCCCTCGGTGGCCTCGCTGCTGACGTCGCTCCTGCCCGGAAGTCATGGAGCCGTCCACCTGCGCGACCCGCTGCCCCCGCAGGCGAGGACGCTGGCCGAGCGTCTCCAGGAGCGCGGCTTCGCGACCGCAGCCTTCGTCGCGAACTCCGTCATCTACGAGAAGGCCTCGGGCTTCGAGCGCGGCTTCGACGTGTTCAAGGGCGTCCACGACCGCGAGGGGCGTCCCTCGACGCGCGCGCTGGCGGAGGACGTCGTGAGCGAGGCCCTCGACTGGCTCCACGCCACGAAGGGGCGCCCCGCCTTCCTCTACGTCCACACCATGGATCCCCACATCCCGTACACGCCGCCGGCCCCTTTCGACGCGCTGTTCGATCCTGCGCCGACGGCGGAAAGCCCCGGCCGCGACCCGCGCGAGCAGGAGGAGCCGGGCCCACACCGCGACAGCTACGTCGCCCGCTATGACGGCGAGGTCGCTTACGGGGATCGCGAGTTCGGACGCTTCGTCCGCGGCCTCCATGACGCGGGCAGGCTGGACGGCGCGTTCGTCGCCTTCCTGGCGGACCACGGGGAGGAGTTCCTGGAACACGGCCACTTCGGGCACGGGACGAGCCTCTACGACGAGCTCGTGCGGATCCCGCTCGTCGTGAAGCTGCCGGGCGGGCGCCATGCCGGTCGGCGGGTGAAGCAGCAGGTCCAGGCGATCGACGTGGCCCCGGGCCTTTTCGAGGCGCTCGGCCTCCCGCTGGAGACGCCGCCCCCGGCGCCGTCCCTGCTGCGCAGCCTCGACGGGCGCAGCGGCGGCGAGCGACCCGCGCTCCTCGAGATCAGCCACCGCGGCATCGTCGCCCACGGCGTCCGAACCGAGCGGGACAAGTACGTCCGCCGCTTCAGCCCCGACAGCGACGAGCGGCTCTTCGACCTGGTGTCGGATCCAGGCGAGACCCGCGACCTGGCCGAATCGCAGCGCGAAAGGGTGCGGGCCCTGCGGGCGCAAGTCGAGCCCACGCTGCTGCCGAATCCCTTCCGCCACGTCGTGCGGGTGGCGGGCGGCGGGAACTACCGCCTGGAGATCGAGACGGGCGGCCTGATCCAGGAGGTGGCCAGCGAAGGCCTCGGTTCCGCGGAGAGCGCGACGCAGGTCGGAAGCGGCCGCCTGGTCCTGTCCCTGCGGCCGACCGCTGCGGCCGGGCGCGAGGTCTCGTTCGTCGTGCGCCCCCGCGGAGCCGGGGTCCGGCTCCAGGGCACCCGGGGCGGCCGTGCGCTCGACTCGAAAGACGTCTGGCTGGGGGCCGCCGGCACGCACCCGACCTCGCTGCCGGCGCTCCTCCCGGATCTCGACGGCGAGGGCAGCCCGTTCGCGCCCCGGATCCCCCCCCAGGCCGGCGTGGCCGTATGGCTCGCGCTCGCCGCGGGACGACAGGTCATGGACCTCGACGCCGAGGCGCAGGAGCGGCTGCGCGCCCTGGGCTACCTGGGGAAGTGAGCGTGCGCAAGCGCCTCGTCGTGTTCGATCTCGACGGCACGCTCGTGGACTCCAGCCGCGACCTGGCGACGGCCGTCAACGCGGCGCTGCAGGAGGTCGCTCCCGGCGCCCCGGCCCTGTCGCTGCCCCTCGTCCGCTCGCTGATCGGCAACGGCGCCCGCAACCTCATCGACGGCAGCCTGAGGCAGGCGGGTCTTTCGCGGCGCGTGGAGGACGTGCTTCCGGTGTTCCTGCGCCACTACGAGGCCTGCCTGCTCGAGACGACACGCCTCTATCCGGGCGTCGCGGAGGGGCTCGCCGCCCTCGCCGGACGCACCCTTGCCGTTCTCTCGAACAAGCCGGGACCGATGTGCCGCACGATCCTGGGTGGCCTCGGGATCGCGCCGCTGTTCGCGCGCATCTGGGGGGCCGGCGACTTCCCGGGCCGCAAGCCCGACCCGGCTCCGCTGCAGCTCCTCCTGGCGGACCTGGGAGTCTCCGCTGGGGAGGCGCTCCTCGTCGGCGACTCGGCCGTGGACGTACAGACGGCCCGGGCGGCCGGCGTGGCGGTCGTCGGCGTCCCCTGGGGCCTCGACCCCACGAGCCTCGAGTCGGCGCCCCCGGACCGCATCCTCGAAAGCCTGTTGGAGCTTCGGGAACTGTGCTAACCTCCGTCGTTCCAGGCCTCCTGGCCATATGGCGAGCATTCTGATCTGGGGCCGCTCCCGCGAGATCCTCGCGGGCGATCTGCCGCTCGGCATCACCACGAGCGAGGTGCGGACGCTCCCCGAGTTGCGAGCGCAGCTCGACTCCAAGGGCGGCACGCTGGTCCTCGTCGACCCCGGCGCCCTGGAGGCCCAGCGCCCGGACCTCGAAGCCTGGCTCGGGGCGGGCGGCAACCAGCAGGCGCTCCTGGTGGGCGTCGTGGAGGCGGGCGGCAACGCCGACGACGTGCTCGGGCGGTACGCTTTCCTCGACGACATCCTCTTCCGTCCCGTCACCCCCGGGCGGCTGCGGCTGCGGCTCGAGCGCGCCCTCGACACGATCCACAGCCGCCGCGTGATCACCCAGCTCGACCAGGCGCTGGCCCGCAAGAGCACCGAGCTGCACGAGCTGAACAAGATCGGCGTCGCGCTCTCGGCCGAGCGGGACATCAACAAGCTGCTCGAGCTGATCCTGGCCAAGTGCCGCGAGATCACCGCCGCCGACGCCGGCAGCCTGTACCTGGTGATCCGCGGCAAGGACCAGGATTCGACCACCGACGACCAGCTCAGCTTCGAGCTGACGCAGAACGAGACCGTGACGATCGACTTCAAGAAGGCCAAGATGCCCTTGAGCCAGACGTCGATCGCGGGCTACGTGGCGCTGACCGGCGAGACCGTGAACGTGGCCGACGTCTACCACCTGCCCGCCGGAGCGCCCTACTCGGGCAGCGGCGGCGCCGCGCGCTCCTTCGACGAGAAGTCGGGCTATCGGACCAAGTCCATGCTCGTCGTGGCCATGAAGGACCACAAGGACGAGGTGATCGGTGTCGTCCAGCTCATCAACAAGAAGCGCGACGCCCGCACGCTGCTGCGCCCGCTGGCCCTCGTCGACGAGACCGTGATCCCGTTCACCTCGGTGGACGAGGAGCTCGTCTCCTCGCTCACGAGCCAGGCGGCCGTGGCCTACGAGAACACGCGCCTGATCGCCGACATCCGCCGGCTGTTCGAGTCCTTCGTGGGGGCCGCAGTGACCGCCATCGAGCAGCGCGACCCGACCACGTCGGGCCACTCGGAACGCGTCGCCAAGCTCACGGTTGGCCTGGCCGAGAAGGTGGATGCCCTGGACGAGGGGCCATTCCGGGATCTCCGCTTCACCCGCGACCAGCTCCAGGAGATCCGCTACGCCAGCCTGCTCCACGACTTCGGCAAGGTCGGCGTGCGCGAGAAGGTCCTGATCAAGGGGAAGAAGCTCTACGTGGGCGAGATGCACCTGGTGAAGCAGCGCATCGCCTACATCAAGAAGACGGTGGAGGCCGACTACCTGCGCTCGAAGCTGGAGCAGCTCCAGTCCGGCAAGGCCTCGGCCGAGCTCCTGGCGCAGATGGATCGCGACTACGAGTCGCGCCACGCCGAAGTGGACCAGATCCTGAGGATGATCCTGCAGGCGAACGAGCCCACGATCCTCGAGGAGGAGAGCTTCCGGGCGCTGATGGACCTGCCCAACCGGATCTTCACCGACGTCGACGGCAACCGCCAGCCGTTCCTGACCCCGAACGAGGTCCAGGCGCTCTCGATCCGCCGCGGCAGCCTCTCGGAGAAGGAGCGCCGCGAGATCGAGAGCCACGTGACCCACACCTTCAACTTCCTGGCCACGATCCCGTGGACCGGCGAGTTCCGCCGCGTGCCGGAGATCGCCTACGCGCACCATGAGAAGCTCGACGGCACCGGCTACCCGCGCAAGCTCAAGGCCGCCGAGATCCCCGTCCAGTCCAGGATGATGACGATCTCGGACATCTTCGACGCCCTGGTGGCCTGGGACCGCCCCTACAAGAAGTCGGTGCCCGTGGAGCGCGCGCTCAACATCCTCGGCGAGGAGGCCGGCCAGGGAAAGCTCGATACGGAGCTGCTGCGCGTGTTCGTCGACGCCAAGATCTACGAGAAGACCCTGCCCCGGGCCGGCGCCGAGGCCGCGGTCGCGCCCCGCTGAACGCGACTTGACCCCCCTGATCATCGCCCACCGCGGCGACTCCGCCCACCGCCCCGAGAACACCCTCGCGGCGTTCCAGAGCGCCCTCGAGCTGGGCGCCGACCTGCTCGAGCTGGACGTGCAGCTCACGAAGGACGACCAGGTGGTGGTGATCCACGACGGCTCGGTGGACCGCACCACCGACGGCCGCGGCCGGGTGGGAGACATGACCTTCGCCGAGCTGCGCAAGCTCTCGGCGGGATATCCCGAGCGCTTCGGCGACAAGTTCGCGGCGGAGCGCGTGCCCACCCTGGCCGAGGTCCTGACCCTGGCCCGCGGCCGCGCAAAGGTCATGATCGAGATCAAGAAGGAGTCGGTGACCGACGCCGAGGACGACGGAATCGAAGCCAAGACCATCGCCGCCGTGCGCGAGGCGAAGATGGACAAGGAGGTCCTGCTCATCTCCTTCGAGCGCCGAGCGCTGCGTCGCTGCCGGAAGCTCGCCCCGGAGATGCGGCGCGGCCACCTCTTCCATCGCGCGACGCCGGAGGAGGTGGTGGCCGGCGCCCGCGAGGTCGAGACCGACCTGGTGATGCCCGAGAAGGGGATGCTCTCCGAGGAGCTGACCCACGCCGCGCGCAAGGCCGGCATCAAGGTCGCGACCTGGGTCGTGGACGACGTCGAGGAGCTGAAGGACCTGGCGCGCTTCGACCTCTTCGGCGTCGGCTCGAACCGTCCGGGCACCCTCATCGACGCGATCTGGGCGAGCGACTGAACCGAGGAGGCCAAAGACATGAGAACGAAGACGGTCCTTGCGGCGGCAGTCGTGTTCTTCGCGGGCGTCAGCCCGTGCTTCGCGGCGGATCTGCAAATGGGGACCTGGAAGCTGAACGAAGGCAAGTCGCAGCTTCCTGCGGGCACGTCGAGAGGTGTCACTGTCACCTATGCGGCGGCCGGCGACAGCGTCAAGGTGACCGTCGACGGGCTCGACAAGGACGGCAAGCCGGCGCACAACGAATGGACGGGCAAGTACGACGGGAAGGACTACCCGGTGGTCGGCGATCCGAACACGGACACACGCGCATACAAGAAGGTCGACGATCGCACGCTGGAGCTGACCGGCAAGAAGGACGGGAAGGTGTCGGTAACCGGCCGCATCGTCGTCTCGCCCGACGGCAAGACCCGCACCGTCACGCTGACGACGACCGATCCCAGCGGCAAGCAGATGACGAGCACCGCCGTCTACGACAAGCAGTAGCCTCGGCTGCGGCTCCTTGGAGCCGCAGGATCTCAATCAAACCGCATCCGCCGCTAGAGTGCCAACGGGTGGATCACGAGCCCCGAAGGCAGCTTCGGGT
>DASSJI010000303.1:0-2368 GCA_035691285.1 Vicinamibacteria bacterium | reverse complement strand
CGCCAGAGCTGACGCCCCGGCCACTTCGCGCTCGTCTTCTAGTGGTCTTCGACCTGCGATGAGCGCGCTCGATCGATGCTCGGGCGCCTCCTCCGAAGCCCCCGGCGCGTCGAGTCGACGGCCCCGGCGATGGTCGAGTCTGGCCTCTTGCCCGCGGTGACGGTGTTCCTCGCACCCAAGGCGCGGCGGCGCTCGTCTGGGGTGCGGCCGGGCTGGCCCTCGCTTCCGCGGCTCGCGGCGCAGGATGGCCTGGAGTGATCCTCGAGCCAATCGCTCTCAAGATGATGATTTCGCTCAGATGGTTGATTCGTGCGTGCAGGTCGCCATGGCCGGGCCCCTGGGAGCGCGACTCGCGGCAGCCGGTGCTTGCCGATTGGGGTCCGGCCGCAGGCCCGACGCGGACGGCGTCGGCCGGAGCATGGCCGTCATGGCGATCGCCGCGTTGGGATCGATGCCGGGACTAGTTGGGCTGGCGGTCTTGAGAAATTACTGGGGCTAGGCCGCCCTTTTTCCTGCGGATCCAGACCACCCGGTAGGTATGATGCAGAAATCGCCGGCGGGTCAGGGTGTTTTCGGCGCGAAGAATCCAATGGCTATCACCGATCGGTTGACGAGTGCAGTGAGCGACGCGTTAGAGGCCGCCGGCCTCCCCGGCGTGGCCGAGTGTGCCTGGGAGCCGCCGAAGCAGGCCGGCCACGGGGACTATGCCACCAACGTGGCCATGGTCTTGGCCCGCGGGGCCCGGCGATCCCCGCGCCAGGTCGCCGAGCTCATCCTGGCGAACCTGCCGGCGCTTCCGGAGGTCGATCGGGTCGAGGTCGCGGGCCCGGGGTTCCTCAACGTCTTCCTGTCGCCCGTCTGGTGCGCGAGGCAGATCCCCGGGATCCTGGCCGAGGGCGAGGCCTACGGCACGGCGGCGAGCCTTCGGGGAGACCGCATCCGCGTCGAGTTCGTCTCGGCCAACCCCACCGGCCCTCTCGTCATCGTCAACGCGCGGGCCGCGGCCGTGGGCGATGCGCTGGCGCGGATCCTGCGCAGTCAGGGAGCCGACGTCGCCGCCGAGTACTACATCAACGACGCCGGCACCCAGGCCGAGGCGCTGGCGCGGTCGTTCCGCGCGCGCGTCCGGGAATTGCTCAACGACCGGCATCCCGGCGCGCCGCTCCTGGACGCGCGCCTCCCGGAGAACGGCTACCCGGGCGAGTACCTGATCGACCTCGCGCGCGGCTACCTCGAAGGCGGTGGGACGCTGGGCGCCGAGGCGGAGCCAGCGGAGCTCGAGCGTCTGGGCCGCTACGCGGTCGACCAGATCGTCGACGAGCAGCGCCGGGTCCTCGAGACGTACGGGGTCGCCTTCGACCTGTGGACGTCCGAGCGGCGAGACGTGCGCGACGCGGGGCTGCCCGAGCGCGCCCTCGAAGAGCTGTCGAAGCGCGAGCTGACCTACGAGGGCGAGGGCGCGCTGTGGTTCCGCTCGACCGCCTTCGGGGACGACAAGGACCGGGTCCTGCGTCGCTCGAACGGTGAGCTGACCTACTTCGCCGTGGACGTCGCCTACCACCACTACCGCAAGTTCGGAGGGGCCGACCGGGTCATCAATCTCATGGGACCCGACCACCACGGGTATGTCGGCCGCATGCAGGCCGCGATGCAGGCCCTGGGTAACCCGGCCGCTGCGTTCGAGGTGCTCATCGTGCAGCTCGTCACCCTGCTGCGCGAGGGGCAGCCGGTGCGGATGTCCAAGCGGCGGGGTGAGTTCGTCCTCATGGAAGAGCTGCTGGAAGAGGTCGGCCGCGACGCCGCGCGCTTCACGTTCCTCACGCGGCGTCACGACAGCCCCCTCGACTTCGACCTGGCGGTCGCCGCCCGGCAGACCTCGGACAATCCCGTCTACTACGTGCAGTACGCCCACGCGCGGATCTGCAGCATCGCGCGGCAGGCGCGGGAGCAGGGCATCGCCGTTTCCGACTGGGATCGCGTCGACACGGCACGGCTCACGCTGGGCGAGGAGCAGCAGCTCATCAAGCGGCTGCTCCAGTACCCGGAGGCGGTGGCCGCCGCCGCGCGAGCCCGGGAGCCGCACCGCCTCGCCTACTGGCTGCAGGAGGTAGCGGGACTGTTCCATCCGTACTACAGGGCCCACCGCGTGATCCAGGACGACCGTGTCCTCACGGAGGCGCGCCTCGCGCTGTGCGCCGCGGTGGGGCGCGTGGTGGCGAATGGCCTGGGCCTCCTCGGAGTGAGCGCGCCGGAGAGCATGTGACATGGAAGTGAGCGCGCCGGAGAGCATGTGACATGATCAACACACGACGACGCCAACGCGACGAAGGCCGGCTGGGCTCGATCCTCGCAGTCATCGGCTGCCTGG
>DASSJI010000302.1:0-26358 GCA_035691285.1 Vicinamibacteria bacterium | reverse complement strand
CGCGACCAGCTCCGGGGCGCCCGCGACGCCGTCTTCCGCTCCTGGACCAACCCGCGCGCGGTCACCTACCGCAAGCTCAACGACATCCCCCACGACCTCGGCACCTCGGTGAACGTCCAGACCATGGTCTTCGGGAACATGGGCGACTCCTCGGCCACCGGCGTCGGGTTCACCCGCAACCCCTCGAACGGCGCGAAGGAGTTCTACGGCGAGTTCCTGCAGAACGCCCAGGGCGAGGACGTGGTGGCGGGGATCCGGACGCCGCGGCCCATCACCGAGCTGGAGACGGTGATGCCCGAGGCGTATCGGCAGCTCCGCGAGATCACCACGCGCCTGGAGCGCCACTACAAGGACGTCCAGGACTTCGAGTTCACGATCCAGGAGAACAAGCTGTTCATGCTCCAGACCCGGAACGGCAAGCGCACGGGCCTGGCGGCGGTGAACATCGCCGTGGACCTGGTCGACGAGGGCGTCCTGACGCCGCGCGAGGCGGTGATGAAGGTGGAGCCCCAGGCCCTCGACCAGCTCCTCCACCCGATCTTCGATCCGAGGCAGCGCACGAAGGCCGAGGTGGCGGCGAAGGGCCTGCCCGCCTCTCCGGGCGCGGCCACGGGTGCGGTGGTGTTCACGGCCGACGACGCGGTGGCGTGGGCCCAGAAGGGCCGCCGCGTGCTGCTCGTGCGCATGGAGACCGTGCCCGACGACATCCACGGCATGAGCGTGGCCCAGGGCATCCTCACCGCCACGGGCGGGATGACGTCCCACGCCGCGGTCGTCGGGCGCCAGATGGGCAAGCCGTCGGTGGTCGGCTGCGGCGCCCTCGGCATCGACGCCAAGGGCCGCCGCCTGCGCATCGGAGCGCGGGTGCTGAAGGAGGGCGACAGCCTGTCGATCGACGGGGCGAGCGGCGAGGTGATCCTCGGGTCGCTGGCGACGAGCCCTTCGGAGGTGCTGCAGGTCGTCTCGGGCAAGCTGGCCCCCGAGAAGTCGGCGATCTACGGGAAGTTCACGAAGCTCCTTGGCTGGGCCGACGAGATCCGGCGCCTGGGCGTGCGTGCCAACGCCGACATCCCCCGCGACGCCAGGGTCGCCTTCGCCTTCGGCGCCCACGGCATCGGCCTCTGCCGCACCGAGCACATGTTCTTCGCCGAGGACCGGCTGCCCCAGGTGGTCCGGATGATCCTCTCGGCCTCGCGCGGGCAGCGGGGTCTCGAGATCGTGAGGCGCCTCGAGGCCCGCCTCAAGGACGCGAAGGGTGCGCAGGTGGCCGCGGCGCGCCGCGAGCTCCAGGCCGCGAAGAAGGAGTACGGCCGTGCGATCGCCGACTACACGGGCGCCATCAAGAAGCTGCTGCCCATGCAGCGGGCCGACTTCGCCGGGCTCTTCCGCGAGATGCACGGCCATCCGGTGACGATCCGCACCCTGGACCCGCCCCTCCACGAGTTCCTGCCGAAGCGCGAGGAGCTGATGGTCGAGATCGCCACGCTGCGGGCGAAGAGCGAGCGGAAGAACGCGCGGCGCATCGCCGAGAAGGAGAAGCTGCTGCGGGCCGTCGAGGAGCTCCACGAGTTCAACCCGATGCTCGGGCACCGCGGCTGCCGCCTGGGGATCACCTATCCCGAGGTCACGCGCATGCAGGCGCGGGCGATCTTCGAGGCGGCCGTGCAGGTTGCGAAGAAGGGCACGCCGGTGAAGCCGGAGATCATGATCCCCCTGGTCGGACACGTCGAGGAGTTGCGGCG
This sequence comes from Vicinamibacteria bacterium, assembly GCA_035691285.1. Taxonomy (GTDB): domain Bacteria; phylum Acidobacteriota; class Vicinamibacteria; order Fen-336; family Fen-336; genus DATFEN01. Next base: position 24,616 of record DASSJI010000302.1, on the reverse strand, counting down.
CCAGAAGCGGATCGTGCTCGAGGAGGCCGAGGCCGTGCTGGGCAAGGACGGCAACGGGGTGGAGTACCGGATCGGGACGATGATCGAGGTGCCCAGGGGGGCCCTGACCGCCGACGAGGTCGCCCGCGAGGCCGACTTCTTCTCGTTCGGGACGAACGACCTGACGCAGATGGGGTTCGGCCTGAGCCGCGACGACGCCGGCCGCTTCCTCCTCCACTACCTCGAGCACGGCCTCCTGGAGAAGGATCCTTTCGTGACCATCGACGCGGCGGGCGTGGGGCAGCTCGTCGAGATCGGCGTGAAGAAGGGCCGCGCCACCAAGCCGAAGCTCAAGGTCGGCATCTGTGGCGAGCACGGCGGCGATCCGGCCTCGATCCGCTTCTTCCACGAGGTGGGCCTGGACTACGTGTCGGCCTCGCCCTACCGCGTGCCGATCGCGCGGCTGGCGGCGGCCCAGGCGCAGCTCGAGAAGCCGGTCGGCGACTGAGGCCCCGGCTTGCTGAGCTACTTCAAGTGCGTCGGCGGGCGCATCGAGCACGTGACGGAGTTCCGGCCCGAGCACATCCGGGACGGCGTCGACGCCCTGCACTGGATCGACCTCGAGGATCCCACGGTGAAGGAGGCCACCATCCTCGAGGATCCGTTCCACTTCCATCCGCTGGCCATCGAGGACTGCCTGTCGGAGGTCCATCACCCCAAGGTCGACGACTACGAGGGCTACCTGTTCCTCATCGTCCACGGCATCCGCTTCGACGCGCCGACCGACCAGTTCATCACCCGCGAGCTGGACGTGTTCCTGGGAGCGAACTACCTGATCACCCACCACCGGGGCCCGATGCGCTCGATCACCGCGGCACGGGAGCAGTGCGGCAAGAACCTGCAGGCGGCCATGCCCAAGGGCGTGGACTTCCTGATGCACCAGATCCTGGACCAGATGTTCGAGCACTACTTCCCGAACCTGGACGCGATCGAGGACAAGATCCAGCTCGTGCAGGTCGAGGTGTTCGAGAGCCCGACCCGCGAGACCCTGGACCGGATCTTCGTGCTGAAGCGCGACGCCATGCAGCTGCGCCGCATCTGCACGCCGCAGCGGGAGATCGTCCATCGGCTGTCCCGCGGAGAGTTCCGGGTCATCTCCCCGAAGGCCGCGATCTACTTCCGCGACATCTACGACAACCTCTACCGCATCGTCGACGCGTCGTTCGCCTATCAGGACATGATCCAGGGGACCCTCGATGCGTACCTGACGGCGGTCAGCAACCGCCTGAACGAGACCATGAAGCGGCTCACGGTGATCGGCGCGGTGTTCGCAGCCCTGACCGTCCTCACCGGCGTCTACGGGATGAACTTCGAGAACATGCCGGAGCTCCGGTGGCGCTACGGCTACCTGATGGTCTGGGTCCTGATGGGCGGCATCACCGCCGGTCTCGTCTGGTACTTCAAGAGGAAGGAATGGATCTAGGCGGCTCGGCGCCGCCCCGCGTCGCCCGCTCATGCCCTCCATCCGCCGCCTCCCCGACGACCTGATCAACAAGATCGCAGCGGGCGAGGTGGTGGAGCGGCCCGCCTCGGTCGTCAAGGAGCTGGTCGAGAACGCCCTCGACGCGGGCGCGCGCAGCGTCCTGGTGGAGATCGAGGGCGGCGGCCGCGCCCTCGTGCGCGTCCGGGACGACGGGTCCGGGATGGACCGCGAGGACGCGGCGCTGGCCGTGGAGCGCCACGCGACCTCGAAGCTGCGGCGCCTCCAGGACCTGCACGCGCTCACCACCAGCGGCTTCAGGGGCGAGGCGCTGCCCTCGATCGCGAGCGTGTCCGACCTGACGCTCAGGACGCGCACGGAAGGCGAGAGCGCCGGCACCGAGGTGCAGGTCCGCCACGGTTCCGCCGCCGAGGTCAAGGACGCGGGCCACCCGCGCGGGACGACCGTCGAGGTCCGGGACCTCTTCGGCGCGGTGCCCGCCCGCCGGAAGTTCCTCCGCTCCGACGCAACCGAGGTCGGGCACGTCGCGGAAGCCGTCACCCTCCAGGCCTTGGCCCGGCCGGGGACCGGCTTCAGCTTGCGCTCCGGGGGTCGAGCGCTGCTCGACGCGCCGTCCGTCGCGTCGCGCCGGGAGCGGCTGTTCCAGCTCCTGGGTGACGGAGCCGTGAGCGACCTCGTGGAGGTGGACGGGGGAGAGGGCTTCTGCCGCGTGAGCGGCTTCGTGTCACGTCCGGAGCGGGCGGCGGAAGCGCGGCCCGCCTTGCGGCTCTTCGTGAACGGGCGTCCCGTGCGCGATCGGGCGCTCGCGAAGGCGATCGGCGAGGGCTACCGAGCTGCAGGCGTGCGCGACGCGAGGCCGGAGGCCTTCCTCTTCCTCGAGCTGCCGCCGCACCTCGTCGACGTCAACGTGCACCCTGCCAAGAGCGAGGTGCGCTTCGCCGATGCCCGTGTCGTGTTCTCCGCCGTCGCGGGCGCGGTGCGGGAGGCTCTCCGCGCCGCGGGCCCAGCTGCGGTCGCTGCGAGCGTCGAGGCGCAGGCCGAAACGGCGCCGAGCGCCTTCGTAGAGAATCGAGCGGAGAAGACCGTTACCCCGGGGCGCGCCGCCGCCCCGGTGTTCCCGGAGGCCTCCCCGCCTTTGCCTGGGCTGTTCTCCGGAGGGCCACCCACGGTCCTCGGGCAGCACCGCAACACGTATATCGTGGCCAGCGACGGCGAGCACCTGCTCCTCCTGGACCAGCACACGGCCCACGAGCGCGTGCGCTTCGAGGGGCTGCTCGCGCGTCTCGAGGCGCGCGAGGTCGAGTCGCAGCTCCTTCTCGCGCCGGTCGTGGCGGCCTTCGAGCCGCGCTTGTTGCCGGCCCTCGAGGCCCACGCCCAGACGCTGCGCGACCTGGGCTACGACGCCGAGCCTTTCGGCGCCGGCACGGTCAGGCTCCGGGCGATCCCCGCTTCCCTGGTCGGAAGCGACCCGGCCGGCTCGCTTCGAGCGCTGCTTCGGGACCTGCTCGAGAGGGAGGCCTCGGATTGGCTCGTGGCCGACGACCGCAGCAGGCTGGCCGCGACGCTGGCGTGCCACTCCTCCGTTCGAGCCGGACAGCCGCTGGCGCAGGAGACGATGGCGGCGATCGTGCGGGACCTCGCGACCGCGGCGCAGCCCGCCCTGTGTCCGCACGGGCGGCCCACCGTCGTGCGGATACCGCGCGGAGACGTGAGCCGCTGGTTCGGACGCGCGGGCTGGGCCCGCCAATGAGGCCGCGGCTGCGCCCGCGCCCACGGGCGGCCGCCTGGCCCTGGCTGAGGCACTACCTGGGCCGATTCCTCCAGGTCGTCGGCCTCATGGTCACGCTGGTGGCGGCGACGGCGTTCTTCGGGACGCCCAGCACGGTGGCGATGCTCCGCATGATGCTGATCGGCGTGCTCCTCTTCGTCCCTGGCTGGCTCTTGGCGCGCAGGCCCCCGCCCTAGGGCTGGCGCTCCTTCGACGCGTGGGCTCGGAAGGCCGCGAGGAGCTTCTGAGTGACCGGACCGGGGCAGCGCCGGAGGCTGCGCTGGTCCACGGCTCGGATCGGCGCCAGCTCCTTGAGCGTGCTCGTGACGAAGGCCTCGTCGGCGTCGAACAGGTCCTCGGCGAAAAGCGTCTTCTCCCGGAGCGGGACGCCGGCACCGGGCGCGAGCTCGAAGAGCAGCTCGCGGGTGATGCCGGCGAGGATGCCGGCCTCGAGGGGCGGGGTCAGCGCCTCGCCGTCCTTCACGAGGAAGACGTTGGAGCCGGCTCCTTCGGCGAGCTCCCCCTTCTGGTTGAGCAGCAGGGCCTCGAGGGAGCCCCTGGCCTGCGCCTCCTGGGTGGCGAGCACGTTGTTGAGGAGGTTGCAGGACTTGATCGCGGGGTCCAGGGCGTCGGGGTGGTTCCGGCGCACGCCGACGAGGGACACCTGGACTCCCGCCGTGTAGGCGCTCTCGGGCAGCGGCCGATAGGGCTTCACCACCATCGCCACGGTCGGCCCTTTCACTCGGCCGAAGTCGTAGGAGATGTCGCCGACGCCCCTCGACACGATCCAACGGATGTAGGACTCGGCGTTCCCGGACCGCACGAGCAGGGCGTCGAGACGCGCCTCGAGCTCGGCGTCCGACAGCGGGATGTCCACCGCGATGCGGCGGGCCGAGGCGCGCAGGCGCCGCAGATGGCGCCCGACCTCGAACGGGCGGCCGCCGTACGTCCGCAGCGTCTCGTAGACCGCGTCGCCGAAGGTGAAGCCGTTGTCGAGGACCGAGACCCGGGCCTCCTCCGCGGGGGTGATCACGCCGTCGATGGAAGCGAAGAATCCCATGGGCGCCGCATTCTACCGGCAAACCCAACGACGGTCGTGAACGCGCGGGGGGCTTAGTAGGGTTATAGTCTCGCGATGGGCACCGCTGCGACCGTCTGTCCGCTCGACTGTCCGGATCGCTGCAGCCTCGTCGTGAGCGTCGAGAACGGGCGCGTCACGGGGATCGAGGGCAGCCGCGTGAACCCGGTGACCGATGGCTTCATCTGCTCGAAGGTCCGCCGCTTCGGCGAGCGCGTTCACGGGCCGGACCGGGTCCTCTACCCCCGCCGGCGCGTCGGGCGCAAGGGCGAGGGACGCTTCGAGCGCGTCGGCTGGGACGAAGCGCTCGACATCGTGGCTGCGAGGATCAGGGCGGTGCGTGCGGCCGAGGGCGGCGGCGCGATCCTGCCGTTCTCCTACGGCGGCTCGAACGGGCTGCTGACACAGGGCGGGGCGGACGAGCGGCTGTTCCGCAGCCTCGGGGCGGCCCGCCTCGCCCGCACCGTTTGCGCCGCCCAGACGGGCCTCGCCGCACAGGCCCTGTACGGGAAGATGGCGAGCGTGGACTTTCCGGACTTCGCGGCCGCGCGCCTGGTCCTGATCTGGGGCGCCAACCCGAAGCACAGCAACGTTCACCTGATGCCATATCTCAAGGCTGTCCGCGCCCGAGGCGGACGCGTCGTGCTCGTGGATCCGCGCCGCTCGCTGGGCGAGGGCTTCGTGGACGCGCATCTCGCCGTGCGCCCGGGGACGGACCTCGCCGTGGCCCTGGCGATGATCGCTTGCCTGGAGCGGAACGGCGCCGTGGACGAGCGCTTCCTCGCCGCGCATGCGACCGGGGCGGACCGCCTGCTCGCGCGGGCTCGGGAATGGCCCCTTGAGCGGGCGGCCGAGGTGGCGGGAGTGGCTGCACGGGACATCGCCGCTCTTGCCGACGCCTACGCCGAAGCCGATCCGGCCCTCGTGCGCTGCGGATGGGGCGTCGAGCGCAACCGGAACGGCGAGGCGGCGGTGGCGGCGATCCTCGCGCTGCCCGCGCTCGCGGGAAAGTTCGGGCGCCCGGGCGGGGGCTACGCCATGTCGTCCTCGGAGGCCTACGGAGTGGACGCCGACCGTCTCGCCGGCGTCTCCGAGCCCGAAACGCCCGTCGTGAACATGAGCCGGCTCGGACGCGTGCTCCTCGAGGGCTCCCCGAGGATCCGGCTGCTCTTCGTCTACGACGCGAACCCCGCCGTCACGCTGCCCGACCAGGGCCGCGTGACCGAGGCGCTGCGGAGCGAGGAGCTGTTCACGGTCGTGTTCGACCCCGTGATGACCGACACCGCCGCCTTCGCGGACATCGTGCTGCCGGGCACCACGTTCCTGGAGCACGCGGAGCTCAGCACCTCGTACGGCACGTACTCCGTCATGCTGGGCGAGCCCGTGATCCCGCCCCAGGGCGAGTCGAAGCCGAACGAGGAGGTCTTCCGGCTTCTCGGCGAGCGTCTGGGCGTCGGCGGCTTCGCGACCGGCGACGCGGCGATCGAGGGCGCCCTCGCAGCGATCGACGGGCCGCTGGCGGGAGCCGGCGGCGGCCGCGACCGGCTGGAGCGCCTGCGCAGGGACGGCCGCCTGGCCTTCGCGTTCCCGGGCGAGAGGCCGATCCAGTTCGGCACCGTCTTCCCGAACACGCCCGATCGCCGCATCCGGCTCTGGCCCGACGAGCTCGGTCCCGAGCCCTACCGCTTCCTGCCCGAGCCGGACGACCCGCAGCACCCGCTGGCCCTGATCTCGCCCTCGACGGAGCGCTCGGTGTGCTCCACCCTGTCCGAGTACGGCTTCCGGGAGGCCTGGGTGGAGCTGCACCCGGACGACGCGGCCTCCCGCGGCTTGCGGGAGGGGCAGGAGGTGCGGGTCTTCAACACCCTCGGGGAGCTGCGCGTCCCGCTGCGTCTGAATCCCTCCTTGCGCGCCGGCGTGGCGCTCGTCCCCAAGGGCACGTGGCGGCGGCACTCGAGGAACGGCGCGTGCGGAACCGTCCTCGTGCCCGACTTCGTCTCCCCCCTCTCGGGAGGCGCCTGCTTCAACGATGCGCGCGTGGAGGTGGGCGCGGCGTGACCACGGCCCACGCCGTCGCCCTGGGCCTGCTCCAGGGCCTGGGGGAGTTCCTGCCCATCAGCAGCTCCGGACACCTGATCGTGGCTCCGTGGCTGCTCGGCTGGCCTCCCCAGGGGCTCGCCTTCGACGTCGCCCTGCACCTCGGGACGCTTTTCGCCGTGATCGCGGCCTTCGCCCGGGACTGGCTGCGGCTCCTGACTGCGGCACTGAGCGGCCTCCTGGCCCGCGCGCCGTTCGCCGAGAGCGACAGCCGCCTGTTGTGGTTGCTGGTCGCGGCGACCGTGCCGGGCGCCGCGGCCGGAAAGCTCCTCGAGGGTTGGGCCGAGACGACGTTCCGCGCGCCCGCCCTCGTCGCGGTGATGATGGCCGCCATGGGCGCGATCCTGCTGTGGGCCGATCGGCGCGCGGGCACGGCGACCACCGAGGGCATGGCGCTCCGCGACGCGCTGCTCGTCGGGGCCGCGCAGGCGGCGGCGCTGGTGCCGGGGGTGTCGCGCTCGGGAGCCACGATCAGCATGGCCCTGATGCTGGGATACAGGCGCGACGAGGCGGCGCGCTTCAGCTTCCTGCTCGCGGTTCCGATCACGGCCGGCGCGGCCCTGCTGAAGGTGCCGCACCTGCTCCAGGGCGAGGACGCCGGGACGGCCATGATCGGCATGGTCGTCTCCGCGATCGTCGGCTTCGCGAGCATTCGCTTCCTGCTCGGCTGGGTCCGTACGCGCGACTATCGGGTGTTCGTCGCATACCGGTTCGTCTTCGCGGCGGTGGTCTTCGGGGCGCTGCTCTTCCGGGGTGCGTCGGAGTAGCGTCGTGAGGCCGGTGCTGACCGCCGAGGAGATGCGGGCCGCCGACCGGCGGACGATCGAGGAGGTCGGGGTGCCCGGCGCGGTCCTGATGGAGAACGCCGGCGCCGCGGTCGCGCAGGTCGTCGAAACGCGCTTCCCTTCGGCCCGGCGGATCCACGTCCTGTGCGGGAAGGGCAACAACGGCGGCGACGGCTTCGTGACGGCGCGACGGCTGCTCGCGCGACGGCCGCAGGTCCTGCTGGTCGGAGCGGCCACCGACGTCCGGGGCGATGCCGCCGTCCATCTGCGCGCGTACCTGGGGAGCGGGGGGCGCCTGGGAGAGATCCGCTCAACGGCCGACTGGACGAAGGCACGCCCCGGCGTGCTGGCCTCGGACCTGGTCGTGGACGCGCTCCTGGGCACCGGCCTGAGCGAGGCGCCCCGTGGCCTCGTGGCCCGCGTGATCCGCGACCTCGCGCCCCGCGCGGGTCCGGTCGTGTCGATCGACCTGCCGTCGGGCGTCGCCTCGGACGGCGGACGGCTGCCGGGCGCCGCGCTGTCGGCGGATCTGACGGTGACGTTCGCCGCCCTCAAGTGCGGGCATGTGCTGCCGCCGGCCTGCGAGCGGTGTGGCGAGGTCGTGGTCGCGGACATCGGCATTCCGGAGCGCCTCGTCGAGGCCGCCCGCCTCCACCTGATCGAGGCGAAGGATGCCGGGGCGGCGTGGGGGCGCCGCCAGCGCGGCGCTCACAAGGGCAGCTTCGGGCACGTCCTGGCCGTGGCGGGATCGCTCGGCAAGACCGGTGCGGCCGTGCTGGCCGGGACGGCGGCGCTGCGAGGCGGGGCCGGGCTCGTCACCGTCGCGACGCCGGTGCCCGCGCTGGCTCGCGTCGCGGCAGGTCGCGCCGAGCTGATGACGGAGCCGCTCGCGGCGGGTGCGGCGGGGACCATCGCCCGCCGTGCCACGTCCCGGGCCCTGGCGCTCGCGTCGGCTCGCGAGGCGGTGGTGCTGGGCCCGGGGCTGGGACAGGCAGCCGGGACTCGCGCGTTCGTGCGGGACTTCGTCGCTCGCTGTTCGCGGCCGCTGATCGTCGACGCGGACGGGCTCAACGCGCTCTCGGCGCTGCGCGGGGACGCCGGTTTTCACGCGCTCCGCTCGCGCAGGGCGCCGACGGTGCTGACGCCGCATCCCGGAGAGGCGGCGCGGCTCCTCGGAACCACGGCGCGCGACGTGCAGGCGGATCGGCTCGCGGCGGCGAGGAGGCTGGCCGCGGACGCGGGCTCCGTGGTGGTGCTCAAGGGCTTCCGCACGATCGTGGCCGAGCCGGGAGGGCGCGCGGCGGTCAACCCGACCGGGAACCCCGGGCTCGCCACCGCGGGCTCGGGCGACGTGCTCAGCGGCGTGGTGGGGGCGCTCCTGGCTCGCGGACGCGAACCTTTCACGGCCGCCCTCGCCGCCGTGTACGTCCATGGGCTGGCCGCGGACAGGGTGGCCGCGCGCCGGGGGGACGAGGGGATGCTCGCGGGCGACGTGGCCGAGGCCCTTCCGGAGGCGCTGCGGGCGCTCCGCGAGTGAGCACGAGCGTCAGCCGCAGCGAGGCGGAGACGATGGCCGTCGCGGAACGGCTGGGGGCTCGGTTCCGCGGGGGCGAGGTGGTCCTCCTCGAAGGGGCGCTGGGGGCGGGCAAGACGGCCTTCGTTCGCGGCCTGGCGCGGGGCGTCGGCGCGGCCGCCGAGGAGGTCGCGAGCCCCACGTTCGTGCTCCTCACGACGTACCCGGGCCGTCTCACGCTCCATCATGCCGACCTCTACCGTCTGGGCGGAGGCGACGAGGACCGCGAGCTGGGCCTCGAGGAGCTGCCGGGGCCGAGGGGGGTGCTGGCCGTCGAGTGGGCCGAGAGGCTGTCCTTCGTCCCGTGGCCGCGTCCGTGGCGCGTGCGCATCGCCCACGCCGGCGGCGACGAGCGGCGCATCGAGATCGAGGAGGAGCGTTGAGACGGCTCGCCGCGGGGGCTCTCGCGCTTCTCGCGAGCGGCTGCACAGGGCGCGAAGGCGGCGAGCCGACGCCGGCTCCCAGCACGGGATCGGGGATCTCGATCCTGTTGATCACGATCGACACGCTGCGGGCGGACCACCTCGGCGTCTACGGCTACGGGCGGCCCACGAGCCCGCGCATCGACGCGCTCGCTGCCGAGGGTACCGTCTTCGATCAGGCCTACACCTACTGGCCCAAGACGCGGGGCAGCTTCGTCATGATGATGACGGGCCGGCGGCCCTCGCAGAACGGCTACAGCAAGACCCATCCGGGTCTCGTGGACTTCAACCCGTCGATCGCATCGGTGTTGAAGGCTGCGGGCTACCGCACGGCGGCGACCGTGGACAACCCGAACGTGGGCAGGGTCCACGGGTACGCGAAGGGCTTCGACGCGTACCGCGAGACGTGGGAGGAGACGTCGCTTCCGACCGAGTGGGACCGGACGCAGGCGATCAGCGACGACGGGGTGCGGTTTCTCGCCTCGGCGCGGCCCGAGGAGCCGTTCTTCCTCTGGCTCCACTACGTGAACCCCCACGCGCCCTATGCGCCTCCCCCGCCGTGGGACGGGCGGTTCACTCCGGAGCCCGGCGGCAAGCGCCTGAAGGTGGTCGAGTCGTTCCGCGGCGGGATCCCGAAGCAATGGGCGATCCCGGGCAAGAACCGCCTGGCCGACTACGTGGCCCTGTACGACGGCGAGGTCGCGGCGGTGGACTCCGAGGTGGGCCGGGTTCTCGACGCGCTGCACCGCTCAGCCGTCAAGGAGCGAACGCTCGTCGTGCTGACCTCCGACCACGGCGAGAGCTTGGGCGAGCACGGATACTACTTCGACCACGGCGAGGATCTCTTCGACCCGTCGCTGCGCATCCCGCTCGTCGTGGTGGCGCCGGGGGCCGCGCGCGGCAGGCGGAGCGATCTGCTCGCGTCGACGCTCGACTTGATGCCGACGCTGCTCGACGCCGCCCAGGTCTCCTACCCGCCGGACCTCGCCGGTGCGAGCCTGATGGCTGCGGTGCGGGGAGGCGCGCCGCCGGCCAGGGACATGCTGTTCGCGCAGAACGAGCGGCACCTCTCCGCGGGCTTCGGCCGGCGCTTCAAGGTGGTGGGCACGCCCGACGGCGAAGCCACCCGCTTCGCCCTCTACGACCGTGAAGCCGATCCGGGCGAGACCCGGGACGTGGGCCGGGCCGAGGCCGAGGCGCTGCGCAGCGGCCGGCGCGAGCTCGAGCTCTTCCTCGAGCGGGCGGACCGCGAATGGGCGAAGACGCGTCCGCTCCTGGGCGACGCCCCGGAAGGCGAAGCGAAGATGTCGAAGGAGGCATGCGAGAAGCTGCGGGCCCTGGGCTACGTGGCACAATGCGCGCCATGACGGGCGCCCTTGCCGGGCTCGGAACGGCGCTCGTGACGCCGTTCACTCGCGACGGCGAGGTCGACGAGGCCGCCCTCCGACGGCTGGTGCGCCGCCAGGTCGAGGCCGGGGTCGACGTGCTGGTGCCCTGCGGGACCACGGGCGAGAGCGCCACCCTGAGCCCGGACGAGCAGCAACGCGTCGTCGCCATCACCCTGGAGGAGTCCGGCGGCCGCGCGGTCCTCGCCGGCGCCGGGAGCAACGACACGCGCCAGGCCGTGGAGCGGGCCCGGACCGCCGCGTCCCTCGGCGTTCAGGGCGTCCTCTCTGTCGGTCCGTACTACAACAAGCCGACCGCCGAGGGGCTCTACCGCCATTTCCTCGCCGTCGCCGAGGCGAGCGCGGTCCCCGTCGTCGTCTACAACGTTCCGGGACGCACCGGGTCGAACATCGACAACCGCACGCTGCTGCGCCTCGCGGAGCATCGGAACGTGGCGGGGGTGAAGGAGGCGTCGGGCAACATCGGGCAGGCGATGGAGCTGCTGCGCGACCGGCCCCGGGGCTTCCTCGTGCTCTCCGGCGACGACGCGGTCACCGTGCCCTACATGGCGCTCGGGGCGGACGGCGTCGTGTCGGTCGTCTCGAACCAGGCCCCGGCGCTGATGGCCGAGCTCGTTGGCTCCTGCCGGCGCGGCGACTTCGCCTCGGCACGCGTCGTCCACTGCAGGCTGCTCCGGCTCATGAACCTCAACTTCGTCGAGTCCAACCCGATCCCCGTGAAGGCCTCGCTGGCGCTCATGGGACTGTGCGCCGAGAGCTTCCGCCTGCCCCTCGTGCCGCCTTCGGAGGCCACCCGCGAGCTGCTGCGCGACGCGCTCCGCGGGCTGGGCCTGCTGTGATCCCGTTGGAGGAGGTCCAGCGGAAGGTCGAGGCGTTCGCCGCGCTCCCGGACTCGGCCCTGGCCGACGAGGCTCGGGCGGTGGTGGACGCGCTCCTGGACGCCCTCGAGGCGGGCGTGGTGAGAGCGGCGGAGCCCGGGGCCGACGGCTGGCGCGTGAACGCCTGGGTCAAGCAGGGCATCCTGCTCGCATTCCGTGCCGGCGCAGTGACGGCGAGCGAGCCTGCCGGCCCGCTCGGCTTCGTGGACAAGGACACGCTCGCCCCTCGTCGCTTCGGTGTCGGCGACGGGGTGCGGGTGGTTCCCGGTGGGACGGCGGTGCGGCGCGGGGCGCACCTCGGCACCGGAGTCGTGGTCATGCCGCCGGCCTACGTCAACGTGGGCGCCTTCGTCGGGGAGGGGTCGATGATCGACTCCCACGCCCTGGTCGGGTCCTGCGCGCAGGTCGGCCGACGCGTCCACGTGTCGGCAGGGGCGATGCTGGGCGGGGTGCTCGAGCCCTCCGGGGCGCTGCCGGTCATCGTGGAGGACGAGGCGCTGATCGGGGGCAATTGCGGCGTCTACGAGGGTGCGATCGTGTCGCGCCGCGCCGTGCTGGGCGCCGGCGTGATCCTGACCGGCGGCGTGACGCTGTACGATCTCGTGCGCAAGACCACCTGCCGCCGCACGGGCGACGCGCCGCTGCGGGTCCCGGAGGCGGCCGTGGTGGTGCCGGGATCGCGGCGATTGCTCGACCCCTTCGGCGAGCGCTTCGGCCTCGCCTTGCAGTGTCCGGTGATCGTGAAGTACCGCGACGAGAGGACCGACGCGCGCGCGGCGCTGGAGGAGGCGCTGCGCTGAGAAATCAGGGGGAAACGAGATGCATGGCGTGATGCTCGCGACGCTGCTCCTGCTCCAGCAGGATTTTTCCAAGGTCGAGGTGAAGGCGGAGAAGGCCGGAGAGGGCGTGTACGTGCTCACCGGCGCCGGGGGCAACATCGGGGTGTCGGCTGGACCGGACGGCGTGTTCCTGGTCGACGATCAGTACGCGCCGCTGACCGAGAAGGTGCGGGCCGCGGTCGCCGGGATCAGCGATCGACCGATCCGCTTCCTGCTGAACACCCACTGGCACGGGGACCACACCGGCGGCAACGAGAACATGGGGAAGGCGGGAGCGCTGATCGTGGCCCACGAGAACGTGCGCAAGCGCATGAGCGTCGAGCAATTCCTCTCCCTGTGGAACGAGAAGGTGCCTCCTTCTCCGCCGGGAGCGCTTCCCGTGGTGACGTTCACCGACGCGGTGTCCTTCCACATGAACGGCGACGAGATCCGCGCCTTCCACGTGCCCCCGGCCCATACCGACGGCGACTCGGTGATCGTGTTCACGAAGGCGAACGTGATCCACATGGGGGACCTGTTCTTCAACGGCCGCTTCCCGTTCGTCGACCTGGACAGCGGCGGCAGCGTCGCGGGCATCCTCGCGGCGGCGGACCGCGTCCTCGCCCTGGCCGACGAGCGCACGCGGATCATCCCCGGCCACGGCCCCGTGGCGGGCCGCGCCGAGCTCAAGGCCTACCGGGACGTGGTCGCCGCCGCGCGCGAGAAGGTGGCGGCGCTCGTCAGGGCGGGGAAGACGAAGGAGGAGGTCGTGGCGGCGAAGCCCACGGCCGACTGGGACGCGACCTGGGGCGCGGGCTTCATCAAGGGCGACGTCTTCGCCGGGATCCTGTTCGAGAGCGTGAGGGCGGGCCGCTAGCGAGGCCCGGCGCCGGGCCTCTCGGGCTCGCGGCTCTTGAACACGGCGCCGTCCTTGACGACCACCTCGACCCGCGAGAGGGCCAGCACGTCGAAGAGCGGGTCGCCGTCGACGACGATGACGTCGGCCAGCTTGCCGGCCTCGAGCGTGCCGAGGTCCTTCTCCCTGCCCAGGATCCGCGCGTTGACCCGCGTCGCGGCGTTGATCGCGCGCTGGGGCGGCATGCCCACGTCCACGTGGGCCTTGATCTCGCGCCAGAGCGCCTCGGTGTGGAAGTTCAGGGGCGTGCCCGAGTCCGTCCCCATCCCCATCACCGCGCCGGCGTCGATCCACTGCCGGAGCGAGGTCTTGCCGTAGAACATCTGGCGGTCGGTCGTGGAGAAGTACTTCAGGCGGGGGAAGTTCCTGAGGGAGTCCTGGACCTCGCGGTAGAGATCCGGCGGAAAGTCCTCCTTGAGGCGCGGGTCCTGGAGGCGCTCGGGGAAGGCGAGGGTGGCGGGGTACACCCAGACGCGGTGGGCCGCCGTGACCACGACGGGCGTCCCCCTCACGGCGATGGCGCGGACCAGGTCGGGCTCGTAGGGGGGCGTGCCGGCGGAGCCGGCGTGGGTCAGCACGTCGACGCCGGCCTCGAGCGCGTTGCGGACGTCCTCGGGCTCGTAGACGTGCGCGTGGACCCTGAGTCCGTGCCGGTGGGCAGTGTCCACGATGGCCTTGTAGTGAGCCGGCTTCAGCTCCACGTACGCCTTGATCACGTCGACGCCCGCCCGCGCGAGGCGTTCCACGGCCTGCGCGGCCTGCTCGGGCGTGTCGACCACGAGCTGGGTGTCGAGGGCGGGGGAGTAGTCGCCCGGGTCGCGGGTGATCCAGGGCCCGCTCATCCACATCCGGGGCCCAGGGATCTCGCCGCGCCGGATGCGGTCGCGCACGCTGAGGCTCTCCTTGAGCGTGCCGCCCAGGTCGACCGCGGAGGTCACGCCGGCCATCAGGAGCTGCCTGGCCGAGATCTCCATGACGCGCTCGACCAGCTTGTTCTCCGCGATCCAGGGGTCCCAGCGGTCGTAGTCCCCGTGGCCCAGGATGATGAGATGCGCGTGGAGGTCGATGAGGCCCGGCAGCATGGTCCGGCCGCTGGTGTCGATCACGTCGACGCCTTGGGGCAGGGGCGTCTCCGAGGCCCGGCCCGCGGCCACGATGCGGTCGCCTTCGATCACGACCGCCGCATGGTGGACCGGGGGCTCGTCGAGGCCGGTGAGGAGCATGCCTCCCACGAGGGCCAGCCTGCGCTTCGGCTCAGGAGGCGCGTCCGCGCCGAGGGAGGCGAGCGCCGCCGTCGCGAGGCCGAGAGCCAGGAATCCACGCCTCATGGAGCCTCCAGTGCGCGTCAGCGCGTCACGGTGAACCCGAGGGTCGGCACGGGCGGCGGCGGCGCGCCGGGCGGCGCCTGGAAGGTCGCCGCGATGAAGTCGGCCCAGCGATGGAAGCGAGGGAAGACGTCCTCCCGAGACTCGAAGACCAGGCTGAAGCCGCGCTCCCCTCGGACCGCGAAGAAGCGCTTGATGCGGGATTCCGAGACGGCGCTCTCGACGGCCATCACGTCGACGTAGCCGCCGCCGGCCCGCCACGGGTCGTGGGCCACGACCTGGAAGGCGTCGCCCAGCTTCCGGAGGGTGGCGTCGTAGTAGGCCTCGAGGTCGTCCTTCTCCGGGGCCGGCTCGACGGTGACGGTCAAGGCGGCGTGGACCCGCTGGTTGCCGCGGTCCATGGCGAGGGCCGGGCTCGCGTACTGGAGCATCAGCGTCTCCCGGGACGCGAAGCGGCGGGTCTCGCGCCACGACGCCGGCACGGCGATGGCGAAGGCGAAGCGCTCGTCCTTCGTGACGGGGTAGAGCTTGGGGCGCTCGAGGCTGAGGCTCTCGGCGATGGCCTCGAGCGTGCCGCGCTGGGCCTCCCAGGTGGCCGCCGGGCCCTGGGCGTAGAGGCCGTAGACGCGGGGTGGGTCGGCGACGAGCAGCAAGCGGTAGCGGGTCTTGCCGTCGGCCGAGGCGTACTCGTACTCGCGCCCCTTGGCGCCCGAGCGCTCGACCGCGCGCTCCGTCGCCGCCGCGTTGCCCGTCAGGTACCCCTGCGCGTACTCCTCCAGCGTGCCGGGCAGCGGCCCCACGAGCAGCGTGGCCGCCGCGGGGGAGCCGCCGCCCTGGGGCGGAGCGAGGAAATAGCGGTACCAGATGGCGTCCTTGCGGTCCTCGCTGCTGGTCCATGCGGGCGGGTAGCGCAGCGAGACGCCGTACTCGCCGTTGAAGTAGGTGAGGAAGTCGCCGCCCCGCGGGCCGCGGCAGGCGAGGGTCGCGGCGAGCAGGGCGGCGAGGGAAAACCTACTCCAGGCGGTAATTGGGGGCTTCCTTAGTGATGATCACGTCGTGGACGTGACTCTCCTTGAGGCCGGCCGCCGAGATGCGCACAAAGCGGGACTTCGTCTGCAGCTCCTCGATGGAGGAGCAGCCGCAGTAGCCCATTCCGGCCCGCAGGCCGCCGACGAGCTGCTGCACCATGGCCGAGAGCGGGCCCTTGTAGGGCACCATGCCCTCGATGCCCTCGGGCACGAGCTTGCTCGCGTTGCCCTCGTACTCCTGGAAGTAGCGGTCCCGGGAGCCCTCGCGCATGGCGCCCATCGAGCCCATGCCGCGGTAGCTCTTGAACGAGCGGCCCTGGCGCAGGATCAGCTCGCCGGGGCTCTCGTCGGTGCCGGCGAAGAGGGATCCGATCATCACGGAGTCGGCTCCGGCGGCCACGGCCTTGACCACGTCCCCCGAGAACTTGACGCCGCCGTCGGCGATGATGGGGAGGCCCTTGCCCCGGACCGCGCGCGCCGCCTCGGACACCGCGGTGATCTGGGGCATCCCCGCCCCGGAGACGACGCGGGTCGTGCAGATGGAGCCTGGGCCCATGCCGACCTTCACGGCTGCCACGCCGGCCTGGGCCAGGTCGAGGGCGCCCTGGTAGGTGCCGACGTTGCCGGCGATCACCTCCAGGTCCGCGTGACGGTCCTTCACGGCCTCGACGGTCTCGAGGACCTTGCGGGTGTGGCCGTGCGCGGTGTCGACGACGACGACGTCCACCTTGGCCTCGACCAGGGCGGCGACGCGGTCGAGGGTGTCCGGGGAGACGCCCAGGGCGGCGCCCACGCGCAGCCGGCCCAGGGAATCCTTGCACGCGTTCGGGTACTTGATCTGCTTCTGGATGTCCTTGACGGTGATGAGCCCCTTGAGGTTGAAATCGCGGTCGACCACCAGCAGCTTCTCGACCTTGTGGCGGTGGAGGATCTCCTTGGCCTGGTCCAGGGTGGTTCCAACCGGCACCGTGATGAGGTTGTCCTTCGTCATCAGCTCCGAGACCGGCAGGTTGGTCCGGGTCTCGAAGCGCAGGTCGCGGTTCGTCAGGATCCCCACGAGGCGCGGGCCGACCGTGACGGGCACCCCGCTGATGCGGTACTTCGCCATCACCTCGAGGGCGTCGGCCACGCGGGCGTCCGGGGAGACCGTGACGGGGTCGACGATCATGCCCGACTCGGAGCGCTTCACCTTGTCGACCTCGGCCGCCTGGGCCGCGATCGACATGTTCTTGTGGACGATCCCCAGGCCGCCCTCCTGGGCCAGGGCGATCGCGAGGTGCGCTTCGGTGACCGTATCCATGGCCGCCGACACGATCGGGACGCGGAGGGCGATGTTGCGCGTCAGCCGGGTGGACACGTCCACCTCGGACGGAAGCACCTCGGAGCGCTGCGGGACGAGAAGGACGTCGTCGAAGGTGAGGGCCTCGGGGATTCTCTCGTCCAGCATGCGCCTCCTCTCTACGCGCTACCGTGGCACTTCTTGTACTTCCTGCCGCTGCCGCAGGGACAGGGGTCGTTGCGGCCGACCTTGGGCCCCTCGCGGCGGACCGTCAGGACCTCTTCGCCGCCTCCCTTGGCCTCGGGCCGCTCCGCCCGGGCGAAGGCGGACGGGGCCTGGCTCGGGTCGTTGAAGCTCAAGGCGCGGGGCGCCTTGCGGACGCCCGAGAGGGCCGGCTCGCGGAAGCGGGCGGCGGCGGCCGCGGCGGAAGGCCGCGCAAAGGCGCCCACGGGCTCCGGCTCGAGCAGGGGGCCTGCCCCGCCGGGGGCCGCCGCGGGCGCGGGCGCCGCGCTCGGCGCCTCGTCGACCGGGACCGGCTGGTAGAGGAAGATCCACTTCAGCGTCTCCTCGTCGATCCGGTCCATCAGCGCCTGGAACATCCCAAAGGACTCCTTCTTGTACTCGACCAGCGGATCGCGCTGGGCGTAGCCGCGCAGCCCGATGCCCTCCTTGAGGTGGTCGAGGGCGTAGAGGTGGTCCTTCCACTGCGTGTCCACGATCTGGAGCATCAGGAGGCGTTCGTAGGCCAGCATCAGCTCGGGGCCGACCGCGCCTTCCTTCGCACTGTAACGCGTGCGGATCTGCTCCTTGAGCTTCTCCGCCAGGTCGTTGCGGCCCAGGCTGGCCAGGTCCTCGGTCCGCGCCTCGAGGCCGAAGGTCTCGCGCAGCGCGAGGGCGAGCCCCTCGTGGTTCCACTGGGAGGGGTCGAGGCGCTCCTCGCAGTAGTTGTCCAGGTACCAGTCGACGACCTCGCCGGTCAGGTTCAGGACGTGGTCGCGGGTGGACGTGCCCTCGAGGATCATGCGGCGCATGTCGTAGACCGCGGTGCGCTGCTTGTTCATCACGTCGTCGTACTCGAGCAGGTGCTTGCGGACCGCGAAGTTCTGGGCCTCCACCTGCTTCTGGGAGCGCTGGATGGAGCGCGTGACCAGGCGGTGCTCGATCGGCACCCCCTCGGTCATGCCCAGCCGCTGCATCAGGCCGCTGATGCGGTCCGAGCCGAAGATCCGCATCAGATCGTCCTGGAGCGAGAGGTAGAAGCGCGACGAGCCGGGGTCGCCCTGGCGGCCGGCGCGCCCGCGGAGCTGGTTGTCGATGCGTCGCGCCTCGTGGCGCTCGGTGGCGAGGATGTGCAGGCCGCCCAGGGCCACCACCCGCTCGCGCTCGTTCCCATCGAGGAGCGCCGCCACCCGCTCCACCTCCTGCGAGGCGGCGACGCGCTCGAGGAGCGGCTTCAAGGGGTGGGTGGCGAGGAAGTCCACCGGGTCCTCGATGTTGGGGTAGAAGTTGCGGGTGATCTTCTCCTTGGCCGCCCGGGGCAGGATCTTGACCGCCTCGAGGTAGGCGCCGAGCTCCGTCGCGCCCTCGCCCATCTCGGCGACGGCGGCCATCGACGGATGGTCCGCGGCGAAGGCCGCGACGATGCCGAGGTAGCGCTGCGCCAGCTCCTTACGCCGCTCCGAGGTCAGCTTGCGCGAGTGGCGCTCCTTCTCGAAGTCCGCCCGCATCTCGCGGAGGGCCTGCTCGGTCGCCTCCCGCCGCTCTCCCTCGGCGGCGGCGTCCGGGACGATCTCCTTCTCGAGGAGGATCGCCTTGACCCGATGGTCAGGGACGCCGCCCAGGATGATGTCGGTGCCGCGCCCGGCCATGTTCGTGGCGATCGTGACGGCGCCGAAGCGGCCGGCCTGGGCCACGATCTCCGCCTCGCGCTCGTGGTACTTCGCGTTGAGCACGACGTGGCGGATCTTCTCCCGCTTGAGCAGGTCCGACAGGTGCTCCGACTTCTCGATGGAGATGGTGCCCACCAGGACCGGTCGGCCCCCCTCGTGGAGCTCCTTGATCTCCCTGACCACCGCGTCGAACTTCTCGCGCTCGGTGCGGTAGACCACGTCCGGCTGCTCCACGCGGATGAGCGGCCGGTTGGTCGGGATCACCAGCACCTCGAGCTTGTAGATCTTGTCGAACTCGGGGGCCTCGGTCTCCGCGGTGCCCGTCATGCCGGCGAGCTTGCCGTACATGCGGAAGTAGTTCTGGAAGGTGATGGTCGCGAGGGTCTGGTTCTCGCGCTCGATCTTCACCTTCTCCTTGGCCTCGACGGCCTGGTGCAGGCCGTCGGACCAGCGCCGGCCCTCCATCTTGCGGCCGGTGAACTCGTCGATGATGATGACCTTGCCAGCCTCCACGAGGTAGTCCACGTCGCGCTTGAACAGGGAGTGCGCGCGCAGCCCCTGGTTCACGTGGTGGAGGATCTCCATGTTGGAGGGATCCCAGAGGTTCTGCACCCCGAGCAGGCGCTCGGCGTGGGCCATGCCCTGCTCGGTCAGCGTGACGGTCTTGGCCTTCTCGTCGACGATGTAGTCGCCGGTCTTCTCGAGCTCGGCCCGCTCCTCGGCCTTGCGGTCGCCGGCGATGCGCGCCCCGGGCTTGAGCTTGGGGATGATGGCGTCGATACGGTAGTACTTGTCGGTGGACTCCTCGGCCGGGCCGCTGATGATGAGGGGGGTCCTGGCCTCGTCGATCAGGATCGAGTCGACCTCGTCGACGATGGCGAAGTTGTGGCCGCGCTGGACGTAGTTGCGCAGCTCGAACTTCATGTTGTCGCGCAGGTAGTCGAAGCCCAGCTCGTTGTTGGTCCCGTAGGTGATGTCGGCCCGGTAGGCCTCCTGGCGCTCGGCGTCGCCGAGGTGGTGCTGGATCACGCCCACGCTCAGCCCCAGGGAGCGGAAGATGCGGCCCATCCACTCGCTGTCGCGCTTGGCCAGGTAGTCGTTGACCGTGACCACGTGGACGCCCTTGCCGGACAGCGCGTTGAGGTATGCCGGCAGCGTCGCGACGAGGGTCTTGCCCTCGCCGGTCTTCATCTCCGCGATCATCCCGCGGTGGAGGGCGATCCCGCCGATGAGCTGGACGTCGAAGTGCCGCATGTTCAGGGCGCGGCGACCGGCCTCGCGGACGACGGCGAAGGCCTCCGGAAGCAAGGCGTCGAGGCTCTCGCCCTTGCCGAGACGCTCCCTGAGCTCGTCGGTCCGGCGACGCAGCCCCTCGTCGGAGAGGGGCCGGACGGAGGGCTCGAACTCGCCGATCCTCTGGACGATCGGGCGGATCCCCTTCAGCTCCCGCTCGTTCTTGGTCCCGAAGATCTTGGTGAGGAAGAAGTTCAGCATGAAATGGAGCCGCGGACCCTCATCGGCTTGAGCTGGAAAGAATATCAGCGGGCCGACGGTGCGGTCAAAGCTGCGGGGGGGACGTCAGGCGGAGGCTCCGGGAAGACCTCGGAATCGTCCAGGACGCCCTGTGCCTTGAACCACCACTTGGGCTGGTACTCGATGAAGACGGGGATGCGGGAGAGCGGGCCCTCGGTGCCGCACACGAGCACGAAGCGCTCCCGGGTTCGCTTCTCGCGGTTGAAGTGCTCGAGGTTCAGCTGCAGCAGGCGCTCGTAACGGCGGCCCGCGTAAGTCGCGCTCTCGAGCCAGCGGCTCGAGCGCAGCCGCAGATCGTAGAGGGATGCGTTGAACGTGAAGGTGGCCTGCAGGTCGGACGGCAGGTGTCTTGGAGTCGCGGGGCGGAGCGCCGTGGCCACCGCCTGGTCGATGAGGGCAGCCACGGCGAACAGGAAGCCGGGGTGAGTGCCCTCGGGGAGGCGCGCCTCGCGCACCCTGGGCGGCACGCCAGGGGATGCGCTCACGAGGGCATGGAGCTCGCCCAGGTCGCGGTAGCTGAGATCGCGCCCCACGCGCCAGAGCGTGTTCTCCGCGCGCACCCGGGTGTCGGCGACGCGCGAGCGGATGGCCTTGTAGAGGAACCCGCCGTCGCCCTCGCGGGCCAGCTGGGTCGTCGCCTCGCCGAGCGACTCCTCGTCGGTCTTCCGCATCAGGCCGAAGAGCGTCGCTCCCTCCGGTCCCAGGTCCTCGCGCTCCCATCCCCAGCGGTTGACCTTCCGCGGGGCCCGCCGGGGATCGGAGCCGATCAGGATCTCGTAGCCGCGGCGCCCGTCGTCCCCGCTGCGCCAGAGGATGCGCGCGCCCCCGACGTTTCCGGCGCGAATCCAGAAGACGAGCAGCGGACGGACCGCGGCCGCCATCCGGTAGCGGGCTTCCCGCACGACCGGCACGGCTTCGGCGCCGGGCGCCTCCACGGCGAGGACGCTCGCCGCGACCGCGGCGAAGACCAGGGCGGCGGGCCGCCGGAGGATCATCTCAAGACTGAGCCTCCGGGCGGTCGGCCTTGGGCCTGAAGCGGAAGAGGTTCTTGTACTCCTGTCCCTCCCGGTACCAGCGGTCCGACGGGTCCTGGATCTGCCGCTCCCACAGCGGGTCGGCGAGGGACTTGAGCCGTGCCGCGTACGCGTCCACCCAGGCCACGACGCCGGGATCCTTGATGATGTCCTCCGAGTGCTCGTGACCCGCCGGGACGACGTGCTCGGCGACCACCTTGCGCAGCACCTGCGGGTTGTCCACGATCATGCAGGGGCGCCGCAGGTTGCCGTCGTCGCTGTACGGGAACGCGCGTCGGATCGCCTGGAAGAAGGGCGAGTTCACGGCCTCGACGATCGACGTGGTGCGGATGTTGTGCAGCCCGAAGTGGGCGAAGACGCACGGCTCGATCTGGCCCGAGTTCAGGACATGGAGGTACGTGCGGGCCGCGAGGCAGCCCGCGGAGGCCGGGCCGTCGTTCCAGAAGTCGGCGAGGAAGATCGGCTGCTCCCGACGGAGCGCGGCGATGCGCGCTCCGCAGGCGATCCTCTGCTCCGGGGTCGGCACCAGCTCGAGCAGCGGATCCTTGCCGACCGGCATGAACATGAAGTACCAGGCGAAGATCGCCCCGCGCTCGATCCAGTCGCGGACGAAGGCGTCGCTCGTCACCTCGGCGAGGTTCTGGCGGGTGTAGGTGACGCTCACGCCGAACAGCACGCCCGCGTCCTTCAGGCGCTCGGCGGCGAGCAGGGCGCGGCCGTGGACGCCCTCGCCGCGGCGGCGGTCGGTCGCCTCGCGGAAGCCCTCGACGCTGATCCCTGGCGCCACGTTCCCGAGGCGCGCGAGAGCGTCCACCGTCGGCGGGTCGAGGAGCGTGCCGTTCGTGTACGTGAGGAAGTACATGTCGCCGTAGTCGCGGAAGATCCGCAGCCACATGTCCCTGAGCAGATACGGCTCCCCCCCGGAGACCACGACGAAGTACGCTCCGAACGAGCGGCACTCGTCGAGGATGCGGCGGATCTCGGCCTCCGAGAGCTCCCCCTTCTTCGAGTAGAGGCCGGAATAGCAGCCGGTGCACTTCAGGTTGCAGCGCATCGTCGGGCTGAGCACCACGAAGCTCGGCACCCAGCGCCCGTCCGCCGCGATCCTGTTGCGGCGGCGAGCCCCGACGGCGGCCCAGTTGTAGATGAGGTTGCGCAACAGCTTCCGCTTGGCGCGCGGGTTGAGCTGGCGTCCCAGGCGCGCGAAGAGAGCCGCGACACCGGTCCGGGTCTCGATGTCGCGCTCCATCGTGCGGAGCAGCATCATCAGCCCGGCGCTGTCCCTGGGCGGGCGCGCGTTCATCGTCGCCACGAGACGGCGCAGGTCGTCGTAGCTGCCCGTGAGCATCCCGCCAACCCGGTGCGCCAGCAGCGAGCCGTTGATACGGTCGACGAGTCCTGTAGCCATGGAAGCCCCTTCCCGGTCTCAGCGGAGTCACAAGACCGACATGAAAGACTCGTGCCGCGTGCCCATCGGCACCGGGCGGCGCGGCGGAGAGGTGTAACTATCTGAGCAGAATACTGTTACGGCCTCGACGAGAGGAGCGTCGGCGCGTGGACTGTCGCGGAGGTCACGGGGCGGCCACGCAAAAACGACGTGCGCCGGGAAGGGCTAGCCGAAGGTCCGGTACTCGTCCAGGATGAAATGGATCGGGTTCTGCGCCTGGTCCCGGACCCAGACCTCGTAGTGGCAGTGCGGAGCCGTGGAGCGGCCGGTCTGTCCGACGTACCCGAGCACGTCACCGCGCTTGACCCGCTGCCCGGGCTTGACCGCGAAGCCGGACAGGTGGCCGTACCGCGTGACGACGCCGTACGTGTGGTCCAGGACGATCGCGTTGCCGTATCCGCCCCTCTCGCCCGCGGACAGGACGATGCCGTCGGCGGGGGCGATGATCCGCGTTCCGGTCGGCGCCGAGATATCGATGCCAGGGTGGAAGTCGGGCGCGCCGGTGAACGGGTCGAGGCGGTTGCCGAAGGTCGCCGAGAGATAACCTCGCACCGGCCAGATGGACGGCGTCGAGGCCAGCAGCACCGACTGGTCCTTGTAGAAGCGCTCGAGCTCGCGGGACTTCTCCGTCAGGTCCGCGACGCTGCGGTCGACCGACTGCAGGGACACCGGCCGATCGCTGCTCGGCGCCACGGCCTCGGGGCCGGTCACGCCGCCCACGCCGCCGACCTGAGGGTCGGGAAGGGTGTGCTCGAGGCCCGCCATGACGCCGAGCTTCGTGACGATGCCCTGCAGCGTCTCGACACGGCCCTGGAGCGCCTGCGTGCCGGCCTCGTACTCGCGGTTCTTGGTGAGCAGGGCCGCGTTCTGCGCGCGGAGCTGGCGGAGCTGGCGCACCTCCGTCGCGATGCGCGCGTAGTCGAGGGCAAGACCACCGAGCACGAGGAACGAAACGGATGCGCCGCTCACGAGCCACCGCGACACGCGCACGGAAACCTGGAACTTCCGGAAACGCGCCTTCGCGTGGGGAACGACGATGAGGGTGTAGAACTCGTTGGCCATCAAACTCCAGCCGACTGATCCTGGATCTGCAAAAACCCGGAGAGCCTAACACGGGCCTCCTGGAGGCGTCAACCCCTTTCTCCAATCTTTTGAGAGGGATATGGGTCAGCCTGGCCCAGGGGGCATGTGGCGAAACTGCGACGCCTCGGCCAGGTGCCGGGCATGCACCCCCGGGGTTCCCTCGAGGTCGGCGATCGTACGAGCCACCCGGAGAAGCCGGTCGTGTCCGCGCCCCGTGACTCCGAGCCGGTCGACGGCGGCCGCCAGGAAGGCCTGGCCGTCGGCGTCGAGGGCGGCATGGAGCCGGATCGCGGCGGGTCCCAGCTCCGCGTTGGACCGGCCCTGGCGTTCCGCCTGGCGCCCCCTGGCCCTTGCCACGCGCGTGGCGACGGCTTGGGACGGCTCGCCTGGCGGGCCGTTCAGGTCGGCGAAGGGAAGGGCCGACACCTCGACGCGCAGGTCGAAGCGATCGAGGAGCGGCCCCGAGATGCGGGCGCGGTAGTTCCGGACTTGGCCCGGCGTGCAGCGGCAGGGCCGCCGGGCGTCCCCCAGGAAACCGCAGGGACAGGGGTTCATCGCCGCCACAAGCTGGAAGCGTGCCGGCAGCTCGAGCACGCCGCGACCGCGCGCGACGACGACGATGCGGTCCTCGAGAGGCTGGCGCAGGGCCTCCAGGACGTTGCGTCGGAACTCCGGCAGCTCGTCGAGGAACAGGATCCCATGGTGGGCGAGGCTGACCTCGCCCGGGCGCGGCGAGGAGCCCCCGCCGACGAGGGCGGCGTCGCTGACGGTGTGGTG
>DASSJI010000301.1:0-6015 GCA_035691285.1 Vicinamibacteria bacterium | reverse complement strand
CACCTGCCGGGAGCCTTCCTGGCCCTGCACCCCGGCAGTGGATCGACACGCAAGAACTGGCCGGCCGAGCGCTTCGCTGGGCTCGCCGACACGCTGGCGCCCGGGACGGCCTATGCGCTCGTCGAGGGCCCCGCCGACGCGACCGCCGTCGCCTGCGTCCTCGAGCGGGCGCCACGTGCGGTCGTCGTGCGCGGGCTTTCGCCCCTCGCCCTCGCTTCGCTCCTCGCGCAGGCCTCCCTCTATGTCGGCAACGATTCCGGCGTGAGCCATCTCGCGGCGGCGGTCGGCGCGCCCACGCTCGCGCTCTTCGGCCCGACCGATCCCGCGGTCTGGGCGCCGGTGGGTCCGCGCGTTGCGACGCTCCGGGCGCCCTCGGGCGACCTCGAGCGGCTCGACGTGGATGCGGTCGCCGCCTACGTCTCCGGCGCCAGCACGTCCAGACGGCTGATCAGCCGGTAGACGCTGACGGCGACGGGGCGACCGCGGTATTGGGCCGGCTCGAAGCGCTCGCGCAAGAGCGCGTTCATCAGGCGCCCCGCATCGGCGGGCAGGCCGTCGAGCAGCGTCACCTCCGCCACGCGCCCGTCCCGGGCCACGACCGTCTGGAAGAAGTGCGAATCCTCCCGCGAAGGGACGAGGTCGTCGGCGAGTGCAGGGGCCTGGATCCGCGGCGCGTCCACGCCGACGAGGGCCAGCGGGCGTCCCTCGGTCCCGCTCGGGAGCGTGGCGCCGCGTCCCAGGAGGCGCGGGGTCGCATCGAGCAGCACGGCTCCGGCCAGGAGCGCCGCGAACACGAACGCGGCCGGCAGCCGGCTCTTCACGGTGCCCTGGGCGAGCCCGAGCGCCGCCGCGATCTCCTCGCAGGACAGTCCATCCTTCTCGCGCAGCAGCAGGATGGCGCGCTGCTCGAAGCGCAGGCGCCCGAGGGCGGCGTTGACCTTGGCGATCCGCTCCCGGCGTGCCACGCCGGCGAAGGGGCCGTCTGCATCGTCGCGGGCGGCGGCGAGGCGCGCCTCGTCTGCGGCCGTCAGCGCGTCCAGGGAGCACGACCCGCGCCGCGCCCGCCGGCGCCAGAAACGGCGACGGTTGCGGCACTGGTTGAGGACGATGCGGTAGATCCAGGTCTTGAGGCGGCTGCGGCCCTCGAAGCGCCCCACCGCGCGGTAGACCTGGAGGAAGACCTCCTGTGCCACGTCCCGCGCCTCCTCCACGTCCCCGAGCATCCGGGCGGCGAGGCCGAAGACCATGCTCTCGTGCTGCGCCACGAGCTGGGCGAACGCGTCGGGGTCGCCCGCGCGGCAGAGGGCCAGGAGGGCATCGTCGCCTGCGGGCGCGACCTCGAGCGCCTTCGCCGACGAGAGCGCGACGTCCGACGCCATGGGCGACCTCCCGGCCTCTTGCCCAGCTTGGACACCGGCCGTGCCTCACCGGTTCCTCTGGCTCTGTTTGATGGTACGCCCGGCGCCTCGCGGCTATTCCGGCCGGCGGCGCACGGCGAGGGCGGCGGCCGTTCCGAGCGCGGCGACGGCCGCGGCGGCAACGACCCCCGCGCTCGATACCCAATCTCCGAGCGAGACGGGCCGCGCCAGGGCCAGGAGAGCCGGCAGCGCGTCGAAGCCGCGGCCCGCCCGGAAGTCCTTGATCGCAGAGACAAAGGCCAGGCTGCCCGCCGCGAGCAGCACGAACGCGACGAAGACGACACTTGCGCGCGCCAGGATCGCCCTGGGAGCGAGCCTTGGCCCCGTGGCCGGCTCCGCAACTCCGAACTCAGGCTCGCGAACGCCCCAGGGCACGAAGCGCTGCAGCATGAGGAGGCCCGGAACCCCCATGGCCAGCGTCGACACGTAGAAGTCGCGCCAACCCAGGGCGTCGGCCAGAAGGCCGGCAGGCGGGCCCGCCACGACGCGGGGGATCGAGAACAGGCTCGAGAGGAGCGCGTACTGCGTGGCGGAGAAGCGCTTCTGGGTGAGGCGGAGGAGCAGCACGCCGAACGCCCCGTTGCCCAGGCCCGAGCAGAGGTATTCGAAGCCCTGCGCCGCGTACATCACGGGCCGGTTCACGCCGATCTGCGCCACCACGGCGTAGCCGAGGTTCGAGAAGAGCTGCAGGAAACCCGAGATCCAGAGCGCCGGCCCGAGCCCCCGCGTCTGGGTCAGGATGCCGCCAAGGAAGGTCCCGCCCACGATCGTGAAGAGGCTGACCGTGCCCGCGGCGACCCCGACGTCGACGGCGTCGTAGCCCTTCTGGACCAGGAAGGGTCCGATCAGCGACTGCGTGACGAGGTCGCTGAGCTTGAACAGCACGACGAAGGCGAGGATCTCGAGGGCGCGGTGCTGGGCCAGCAGGCCCAGGAATGGCTCGAAGACCGCCGCGCGGAGCGTCCGGGGCGGCTCGGGGACGCTCTCCGGTTCCGGCGCTCGCCAGGTGACGAGCGTCGCGGGCACGTAGACGAGTGCGGTGATCGCGTTGACGATGGGCCACCCCACCCAGCCGGCCGCCGTGATCGTGAGCCGGCCGGAGAGCCACATCGCCGCCCGATACATGGCGACACGGGCGCCGACGGCCGGCCCCTGCTCCTCGCGGCGCAGCACCTCCACCGTGTAGGCGTCGTACGCGACGTCCTGCGTCGCGGAGGCGAACGCGATGGCCAGCGTGATGATGCCGATCCTGACCGCGTCGGGGCGGCCCGACGCCGCAGCCAGCCACAGCCCCAGCAGCAGCAGCAGCGCCTGGGTGGCCAGGATGTACCCGCGCTTGCGCCCGAGCACGGGCAACGGGAAGCGGTCCATGAGCGGCGCCCACAGCACCTTGAACGTCCACGGCGCCTGAGCCAGCGTGAAGAGGCCGATGACCTTGATGTCGACGCCGACCGTCGCCATCCAGGTCGGGATGGCGATCCACACGAGGCCGAGCGGGAGCCCCGACGCGAAGGAGAGCAGCGCGACGGACAGGAGCCGCCAGCTCGCGAGCACGGCGCGGAGGCTCTCGAGGGTCGTCCTGCGGTCGCCGCCGGCCTCGGGCACGGCGCCGGAGGATAGCACCTGCGGTTAGAATCCCCGCGCCCCGGAGAGGAGCGTGAGCGTCCTCGTCCAGAAATACGGCGGCTCCTCGGTCGCCGACGTCGACAGGATCGGCCTCGTGGCCGACCGCGTGGCCTCGGCCAAGGCCGCCGGCAAGGACGTGGTCGTGGTCGTCTCCGCCATGGGCGACACGACCGACGAGCTGCTCGCCCTGGCCCGCCGCGTCACGGACACCCCGCCCCGCCGGGAGCTCGACATGCTGCTCACGGCCGGCGAGCGCATCTCGATGGCGCTGCTGTCCATGGCCCTCAACGCGCGGGGCGTGCCTGCGGTCAGCTTCACGGGCTCGCAGTCCGGCATCATCACCAACGACGCCCACACGAACGCGCGCATCGTCGAGGTGCGGCCCTACCGCATCCAGGACGAGCTGCATCGGGGGCGGGTCGTGATCGTCGCGGGCTACCAGGGCGTGTCCTACAGGAAGGAGATCACCACCCTCGGGCGCGGCGGCTCCGACACCACGGCCGTTGCGCTCGCCGCCGCGCTGGAAGCCGAGGCGTGCGAGATCTACAGCGACGTGGCGGGCGTCTACAGCGCGGACCCGCGGGTCGTGCCGGGGGCGCGGCGCCTCGCCGAGCTGTCCTACGAGGAGATGCAGGAGCTGGCCGAGTCCGGCGCCAAGGTGCTGAACGCCCAAGCCGTGGAGTTCGCCAAGGAGCGCGGCATCGCGCTCTATGCCCGCGCTGCCGGGGGCGGAGCCGGCGAGACCATCGTCCGCAAGCAGCCGCCCCGCGCGGCCGGGCGCGTCGTCGGCATCGCGACCGAGAAGCGCCTCGTGCTCGCCACCCTCGGCGCGCCGGATTCGCAGACGTTGCGCGGGCTGCTCGAAGCATTGGACGCTCTCGAGACAGCCGGGAAGGAGCTGCTCTATCGCTCGCCGGCCGCTCCCCACGCGTCGCTCGCGATCTCCCTCGAGAACGTCCACGACTACCCGCGCCTGCGGGAGACCCTCGGCGGGCGCTTCGGCGCCGGCCTCGCGCTCCGCGAAGGCGTGGGCGCCGTGTCCGCGATCGGCGCCGGCATCAACGCGAGCCACCGCAACCTGCGCATGGCCCTCGAGACCCTGGAGGAACTCGGCGCGCCGCTGCTCGGCGTCGCGACCTCGAGCTTCCGCATCAGCCTCCTGATCGACGGGGAGCACGTCGACGAGGCAGCTCGGCGCCTGCACGCGGCGCTCGTGGAATCGGCTCTGCCGTAGCGGGCCGGTCAGAGCCCGTACTGGCGCATCTTCAGCGCCAGCGCCTGACGCGTGATTCCGAGAGCGGCCGCCGCCCGGGTCCTGCACGCCCCGTGCTGCGCCAGGCGGCGCTCGATCAGGTCGCGCTCGAAGGCTGCCCGCGCCTCCCGGAGGGTGACCACGTCGCGATGGCCGGCGTCGGGCTGGAGCTGGAGGTGCTCGGGGTGCACGACCCCGTCCCGGGCCAGCACCACCGCGCGGTGCATCTGCTTGCGAAGCTCGCGAACGTTTCCCGGCCAGGCGTGAGCCAGCACGGCGCGGGCCGTCGCCGCCCCGAGCCGCGGGCAGGGGCGGCCCTCGGTGGCGGCGTGGGCTCGCAGGAAGTGCCGCGCCAGCGCCAGCACGTCCTCGCCTCGCTCGCGCAGGGGTGGGAGCGCGATCGTGTAGTCCACCAGACGGTACATGAGGTCCTGGCGGAAGCGCTGCTCCCGCACGCGCTCTCGCAGCGCGACGTTCGCCGCGGAGAGGATGCGCACGTCCGCGCGCCGCGGTCGCGTTTCGCCCAGCCGCACGTACTCGCCGGTCTCGAGGAAGCGCAGCAGCTTGGCCTGCCCCCTCGGCGACAGCTCAGCCACCTCGTCGAGGAAGAGCGTGCCGCCGTGGGCCGCCGCCACGAAACCCTCGCGCTCTCCCACGGCCCCCGTGAACGCGCCCCTCGCGTGTCCGAACATCTCGGCGTCGAAGAGGCCGTCCTCGAGCTGGGCCGCGTTGACGACGACGAGCTGGCCCCGCCGGCCCGAGACCTCGTGGAGCGCCTGCGCGACGCGCTCCTTGCCCGTGCCGGTCTCGCCGAAGACGTGCACCGCGATGGCGGAGCGTCCCACCTGCATGATCGCGGCGCGCACCTGGCGCATGCCCTCGCAGCCTCCGACCAGCTCGCGGAAGGTCGCGTCGGGCTCCGAGGGGCTCGCCTCTCCCGGCGCCTCGACGGACGCCTGGCCGAGAAGACGTGCCACGGCCGCCACGAGGCCCAGCGCCTGCTGCGGCTTCTCGGGAATCTGCCGAAAGTCGCAGTACAGCCAGGCGTCCTCCCCCGCCGGAGCGAGCAGCGCCCCGCCCAGTCCATGCGCGACGCACGTCGGGTGGCGGGCCACTTCGGGTGCCGTGAGGTCCCAGAGCGTCGGCCGCGGGCTTCGTGAGGCCAGGGCTCGCGCCAGATCATTGGCCTCGAGAACCGTCGCCGCCGCAGCCTCGCCGCGGACCTCCACGGCCTCCGGGCCGACCCACGCGACGCGATGCCAGCCCAGGATCGGCTGCAGCGCGCGTGCGACTCCGAGCACCTGCTCGGCGCGGCTCGCAACGCCGAGCGCCTCGGCCGCGGTCGCGAGCGCCGACGCCGCGTCGCAGAGGACGGCCTCGGGCGGGGAGAGGGGCACAGCCTCGGGAGCCGCGACGGTCGGTGTCGGCTCCGGCATCATTTCTCCGGCGTCGGCCAGCCCGAACGCCAGAAGTCGCCGATCGCCCCAGCGTTCGAGGTCGTCCAGGGCCACGCGCGCAGCCCGCCCGTCGCCCGTGGCGAGGGAGACTCCGAGCCGCGCTGCCGCAACCGGGCCGGGACGCGTCTCTCCCTGACGCAGCGCTTCCTCGAACGCCTCCCGCGCCGCGGCAGCGTCCAGGCGCAACCGGGCGCGGCCCAGCGCAAGCAGGGCCAGGAAGCGCAGGTCGGGGCGTCTGGGTGGGGCACAGCGGAGCGCCTCG
>DASSJI010000300.1:0-5305 GCA_035691285.1 Vicinamibacteria bacterium | reverse complement strand
CGGTAGGCCTCCTTCCAGGTGGCCGAGAGCGCGCCGAAGGTGCGGCCGTGGAACGCGCCCTCGAAGCACAGGAACTCGCTGCGGCCCGACTCCCTCCCGATCTTCCGCGCGAACTTCATCGCCGCTTCGCAAGCCTCGGCGCCGGAGTTGCAGAAGAAGACCCGCGACGGGAAGCTCACGGCGGACAGCCTCTCCGCCAGCGCCGAGGCCGGCTCGTTGTGGAACAGGTTGCTGGCGTGGATCAGCGCGGCGGCCTGGCGCCTGATCGCGGCCAGCACCTTCGCGTCGCCGTACCCGAGCCCGTTGACACCGATCCCGGCCGCGAAGTCGAGGTAGGAGCGGCCGCTCGAATCGAAGAGCCGCGCGCCCTTGCCTCGCACGAGGGTCAGGTCGCGCTCGTAGACCGGGAGCAGGGAGCTCATCGTCAGTGCAACGCGCTCTGCGTCGTCCACTCGTCGAAGAGCGTCGCGACGAGGGGAGCCTTCTCGCGGGGCGCGCGAGCCTCGAGGAGCAGCACACCTCCACCGACGGGCCTGAAGACTCCGGTCTCCACGTAGACCGTCCCCAGCAGACTGGTCTCGCGGCGGTACGGACTGGAAACGCTGCCCATGCGGCGCCACCAGAGGGCCCGGAGCGTCACGCTGAAGTCCCCCGGCGGCGAGGCCGAGAGCACGGCGTCCGGAGCTGGCAGGTCCCTCGGCTGGGCCTCCAGCGCCGGCTCGCGCGTCCAGCCCACGGGCATCGGCACGCGCAGCGTCCCGGCACTCGCGAGCGGCACCGGCTCGAACACGGCCTCCAGCGGGGCCGTGACGGCCTGCGCGATCAGCCGCTCGGCGGACAGGCTGCCGAGCGAGCGCCGCACGACCGACCGGTTGTACGCGACCACGTCGGCCGGCCCCGTGTAACGCGCCAGCAGCCTCTCCTTGCCGAGGCCCATCACGGCGAACTCCACGTCCATGTCCCGGTCCACGGCCCGCGCCGAACCCGTGATCATCCGCGGCGCCTGAGCCGGCCGCTCGCTCGGCTCCCAGGCGACCCGGCGTGCGGCGCTGACTCCGTCCAGGACCTCGCCCGACAGCAGCGCGTCCGCCAGCTCCTCGAGAGCCATCGGCGAGACGACACGGTCGACGCGCAGGCGAACGCCGCCGGCCTCCTCCGGCGACTCCCAGCGGGTTCGCCCGGGCCAGGCATCGGCGAGCCCTTCGGCAGCCTGCAGCGCCAGGCCCTTCCACCCGACGCTGTCCAGCGCGCCGAGCCGGTAGCGGCGCGGGAGCTGGTCCGCGAGCCCGTTCGACTCCAGGAAGTCCTTGACCAGGTTGATGGGGATGCCGAAGCCGATGGCCGTGCCATGCCTGAGCTTCATCCGCACGACGCCCATGGCGTAGCCGTCCTCGTCCACCAGCGGCCCGCCGCTGTTGCCGGGGTTGAGCGCCGCATCGGTCTGGAGGTAACGCGCATCCTCCTCGTCGTCCCGCCTCACGGCGTTCAGCGTCCCGGCGCTCGCCGCGACGTCGGGGACGACCGAGCTCGACGTCTCGCGGCCGACCTCGACGATCCGTCCCATCGGAAAGCCCCAGGCGGTCAGCGGCTGGCCCGCGACGAGCGCATCCGAGTCCCCCAGCGGGACGTACGGCCGCAACTGGCCTGACGTGACGAACAGGAGCGCCAGGTCGTGCTCCGCATCCATCGCCGCGACCGCGGCGGGAAGGCTCTCCTTGCCATCGGGACCCTTCACGATCGCGTCGATCCCCGTCACGCTCACGACGAGCTGGCCGTCCTTCACCGCTCCCGACATGCTCGCCCCGTCCACCACGTGCCGGTTCGTCACCAGGTACCCGCTCGGCGTGACGAAGAAGCCGGTTCCCAGCGCGACCTCCACGTCGGCCTTCTCGGTCGCCTGCTTCCAGCCCTTGAGCTGCTCGAGGCGGACGTCGCCGCGGACGCGGAGGAAGGCGGTGGCGTCCGAGGTGGCTGGCCGCTCGTCGGCCCGCAGGCTCGTGGACAGGACAAGGGCGCCCGCCGCCAGGAGCGAGGCCGAACGCCTCAACGGACCAGCTCGACGTACCGGCGCAGCGCCTGGGCCACCTCCACGTCTGCGAGGTGCTCGATCATGATGGCAGGGTGGTGTCATGAGGAGTGATCGCCTCGACCGCGTTCAGTAGTCGTCGTCGGGGTGCTGGGCCGCGAGCCACAGCTCCAGGAACTTCTCCCGCACGTAGGGATCGAGCTGCGAGCTGAAGTCGCGGGGGATCCCCGCCTGTCGAACGAGCCGGAGAACGTCGGCGAGATCGTGCAGGCGGTGCGGCGCGGTCATGCCCGAGGCCAGCTTCATCTCGATGAGGCGGGCGCGCGAGACCACCCTGTACTTCTCGCCTTGGACCGACGCCGTACCTGGGTCCGGGAACGCCACCGGCTTCGGCTTCCCGTCTCCCGGGAAGTCTCCCGCGACGAGGAAGTCGATCCTGACGTCGTTGGCCGTATCGCGGACAGGCTTGCCACCGGCTCGGACCTCGACGTAGCCACGGCCAAGCCACTCCGCCTTGAAGCGCGCGAGGCCATCCCGGGTGATCAGGATGTCCACCTCGACCGTCAGCCGCTTCAGCCCGTGCTCGCCGAGCGCGATCGCGCCGGCGATCGCGTATTCGATCCCTGAGTCGGAGAGACGCTGGGCGATCTGGGCCGCCGCGCGATGGACTCCACCTTCGCCCATGAAGTACTCCTGCGCCTCGGCGAGGAGCGCGTCCATGCGGCGGTCCAGGCCGGCGGCGTTCGAGTGAGCCACGCTCCTGCTCCGCGGCCATTGTATGCCGCTCCCATTCTGCCGCTGGGTGCTCCGCTGGGACTCAGCCTCGAGGGAGGGGCTGAAACCCCAGCCGCAGCGCGGCATCCGCTGCCTGGCCGCGATTCGAACATCGCTCGGCCGGCTATCGGCTGCCCGGCCCCCGAGCCGTCGGCCTCTCGGACCACGCCCATCCCTCGATCCCGAGGCCCTTCGCCGGCGTGTACCCGACGGAGTACGACCGGATGACGCCGTCCCCGTCCACCACCACGAACGTGGGCGTGCCGCTCACGCCGTAGGCCAGGAACGACCGGCGCAGCTCGTCCGTGGCCACGAGGTCCGGGAACCGCTGGTCGAACGTTCCGAAGAAGGTGTCGAGCGTCCCAGCCGGCTCGTCGGTGATGGCGACGACGGGAGTGTTGCGCTGCCGCTGGAAAGCCAGCAGCTCCGGCAGCGCCGCCTTGCAAGGGCCGCACCACGTGGCCCAGAAGTAGAGAAGGTGCGGGCCGCTGCCGCGCAAGTCCGCGGGCAGCTCGCCGCGGTAGGCCGTGAGCTGCAGCGGCCTCCAGGCCGGCGCGGCGTTCGACACGCGCGGCGGCCCCGGAAGGTCGGGCCACTTCATCGGGTACGGCTTCGGGACGATCGTCACCTCCATCCGCTCGCCCCCGCGCAGCACGGCCAGCGGCGCCGGCTGATCCACCGTCGCCAGCATCGTCCACTCGCGGATCTGCCGGGGATCCTCGAAGCGCGCCTCGGGCGGCCCCAGGATCACGTCCGCCACCTGAAGGTCCGCCTCCTCCGCGGGCGAGTCGGGGTACACGGCCGTCACCATCGATACGCCTGGCGTCAGGCCCTGGGCCTTGCGCAGGGGCGCCGGCACCTCCCCGAAGCGGATCCCCAGCCACGCCGGGAGCACCTCGCGCGCCGCGATCAGGTCGGCCTCGAGCGGCGGGAACGCTGGCCGGTCGGGTGACTGCATCCCGGGCACCGGCTCCGAGAGCGGAAGGCTCAGGGACTCGCACTCGAGGAGCGACTCGTAGGCCGCGCGCTCGTCGGCCGTCCCGCCGCGCGAGAGATACTCGCGCCCGGCGATCGTGACCAGGATCGCCCGCATCCGCAGCACGACCCCGAGCCGCACCTCCATACGATAGGCGAGCGCCCGGGCCGTCTCTGCCCTGCCGCGCAGGGCGGAGAGCCGCCCTTCCATCCAGGTGTCGCCGCGCGTGTATTCGCCGAGGTCGTAGAGGAACGTGCCCGCCAGCTCGCGCGCCGAGGATCCCCCTTCGCGCAGCGCCCGATCGCTCACCTGCTCGGCCCAGGCCGGCTGCTTGGCCAGGAAGCGCTCGAGGTTGGCGCGGTTGGCGTCGCCCAGTGTCGTCTTCCACGCCTTCGCGTGGGTGTCGAGCTGGTCGCCGACCTGGGGCAGGCGCGCCGCCTGGTCCTGGATCTCGGCAAGCCACCGCGGGCTGAACACCCCGAAGCTCCGCCCCACGGCGTCGAGCAGTCGAATCTCGGGCTCCCAGGCGCCCTTGCGCCGCCAGGCCTGCTTCAACAGCCCGTCGACGAGCGTCTCGAAAGCCTTGCCCTCGGCGTCAGCGCGCCTCCGCAGCAGATCCTCGAGGAAGAAGTCGGACGTGCGCAGGGGCGCGTCGGGCGTCGCGTCCTCCTCGAGCACCTTCAGGTGGCCGCCTCTCAAGCTTCCGGACTGGCCCAGCTCCTGGAGGAAGTCGAACGAGTGCCCAAGGTTGTCCAGGTCCCGCACCTCCGGGTAGCAGCCGTAGGCGGGCCGCTCCGCGGTCGTCGAGAAATAGCCGCACGCGTTCCCGGAAGGAAGGGAGGCTCCCTCGCGCCACGCCGCGTTCGCGAACGAG
The DNA here is from genome assembly GCA_035691285.1 of Vicinamibacteria bacterium. GTDB lineage: Bacteria > Acidobacteriota > Vicinamibacteria > Fen-336 > Fen-336 > DATFEN01. The sequence goes on along the minus strand of DASSJI010000300.1, from coordinate 655 downwards.
CCCGAGTAGCATTGCGACATCAGCATCACGACCCGCACCCGCCGGTCGAGCCCGGCCAGGAGCGCCCGCAGCTCTCCCACCGACAGGCCCTCGCCCTTTCCCCAGAGCGTGATGCGGTTGTTGCGGGTGTCCTGGGCGTTCTTGGTGCCGTGGTCCGTGACGTAGAGAAGCAGCGTGTCGCCCGGCTTCAGCCTCGTGCCGACGCTCGCGAACCATCGATCCAGCTCTGCTCGCGTCGCCGCCTTGAGCGCGGCTCCGGCCACGCGAGTGCTCTCGTACGTGATCGGCGTCCGAAACGGCTGCTCCAGACGTGTCCCCGTCACCAGCCAGAAGTCCTCTTCCGGCTGCACCTCCCGAAGGGCAACGTCAGCCGTCGGGTCCGGCCCGTCCCCCGACAGGATCGTGAGCCGCCTCTCCGACACCCCCGCTGCGCGCAGGATGTCCACCAGCATCCGGACGTGCATCAGGTGCGACTGGTAGTTCCCCGCGGGTGTGCCCCCGCCATTGAGCAGAAGGGCTTCGATTCGTGCGGGATCGGTCGCTTCGCCAGCCTTCGAAGCCCGAGCGTCAATGGATGGCGCGACCCACACTAGTACCGAGGTCAGCAGGCACAGCGCAATCGCGGGTGTCGGCGTCATCGAGACGAGCGCAGACC
>DASSJI010000299.1:0-10914 GCA_035691285.1 Vicinamibacteria bacterium | reverse complement strand
AGCGACGAGGTCGAGGGGTCCCGCTCCGAGCAGGGCGTCGATCAGCGCCTCGGTGCGCTCCGCGACGTCCCGCGCAGGGATGCTGCGCTCGAGGAAGACGTGGCCGTCTTCTAGCCCGCAGACGTCGAAGCTGAGCGTGCCCGGATCGACGCCGACGACGCGCGGCATCAGAGCGCCGCCGTCAGGTCGTAGATCTCCTCCGCGTCGAGCACGAGGTCGTTGCGCTCGAACAGGCGCGCCACGGCGGCCCGGTGGGCCTTCATCTTGAGCCCGCCGATGCCCAGGGCTCCGAACGTCGCGACGCCGTCCCGCAGGGCGCCGTCGTCCGGCGCCTCGACGCCCTCGACGCCTGCCGGCGGCACCGCGTTCGCGTCGGCCACCGCCACGAGGCCTGCACGCCCCGCCCACGCCTGGCGCGGCGCGAGGGCGACGCCGGCCGGCCCCGCCGCGAGCGCGAGCTCGACGTCGGCCAGGACGTCCCCGGCTTCGGCGGGAGCGCGCGCGGTGACGGGCTCGACGTGCCCTCCGAAACGGGCCCCGATGCGGTCGGCGACCGACGCGCCGCGGGCCGCGTCCCGTGACGTGATCCGGACCTGGGCTCCGAGCCGCGCGAGCAGGCCGGCCGCCCGCGCGCCCACCGGCCCCGTGCCGGCCAGGACGACCGCGCGCTTGCCCCGGACGTCGCCTCCGGCGGCCCGCACCAGCTTCAGCACGGCGGCGGCTGCGGTGGTGTTGCAGCCGTTGGGGTCGAAGAGGATGGAGACCCGGAACGGGCCGAAGAAGGCCGCCTTCGCGGCCGCGAGCAGGCTCTCGGCGTCCGCGAGGCGCGAGCCGCCCACGAAGAGCGCGCTGTTCCGGAGCTCCTTGGGACCGCGCGTGAAGATCGCCCCGTGGACGAGGGCCTGCACGTCCGGGCCCTCGACCGCTCCGTAGCTCAAAACCTCCTCGGCGCCGGCGTCGAGCGCGACGATGCGGTCGAACGCGCTCGGATGCCGGTCGGGGTCGAGCTGGAGGAGGACGCGACGCATGCCGGGAGGGGCGGCGCGCCCCGCCGGCCGAGCCGGCGAGGCGGGCGGGGAGGAGCTACTTGTCGGCGCCGCCGGCGAACGGATGGCTCGCGGTCTTCGCGCCGGCCAGCACTTCGTCCACGCCGGGCTTGCCGCTGAGGGCCCGCTCGATGGACTGCTTCGTGGCCTCGTAGTTGTACTTGTAGATCTTCTTGTCGTCCTGGGCCTCCCAGTGGATGAACACGCCCACCAGGATGCAGTAGTCGTCGGCCTTGCCCTTGGGAATCACGCCGGAGCTGACGGAGTCGACCACGGCGCGCGCGACGGCGGCCTGCGCCGGCCCGAACATCTGCACGGCCTGCTTGGCCCCCTTGATCGTGACCTTGTTGAAGAGCAGCGTGTCCGGCTTGGCCGGAAGGTTTGGCGTGACCACGGCCAGGAGCGACGTGAAGCCGTCCTTGTTGTTCGACAGGGCGTTGACGAAGGCCTGTCCCGCCGGCCCGCTCTTGGAGCCGATGATGAGGTCGATGTGGGCGACCTCGTTCCCCTCGCCGACCAGCGATTCGCCGATGAAGAAGTCCGCTGCCATGGCACCCTCCCTGATTCGATTGGCCCGTGATTCAACGCGCGAGCGGGGATTCTAGCACCAGCGCCGGGGACCGCGGCCGTGACCGCCGTTTGGGCCGGGTGTAGCATCACCGCCCATGCGCCCGGGCCAGGTGACGCTGATCGGCGTGCCCCTCGACCTCGGGGCGGGCCGGCGCGGGGTGGACATGGGGCCCTCGGCGTTCCGCGTCGCGGACATCGACGAGAAGCTGCGGGGACTCGGATACGACGTGAGGGACGCAGGGGACCTGGACGTCCAGATCCGTGAGACGCGCAGCCCCGGCGATCCTCGCCTGAAGTACCTGAAGGAGATCAGGGAGACCTGCGAGGCGCTCCGCGACGCGGTCCTCGCCGTGCTGAAGGCGGGCCGCATGCCGGTGGTGCTCGGCGGCGACCATTCGGTGGCGATGGGGACGATCGCGGGCCTCTCGCGCCACTACGGCGAGCGGAAGCAGAAGATCGGGCTCATCTGGTTCGACGCCCACGCCGACTCCAACACGGCCGAGACCTCGCCCACCGGGAACATCCACGGCATGCCGCTGGCCGTCGCGCTGGGCCTGGGCGCGCCGGAGCTCGTGGGCCTCGGCGGCGGGGGGCCGATGGTGGACGGCGCGCGGGCCGCGGCGGTCGGGCTCCGCGACGTGGACCAGCCCGAGCGGGCCAACGTCCGCGCCACGGGCCTGGGCGCCTTCACGATGCGCGACATCGACGAGCGCGGGATGCGCGCCGTGATGGAGGAGGCCATCGCCCGGGCGAGCGCGGGCACCGCCGGGATCCACGTGAGCTTCGACCTCGACGCCATGGACCCCGACTACGCCCCCGGCGTGGGCACGCCCTGCCCGGGCGGCCTCTCGTTCCGCGAGGCGCACCTCGCCATGGAGATGCTGGCGGACACCGGCAAGGTGCTCTCCGCGGAGCTCGTCGAGGCGAACCCGATCCTCGACCACCGCAACGGCACGGCCAACCTCGGCGTCGAGCTCCTGTGCTCGCTGCTGGGGAAGAAGATCCTCTAACCCTCGGTCCCCGTGCGCTGGAACGCGACCGGAACGTGCTCCTCGTGCAGGTGCAGCTCATCCTCGATCACGGGCCGCTCCAGCTTGAAGGAGAAGTAGAGGGCGAGCAGCACGACGCTGCCGAAGGCGCCCAGGAAGTGGATCCACAGGAAGTGGGTCACGTCGGTGACCGGGGCCGTGGCCTCCGCGGCGTCCTGCTCGACGGCGACCAGCCAGCGGACGCCCGGCACCTGGTCCACGGGAGAGAAGCCGACCACGCGCGCAGGCTCGACCAGTGCGCCCTCCTTCCGGATCGCGGGGATCGTCCAGTAGCCCCGTCGCTCACGCTCGATGGCGTTCTGGACCGACTCGAAGCCGGGGAACACCGACTGGAGGACGGCGCGGCCGTCGTCCGACGCGAGGATCACGCCGTCGGTCGCCCGGACGAGCACCGCGTGGCCGGTCCGGCCGACCCGCACCGGCCCGAGGACGCCGTACAGATCGCCTGCGTCCAGCAGGGCCCGCACGCCGCCGACGAAGCCCTTCTGGGGATCGACGACGGGGTAGGCGACCTCCAGCAACGGCAGGGTGCTGTTGGGGTGGGTCCGAATGTCGCCGACGAAGGCCTCCTCCGCCTCCTGGGCGGCGACCGCCCGGAACCAGGAGGCTTCGGCGTTCTGCAGGCGTCCGGCGCGGCTCGAGCTGGCGACGAGGCGTCCGCCCGCGTCCGCGACCTGGACCAGCCGGAGAGCCGGTCGGAGGCGGACCTGGTCGCGCAGGTGGCTCGCGAGCGGGGACTGGAGCAGGGACGCGAGGGCGCCGGGATCCTCGCCCTTGGCCCAGGCCGCCTCCATTCGGCCGAGCTCGGCGGACGGCGTTGCGCGCGGCATCGTCGCCCCCCGCACCAGGGGATCGTTGGCGAGGATGCGGAGGTGGACGATCTGCTCGCCCACGTAACGCTCGAGCTGCAGCTTGGTGCCGATCGCCTGCTGCTCGAAGCTGGCTCCGAGGGCGCTCTCCAGCCGGCCTCGGACCATGCTGATGACGAGGAAGGAGCCGAAGACGACGAAGGGAATGGCGACGAGGAAGAAGATCGTGAAGACCCGGCTGTCCAGCTCGTAGCGCCGCTTGGCCATAGAGCCTCCTCAGCGGGGCCCGAGGGAGGCCGGCGCTCCGGAACGCCGCCCATGGGATCGGGGGGAGAGGGGCCCCCCTTGCGGGCGTCCTTCTTGCTTGAGTGGAAAGTAGGCCGAGAGGGGAGGAAAAGCAAGTGGCGGAACGCGTTGACAGGCTCCGAAGCCGCCGGTACCATTCGAGTTCCGTCGTGTCGCAGGCGCGTGGCTCAGTGGTAGAGCGCTTCCTTGACACGGAAGAGGTCGGTGGTTCAATTCCACCCGCGCCTACCAGAGTTTGATCGGAGGCTTTCGCTGAGGATCGTGTCAGTGATGTCCCGCCGTTAGATGTCGTCGACGCTCTTGGAGCCTCACGACACCACCGGTCCTTCCGGCGAGACGAAGCCTCCGGATTCACCCCTAGAGATCTACAGGCACTCTTCCGCGCACCTGCTGGCGGCGGCGGTGACCGAGCTCTTCCCCGACGCCCAGTGCGGCATCGGCCCGCCGACCGAGGACGGCTTCTTCTACGACTTCCTCGTGGGCAGGCCGTTCACCCCCGAGGATCTCGCCGCGATCGAGAAGCGGATGACCGAGATCGTGGCGCAGGACCGGCCGATCGAGAAGAGGCTCGTCCCGAAAGCCGAGGCGCTGGAGCTCTTCGCGAAGAAGGGCCAGACCCTGAAGTGCGAGCTGGTCCGCGAGAAGGCGGGCGAGACGGTCCAGTGCTACACGATGGGCGCCTTCATCGACTTCTGCCTCGGGCCGCACTTGCCGTCGACGGGCCACATCAAGGCCTTCAAGCTCAAGGAGGGCGCGTCGCAGTCCTACTGGAAGGGCCGGGAGGGCAATCCCGAGATGCAGCGCATCTACGGCTACGCCTTCTTCACCCGGCAGGAGCTGGACCAGCACCTGCACCGGCTCGAGGAGGCGAAGCGCCGCGACCACCGCAAGCTGGGCCGCGAGCTGGACCTGTTCTCGGTGGCCGACGAGACCGGCGCCGGCCTCATCCTGTGGCATCCCAGGGGCGGCCTGATCCGCAAGCAGATCGAGGACTACTGGCGCGACGAGCACCTCCGGGGCGGGTACGACATCGTGTACTCCCCCCACATCGCGAAGATCGACCTCTGGCACACGAGCGGGCACACCGAGTACTACAAGGCCAACATGTACTCGCCCATCGACATCGAGGGCGTCGAGTACCAGTTGAAGCCGATGAACTGCCCCTTCCACATCACGATCTACCGCTCCCACCTGCGAAGCTACCGCGAGCTGCCGCTGCGCTTCGCCGAGCTGGGGACGGTGTACCGCTTCGAGCGCTCCGGCGTGCTCCACGGGCTCATGCGCGTGCGCGGCTTCACCCAGGACGACGCCCACGTGTTCTGCCGGCCCGACCAGCTCGACGCCGAGATCCTCGGCGTGCTGGACTTCGTGACGGGGATCCTGCGCACGTTCGGCTTCGAGCGCTACGACATCTTCGTGTCGACGAAGCCCGAGGGCGCGAGCGGCACCGACGAGCAGTGGCAGGTGGCGACGGCCGCCCTCGAGAGGGCGCTCCAGACCCGCGGGCTGCCCTACCAGGTGGACCCCGGCGAGGGCGTCTTCTACGGCCCCAAGATCGACATGAAGATCAAGGACTCCCTGGACCGCGCGTGGCAGTGCTCCACGATCCAGGTGGACTTCCACAACCCGAACCGCTTCAAGCTGGAGTTCATCGGCGAGGACGGCAAGGCCCATCAGCCGGTGATGGTCCATCGCGCGCTGCTGGGAAGCCTGGAGCGCTTCTTCGGGGTGCTCATCGAGCACTACGCAGGCGCCTTTCCGCTCTGGCTCGCGCCGGTCCAGGCCGTCGTGATCCCGGTGACCGATCAGCAGCACGACTACGCCCGGGCCGTGGCCTCCGAGCTGCGCGGGGCGGGCATCCGGGTGCAGGTGGACGAGCGCGCCGAGCGCATGGGCTACAAGATCCGCGAGGCGCAGAACCAGAAGGTGCCGTACATGTTCGTGGTCGGGAAGAAGGAGGCCGCGGATCCCGGCGCCCGTCTCGTCTCCGTGCGACACCGCACGGCGGGCGACCTCGGCACCGGTCCGCTGGGCCCGTGGAAAGAGAAGCTCGCCCGCCTGAGCGCCGAGCGCGCGACGAGCGAGGGAGAGGCGCCGCAATTCGCGGGAGGTGAGCGATAGACGCCAAGTCCGTCCGGATCAACGACCGCATCCGGTCCAGGGAGGTGCGCGTCATCGACGACGACGGCGCGCAGCTCGGGATCATGCCGCCCAGCCAGGCGCTGATGATCGCCGAGGAGAAGGGCCTCGACCTGGTCGAGATCGCAGCCACCGCCAACCCGCCGGTCTGCAAGATCATGAACGCGGGGAAGTACTTCTACCAGCAGGCCAAGCGCGAGTCCGAGGCGAGGCGGCACCAGCGCCAGATCCTGGTGAAGGAAGTGAAGTTCCGGCCCAAGATCGACGAGCACGACTACCAGTTCAAGAAGCGCAACGCGGAGCGCTTCCTGCTCGACGGAAACAAGGTCAAGTCCACCTGCATCTTCCGCGGCCGCGAGGCGGTCCACAGCGAGATCGGGCGGCAGATCCTGCTGCGCCTGGCCCAGGAGCTCGCCGAGGTCGCGACGGTCGAGAGCTCGCCCCGGCTCGAAGGCAACACCATGATCCAGATCCTCGGTCCGAGGAAGGCCGTCGAGAAGAAGCCGCGCAGGGGCGCTGAGCCCGTCACGGAGAGCCAACGATGAGAAAGCCGAGGAAGAAGCTCAAGCTCAAGTCGCGCCGCGCGGCGGCGAAGCGGTTCCGCCTGACCGCGAGCGGCAAGATCAAGCGCCACAAGGCGATGAAGCGGCACATCCTCACCAAGAAGGCGACGGGCCGCAAGCGGCACCTCAGGGGCTCGACGCTCGTGTCGGACGCCGACCACGACCGCGTCCGCAAGATGCTTCTGGGTTAGAATCCGCGTTTCTCGGGGTCGCCGTCGAGCGGCCCGGGCCTCGCTGACGCCTGGAAGAGCAGCGGGCCGGCCGATGTTCGGCCGGACCATCCGAAGGACGTCCCCATGCCGAGAGTCAAGCGCGGGAGCAGCCGCCGCGACAAGCGGAAGAAGCTCCTGTCCCTCACCAAGGGCTTCTTCCTTGGCAAGAGCAAGCTGTACAAGTTCGCCAAGGAGGCGGCCGACAAGGCCGGCAACTACGCCTACGCCGGCCGGCGCAACAAGAAGCGCGACTTCCGCCGGCTCTGGATCATCCGCATCAACGCCGCCGCGCGCCAGCACGACCTGACCTACAGCCAGTTCATGGCGGGCCTCCGGCGGGCCGGAGTGGCTCTCGACCGCAAGTCCCTCGCCGAGATCGCGGTGAAGGATCCGGGCGCGTTCGCGAAGCTCGTGGAGTCGGCCAGGGGCGCGACCGCCTAGGGTCCCCCGGTTCCGTCCATGGCCGAAACGGCCGGCGACCTGAAGGCGCGCCTCGCCGCGCTGCGCGCGGAGTTCGGGGAAGCCCTCGCCCGCGCGCGAGACGCGGCCGAGCTGCAGGCCGTGCGCGACCGCTTCCTCGGGCGCAAGGCGGGATCCGTGACGCAGCTCATGAAGACGCTCGGCGGCCTCGCCGCCGACGCGCGGCGCGAGGCCGGCCAGGCGCTCAACGAGGCGAAGGTGGAGTTCGAGGCGCGCCTCGAGACGGCCAGGGCCGCCGCCGAGGCGTGCGCGCGGAAGGAGCGCCTCGCTCGCGACCGCGTCGACACGAGCCTGCCTGGGCGCATGCCGTGGCAGGGTCGCCGCCATCCCCTGACGACGGTGCGTGAGGAGCTCGAGGACATCTTCGTGGCGATGGGCTACGAGGTGTACGACGGCCCCGAGGTCGAGGACGACTACCACTGCTTCGAAGCCCTCAACATGCCGAGGGACCACCCGGCCCGCGACATGCAGGACACCTTCTACCTGGCCGGCACCGGCGGCCTGCTGCTCCGGACCCACACCTCGACCAGCCAGATCCGCTACATGCTCGAGAACCCGCACCCGCCGGAGGTGCGGATCATCTGTCCGGGCAAGTGCTACAGGCGCGACGCGCCGGACCTCACGCACTCGCCGATGTTCCAGCAGATCGAGGCGCTGGTCGTCGGGCCCGGCATCAGCCTGGGCGACCTGAAGGGGACCATCGAGGCGTTCCTCCACGCGCTGTTCGGCGAGGAGCACCCGGTTCGATTCCGGCCGTCGTACTTCCCGTACACCGAGCCTTCGGTCGAGGTCGACCTGGGCTGCGTGGCCTGCGGCGGCAACGGCTGCCGCGTGTGCAAGGGGACCGGCTGGCTCGAGATCATGGGCTCGGGGATGGTGAACCCCGCGGTCTTCGAGGCCGTGAACGCGCGCCTCGGCCGCGTCGTCTACGACCCGGAGCAGGTCACAGGCTTCGCCTTCGGTCTCGGCATCGAGCGGGTCGCGATCCTGCGCCACGACGTCGGCGACATCCGCCTCTTCTACGGCGGCGACCTGCGCTTCCTGGAACAGTTCCGGTGAGGCTTCCCATCTCCTGGCTGAAGGAGCACGTCGATGTCCCCGTGGAGCCGCGGAAGCTCGCCGACGATCTCACGCTGGCGGGCCTCGCGGTGGACGCAGTCGAGGGCCGGGGCGACGAGGCGGTGCTCGACCTCGACATCACCACGAACCGCGTGGACTGCATGAACGTCCGCGGGGTGGCCCGCGAGGCGGCCGTGATCTACGGCACGACCCTCAGGCCGCTGGCGACCGAGCTGTCAGAGACGGGGGCGCCTGCGACCGAGGCCCTGCGCGTGGTGATCGAAGCGCCCGAGCTGTGTCCGCGCTTCTGCGCACGCATCCTGGACGTGCGGATGGGGCCGTCGCCGGCGTGGCTGCGCGAGAGGCTCGAGAGCGTCGGCGTGCGGCCGATCAGCAACGTCGTGGACCTCACGAACTACGTGATGATGGAGATGGGTCACCCCTCTCACGCCTTCGACCTCGCGAAGATCCCAAGCCGGGAGCTGCGCGTCCGCTGGGCGCGTCCCGGCGAGAGCGTGAGGACCCTCGATGGCGTGGAGCGTCGCCTCGAGGCCGGCATGGGCGTGATCGCGGGGCCAGACGGCGCGCTTTCCCTCGCCGGCATCATGGGCGGCGCCTCGAGCGAAGTCTCCGACGACACCCGGACCGTGGCCCTCGAGGCCGCGTACTGGGACCCGCCGGCGATCCGGCGCACGGCGCGCGCCCTCGGCATGCACACCGAGGCTTCGCATCGCTTCGAGCGCGGCGCGGACCCGGAGGCGGCCAGCGCGGCCACCGCGCGCATCGCGCACCTGCTGGTGCGGATCGGAGCCGGCAGCGTTCGCCCGGGGCTCATCGACGTCCGCCCGGCGCCGCCCGTCGAGCGCAGCGCGATCCTGCGGCCCGCGCGGCTGCGCGCGCTCCTGGGCGTCGACGTTCCCGAGGCGCGGGCGGCGGCCATCCTGGCCGGCCTCGGCTTCGGCGTCGGCCAGGCCGAGAGCGAGGGCCGGCGCGTCGCGATTCCGTCCTGGCGAGGCGACGTGGCCCGCGAGGCCGACCTGATCGAGGAGGTCGGCCGCCATCACGGCCTCGACAAGATCCCGTCGAGCTTGCCACCGGCTCGTCGTCGCGGCGGCCTGCGCCGCGCCCAGCTCGCGGCCCGGCAGGTCCGCGACGTGCTCGTCGGTGCCGGCCTCGACGAGGTCGTGCGCACGTCCTTCGTGCCGGCGGGGCTGGAAGCCCGCCCCGCCGTGACCGTCGCGAACCCGCTCGCGGACGTCGAGGGCGAGCTCAGGACCTCGCTCGTCGATCCGGGCCTGCTGGACACCTTGAAGCGGAACCTGAACCACGGCCATCGCGACGTCCGGATCTTCGAAGTCGGCCGCGTGTTCCTGCCCTCGGGAGCGGGCGTCGAGGAGCGGACGCACCTGGGCGTGTTGCTCAGCGGCGCCGGACGACCCAGGACCTGGTCGGAAGAAACGCGGGACGTGGACTTCTTCGACGCCAAGGGCCTCGTGGAGCTGCTGGCGGCCCGGCTGGGCTGGCCGATCAGCCTGGGCAAGGGCCCGGTTCCGGCCTGGATCCACCCAGGGAAGAGCACCTGCCTCCTGGCGAGCGGCGAGGGGATCGGGCACGCGGGCGCGGTGCATCCCGAGGCGGCGGCGCGCCTCGAGCTGCGGGGAGAGGTCTTCGTCGCCGAGCTGCGCGTCGACGCGCTCCTGGAGGCGAAGCCGGCGGAAGCGCGGGCGCGGCCGCTGCCGCGCCACCCCGGCGTGTCCCGCGACCTGTCGCTCGTGCTGGACGGGGCCATCGCCGCGGAGGAGCTGGTCGCCTGGGCGCACCAGGGAGCGGGAGCGCTGCTGCGCTCGGTGCGCGTGAGCGGCCGTTACGTCGGGGTCCAGATACCCGAGGGCAAGGTCGGCCTTCTGCTCACGCTGCATTACCAGGAGCCGGAGCGGACGCTCACGAGCGACGAGGTGCAGGCCTCGGTCGAAGGCGCCGTGCGTGCGCTGCGCGCGCGGGGCGTGGAGATCCGCGGGGAGTAGGCATGGAGAGCTTCGATCGGCTGGAAGAGAAGGTCAAGAAGGCGGTGGACGTCGTCAAGCGGCTCCGCAAGGAGAACGCGGACCTGCACCACCGCATCGAGGAGTCCAGGAAGCACGTGGCCGACGTCGAGAAGCGCCTGCACGCCTTCGAGAGGCAGCAGGGCGCCTCGGCGGACCTCCACCGCCAGCTCGATGGACTGGAGAAGGAGCTGAAGTCGCTCCGGAGCGAGCGGGCCGAGGTCAAGGAGCGCGTCGCGAAGCTGGTCGAGGTGCTCGACAACCTCGAGTGAGCCCCTACCTGCCCTCCCTGGCTCGGCCGGCAGCACGTCCTTGATCGCGACACACGCTTGCCGCTAATCTCACGGCCGCCGGCGGAAAGCGAGGCTCTGGACCATGCCCGACAAGCCGAACCTGGTGCACGTCGAGATCTTCGGCCAGAGCTACGCCCTGCGCGCGGGCGAGGATCCTGCCTACCTCGAGCGCCTCGCGGCCCTGGTCGACGGGCACATGAAGGAGGTCGCGAAGGCGGCGGGAGCCGTGGACTCCGTCCGCGTGGCCGTCCTCGCCGCCCTGAACATCGCCGACGAGCTGGTGCAGGCGAGGGCCCACGGCGGCCGCGAAGAGGCTCTCGGCCGGCGCGCGGCGGCCCTCGCGAGG
>DASSJI010000298.1:0-23881 GCA_035691285.1 Vicinamibacteria bacterium | reverse complement strand
GAGGCACGGCTCCTGGATCCTGGCGGACGAGGTCTACCGCGGCGCCGAGCGCGACGGCGTCGAGACCGCGACGTTCTGGGGCGCCTACGAACGCGTCCTGGCCACCGCCGGGCTCAGCAAGGCGTACGGTCTGCCCGGTCTGCGCATCGGCTGGGTGGTGTCCCCGAAGGCCGAGACGTGGGACGTCTGGGCGCGCAAGGACTACACGAGCATCAGCCCGGGCGCCCTCTCCGACTTCCTCGCCCGCAAGGCGCTTCGTCCCGACGTCCGCGCCCGCGTCCTCGACCGGACCCGAGGCATCCTGAACCGCAACTACCCCGTGCTCGAACAATGGGTCGGCCGGCGCGGTGACGCGTTCCGGCTCGTGCCGCCGAAAGCGGGGGCCATCGCGTACCTGCGCTACGCCTGGCCGGTGAACTCCCTCGAGCTCGTGCTGCGGCTGCGCGACGAGCAGAGCGTGCTGATCGTGCCGGGCGACCACTTCGGCATGGACGGCTTCCTGCGCGTGGGCTTCGGCAACGAGCCCGAGGACCTCCGCCAGGGGCTGGGCCGGATCGACGCGCTCCTCGACACGCTCGCGCCTGCCCGCACGGCGTGAGGACGCTCCGCCTCGCCCTCGTCGGCTTCGGCAACGTCGGGCGGCGCTTCGCGGAGCTCTTGCCCGGCCCCTACAGCCGCGTGCTCCGCGCGAACGGCGTGCGCCCGGTCGTCACCGGCATCGCGACCGGACGGCACGGCCTCGCGATCGACCCTCGCGGGCTGCCGCTGGCGCGCGCGCTGCGCCTCGTGCGGGGCGGCCGCTCGCTCGACGCGCTCCACCGCGGGAAGGCCGTGCCCGACGTCGCGGGCTTCGTCCGGCGCGTGCCGGCCGACGTCCTCGTCGAGCTCTCGCCGCTCGACCCGCGTCGGGGCGAGCCGGCGACCAGCCACGTACGCGCCGCGCTCCGCCGCGGCCTGCACGTCGTGACGGCCAACAAGGGTCCGGTGGCGTTCGCGCGGCGCTCGCTGGTCGCCCTGGCGCGGCGCCGGGGCCGGCTCTTCCTGCACGAAGGGGTCGTGATGGACGGCACACCGGTCTTCAACCTGTGTGAGCGATGCCTCCCCGGCGCCCGGATCCTCGGCTTCCGCGGCGTGCTGAACAGCACCACGACCCGGATCCTGTCGCGCATGGAGGCCGGCGTGTCCTTCGACGCGGCGCTCCGCGAGGCGCAGGCGGCGGGTGTGGCAGAGGCCGATCCCCGGAACGACGTGGACGGCTGGGACGCGGCCGTGAAGGGCTGCGCGCTCGCCAACGCGTTGATGGACGCCGACGTTCGTCCCCGCGACGTCGCCCGCGTGGGCATCGCCGGCGTGTCGATGACGGACGTGGGCGGGGCGCGGGAAGCGGGAGAGCGTATCCGCCTCGTGGTCAGGGGCCGGCGCCGCGGCCGCTCGGTCCGGGTTTCGGTGGCGCCGGAGCGGATCCCGATCGGCGACCTGCTCGTCACACCGGGCGCGGACGGCATCCTGGTGATCGAGACCGATCTCATGCGCGAGATCGGGATCTGGGAGGGGCCGGGCGGCGTCGACCAGACGGCGTTCGCCGTCCTGTCCGACCTCGCGGCGGTCGCGCGGGTCCTTTAGGGCGAAGCCGTATCCGGCCGCACCGAGAATCGACTCCGACCCCCGGAGACGGCCGTGGCCGTCAGGAATGCGCGCCGTGCCGGAGACCCGCGCGCTGTTTGCGTCCAGCGCGCGGCAGGTCGCGGGCCGCTCGGCGCGATCGAGCGGCCGGCCGACCGGCACGCTTCGTGCTCCAGCGCCCCATCGGCAAGACGCGCCTGCGAGTCCTGAGGCGCGCGCTTGGACACGCCGAGGGGGCGATCATGGCGACACTGGTGGCTGACAAGACGGCGGACCTCGCGGGTCCGGGGATTGGGAACTACGAGGAGCTCGAACGGATCCTGCCAGGCGACTACAGCTCGCTGCTGAGCCCGAGGGACACGCAGAAGGCGATCTTCGCCCTCAAGAACCACATCGAGGAGAGCCTGTGTCGCGAGCTCAACCTCATGATGGTCACGGTTCCTCTGATCGTGGACGTGGAGAGCGGTGTCAACGACTACCTCGATCGCGACGGCTCGCGCACGCCCATCCAGTTCCACATCTCCAACGACCGCGACCTGCACCCCGTGGATGCCCAGGTGGTGCAGGCCGCGACCAAGTGGAAGCGCATGGCGCTGAAGCAGTTCGGCATGCGGCACGGCGAAGGCCTGTGCACCGACATGCGCGCCGTTCGCAAGGACTACTTCCTCGACCACGACCACAGCGTCTACGTGGACCAGTGGGACTGGGAGCGCGTGATCACCCAGGAGGAGCGGACCCTCGCCTTCCTGACGCGCGTCGTCGAGAAGATCTGGAAGGTGATCAAGAACGCGGAGACCTTCATCCAGGAGCGCTTCCCGGCCCTGAAGACCAAGCGCTACCCGAACCTTCCGGGGAAGCTGACCTTCATCCACGCCGAGGACTTGCTCGCGCGGTACCCGGACTTGCCCCGCAAGGCCCGCGAGACGGCGATCCTGAAGGAGGCCGGCGCGGTCTTCATCTATGGGATCGGCTGGACGCTCGGGGACGGCCATCCTCACGAGCTGCGGGCGCCCGACTACGACGACTGGTTCACCGAGACGCGATCCAAGGACGGGCAGCCTCGCCACGGGCTCAACGGCGACATCCTCGTCTGGAACCCTGTCACGCAGCGCCGCCACGAGCTGACGTCGATGGGCATCCGCGTCACGGCGGAGACGCTGCGCAAGCAGCTCGAGATCACCAACCAGCTCGACTTCCTGCGCTTCCCGTACCACCAGGCGATCCTCCGGAACGAGATCCCGCTCAGTATCGGCGGAGGCATCGGCCAGTCGCGCACGCAGATGCTGCTCCTGAAGAAGGCGCATCTGGGCGAGGTCACGGTCAGCGTCTGGCCGAGCATCCTGAAGGAGATGTGCCACAGGAAGAACATCCACGTCCTCGCCTAGGCTCGCGCTCGCCCGGGAGGACCGAGAGGCATCCGCGCGGGACCGATATTGACGAGCGTCGGAGACGCGCCGTGCTCGTGCTCAGGAGCGACGGCAGCCTGCCCGCCCGGCACGGGCCAAGCCCGCCTACTTCTTGCGCGCGGCCGCCTTCTTGATCAGGCCCGCGGCGCGGCCTGCGTCGGCCTCGCTCTCGAAGCCGAACACCGCCGAGTAGCGACGCCCCACGACCTGCGCGACCATGAAGCTGAGGTTGATGCCGGCGTCCCCGAGCGCTTGCGCCATGGCATGGCCGAGGCCCGGTCGATCGTCGCCGCTCACGAGCAGGGTTGGCGTCGAGGACGCCGAGAGACCCGCCGCCTGGGCAGCGGCCATGGCCTTCTTGGCCTTCACCGGGTGGATCTCCACGACCGCATGCGCGTGCTCTCCGGGCACGGCATAGCCCATGACCACTTCGAGGCTGGCGCCGGCGGCCGCCTGGCCCGCCAGGATGCGCGCCAGGGCGCCTGGCCGGTTGTCGACGCTGGCGCGCCAGAGGGTGACACGCTTGACGCTGATCGCCATCTTGAACTCCTTCGAGCCAGCGTACGCCCACGCGCCGTGGAGCGTCAACGACCGCCGTCGGGCGCATGAGGTCAGGCGCCGCATCGGATAGACTGGTCGCTTCGTTGGCCGTCAGTAACGCCGAAGGAAGGAGCTGTGCCTTGAGACGACGCGTTCCGATGCTCGCCTTCTTTCTCCCCCTGGTTCTGACCGCGTGCGGCGGGGGCGATGCCGCGCCGACGGGGCCGTCCAACCTCGTCGTCGAAGATCTCGTGGTCGGCACGGGGGCCGTCGCCGCGACCGGGGATACCGTCACCGTCCATTACGTCGGCACGCTGACGAACGGACAGAGGTTCGACAGCTCGTACGACCGCGGCCAGCCCTTCACGTTCCGGCTCGGCGCCGGCCAGGTGATCGCGGGCTGGGAGCAGGGCATCCCGGGGATGCGCGTCGGCGGCAAGCGCCGGCTGACGATCCCCCCGTCGCTCGGCTATGGCAGCCGGCCGAACGGGCCGATCCCGGCGAACTCGACCCTGATCTTCGAGGTGGACCTGCTCTCGATCTCCGGGAGGTAGGACGCTCCCGGTCGCCGTCGTCGGCGGAGGCGCCGCGGGGCTCGCCACGGCGATCTTCGCGGCCCGCCGCCGGCCCGGTCTCGACCCGCTGGTCCTCGACGGCGCGAGGCGCCTCGGCGCCAAGATCCTCGTCAGCGGCGGGGCGCGCTGCAACGTCACGAACACGCTCGTGGAGGCGGCGGACTTCTGGGCAGCGGGCTCGCCGTTCGTGCGGCGCGTGCTCCGCGCCTTTCCCGCCGCACGGGCCGCCGCCTTCTTCCGGGAGATCGGGGTCGCGCTGCACGAGGAGCCCGGCGGCAAGCTGTTCCCGGACACGAACCGGGCGCGCACGGTGCTCGACGCGCTGCTCGGCGAGGCCTCGCGTCGCGGCGTGAGCGTCGAGACTTCCCGGCGCGTCACGGCCGTGGCGCGGGACGGCCCGGGCTTTCGTCTGGGCACCGCTTCCGGAATCGTGGCCGCGCGGCGCGTCGTGCTGGCCACAGGGGGGCTCTCGCTGCCCAAGACCGGCAGCGACGGCGCGGGCTACGCCTTCGCCGCCTCCCTCGGGCACACGCTCGTGCCCACGACGCCGGCCCTCGCGCCCCTCGTCCTCGAGGGCGGCTTCCACGCGCCGCTCACGGGCGTCTCGCTGGAGGCGGAGGTGGCTGTCCACGCGGCGGGCCGGAAGCCCGTCCGGATCCGCGGCCCGCTGCTCTTCACCCACTTCGGCGTGAGCGGCCCGGCCGCCCTGAACGCTTCGCGGTTTTGGCACCGCGCTCGCGCCGAGGGCCAAGAGGTGCGCGTCACGGTCAGCCTCCTGCCGGGCGAGCGCTTCGAGGACCTCGAGGCCTGGTTGCTGGAGCTGGTGAAGAGCAGGCCTCGCCTCGGGATCGAGGGCGCGCTGGCGCTGCGCCTTCCGGCGGCCGTGGCCGAGGGCGTGGCGCGCGAGCTGGGGCTCGTCGGCACGGCCCTCGGCCGGCTGCGCCGCGAGGAGCGGCGAGCGGTGATTCGTTCCGTCGTCGATCGGCCGCTCCTCGTCCGTGACAGCCGCGGTTACGCCTTCGCGGAGGTCACCTCCGGCGGGATTCCGCTGAGTGAGGTCGATCCGGCGACGATGGAGTCGCGCCTTTGTCCGGGGCTGTTCCTCGTCGGCGAGGTGCTCGACGTGGACGGCCGCATCGGCGGGTTCAATTTCCAATGGGCCTGGTCGTCGGCGTTCGTCGCCGCCTCGGCGCTGGCTGCGGTAAGCTGAAGGACGGGGGCGGCGCAGCCGCGCCGGGAGGCAGCCTTGCGAAGACTCCTTTCCCTCGTCCCCCTCGCGCTCCTGACCACGCCCGCGCCGGCGGACGTCGTCGCCGAGCGCACCGGCATCCTCGAAGCCCTCGCCCTCCGCTCCGGGATGACGGTGGCCGACGTCGGCGCGGGCGACGGCCGGTTCAGCGTCGTGCTGGCGGAGCGTGTCGGTCCCGGCGGGCGCGTCTACGCGACGGAGATCGAGCAGGCGAAGCTGGACGAGATCGGAGGACGCGCCCGGGACGAAGGTCTCGACAACGTCGTCGCGGTGCTGGGAGACCAGACGAGCACCGGACTCCCCGAGGGATGCTGCGACGCGATCCTGCTGCGGCTCGTGTACCACCACTTCACCGACCCCGCGCCCATGCGCGGCAGCCTGTGGGCCGCCCTCAGGCCGGGGGGCCGCATCGCCGTCATCGACACGCGTCCGCGGCAGGACTGGCCGAGGCTCTCCGGCGTCCCGGAGCGCGGGGGCCACGGCATCGCCATCGACACGCTGCTCGAAGAGATGGTGGCGAGCGGCTTCGTGGTGGTGGACCGCCACGACGCCTGGCCGGGCGAGGGCGACGCCTACTGTGTGGTGTTCCGGAGGCCGGGCTAAGGCCAGCGTCAGGCCTGAGCCGACAGCACGACCGCCGCGGCCGCCGCGGCCACGGCCTCCGCGTCGAGGCGGGAGGTGTCCACCGTGTGGGCCGCCTCGGCGTAGAGAGGCTCGCGGACCGCCAGGATGCGGCGCAGCTCCGCCATCGCCTGGGGACGGTCGGCCATCGGCCTGCGGTCGCCCTGCTGGACGACGCGGTTCCAGTGGTCCTGCGCGCGGGCGCGAAGCCAGATGGTCAACGCCCTCCGTTTCAGGAGCGCGTAGGTCTCCGGCGAGTTGACGATGCCGCCGCCGGTCGCGAGCACCACGGGTTGGCCCGACGCCAGGAGACCTTCGAGGGCGTCGCGCTCCAGGCGCCGGTAGTAGTCCTCGCCGTGCAGCGCGAAGAGCTCGCCGAGCGTCAGGCCCGCCGCTTCCTCGACGCGCCGATCCAGCTCGACGAAGGGGAGGCGCAGCCGCCGGGCGAGCCGGCGGCCGATGGTGCTCTTGCCGGCGCCGCGCAGGCCCAGGAGCGCGATCACGGGCGGCCCGCCCGCTCCGAGATCCGAAAGAAGCGCGGCGGGGGACGTGGACAGCGCGCTGGCGAGCGCAGCGAGATTGCTCACCGAGATGTTGCCCTGGCCCGCCTCGACCTGTCCGAGGAAACGCACGGAGAGCCCAGCGCGGGCGCTGAGCTCGCGGAGCGAGAAGCCACGCTCCGCGCGGAGCTGGCGCACGCGCCGGCCCAGCGCCGCCAGGAGGCGGACCGTCTCCATGTTGGTGCACTATAGTGCAAGGCAGAGCGGCAGTCAATGCACTATACTGCTTGACAGACCGGTCTCGGCCGCATTATCTTCGTCCTTCTATGGAGCACGCCGCCGCGGCCGCCATGGCCCCCGTCCGCTTCGAGACCCGCCCCGGCGCCTACGTGCATTGGCGGCTCGAGATCGAGCCGCCCGTGGCCCGTCTCGTGATGGACGTCCAGGAGGACCGGCCCTTGCGCCCGGGCTACCCGCTCAAGACGAACAGCTACGACCTGGGCGTGGACGTCGAGCTCCACGACGCGATCCAGCGCCTTCGCTTCGAACACCCCGAGGTGCGCGTCCTCGTCATCTCGAGCGGCAAGGACCGGATCTTCTGCTCGGGGGCCAACATCTACATGCTGGGCTCCTCGACCCATGCCTTCAAGGTCAACTTCTGCAAGTACACGAACGAGACACGGCTCGCCCTGGAGGACGCGTCGCAGCACTCGGGCCTCCGGTCGATCGCCGCCGTGAACGGGGCCTGCGCCGGCGGCGGCTACGAGCTGGCGCTCGCCTGCGACGAGATCCTGCTCGTGGACGACTCCTCTTCGGCCGTCAGCCTGCCCGAGGTGCCGCTCCTCGCCGTGCTCCCGGGGACGGGCGGCCTGACGCGGGTCGTGGACAAGCGCAAGGTGCGGCGCGACCTCGCCGATGTCTTCTCGAGCCTCGGCGAGGGCGTGAAGGGGAAGCGAGCGGTCCAGTGGCACCTCGTGGACGAGGCGATCCCGCTCTCGAAGTTCCCGGCCCGGGTGGCCGAGCGGGCGAGGGCGCTGGCGGAGAAGAGCCCCTCCCGCGGCGGGCCGGGAGTGGAGCTCCACGAGCTTGGGGGAAAGTACACGGAGAAGGGGATCGAGCACCGGTACGTCAGCCTGGTGATCGACGCCGCCGCGCGTGTTGCCGAGCTGACCGTCCGCGCGCCCGAGACCGACGAGCCGACGGGCGCGGCCGAGATGCGGCGGAAGGGCTGCGAGCTGTGGGGGCTTCGCGCCTTCCGCGAGCTCGACGACGTGCTGCTCGACCTGCGCTTCAACCGGCCCGAGATCGGCGTCGTCGTCCTGAAGACCCGTGGCGCGGTCGACCGCGTGCTCGCCGCCGACTCTGCTCTTCACGCGAACCGTGGGGACTGGTTCGTCTCCGAAGTGGTCCACCACATGAAGCGCGTGCTCAAGCGCCTCGACCTGACGGCGCGCAGCCTGATCGCGTTGATCGACGAGGGCTCGTGCTTCGCCGGCTCGCTCTTCGAGCTGGCGCTCGCCGCGGACCGCTCGTACATGCTGGCGACGGACGGCGGCCCCGTCGTGGCCCTGTCCGAGCTGAACCGGGGCGCGCTGCCCATGTCGAACGGCCTCTCACGCCTCGCGACGCGCTTCCTGGCCGGCATGCCCGAGCTGGACTTCGCCGCCCGCTACGGGGGCGAGGAGGCGCTCGAGAAGGGTCTCGTCAGCTTCGCGCCCGACGAGATCGACTGGGAGGACGAGGTGCGTCTCGCCGTCGAGGAGCGCGCGAGCCTCAGCCCCGACGCGCTCACCGGCATGGAGGCGAACCTGCGCTTCGCCGGGCCCGAGACCATGGAGACGAAGATCTTCGGCCGGCTCTCGGCGTGGCAGAACTGGATCTTCCAGCGGCCGAACGCCGTGGGGGAGAAGGGCGCGCTCACGCTCTACGGCAAGCCCGAGCGCGCGAGGTTCACTTGGTCCCGCACCTAGAGGTGATGAGATGTCCGCAGTCGACCTGAACGCGAAGATACCGAACAACGTGGAGCTGGCGGAGGACAAGCGCCTGCTCCGGGCCCTCGAGGCCTGGCTTCCGAACTACCTCGGCTGGTGGCGGGAGATGGGCCCCGAGGGCTTCCAGGAGAAGGACGTCTGGCTGCGCACCGCGGTCGCCGTCGACGCCGAGGGCTGGGCGAAATTCGACTACGTGAAGATGCCCGACTACCGCTGGGGGATCTTCCTTGCCGACGCCGTGGCGGACCGCACGATCGGCTTCGGCGACAGCTACGGCGCGCCGGTCTGGGACGTCGTGCCCGGCGAGCACCGCAACACGCTGCGGCGGCTCATCGTGACGCAGGGCGACACGGAGCCCGCCAGCGTCGAGCAGCAGCGCCTGCTCGGCCAGAGCGCTCCCTCCCTGTACGACATGCGGAACCTGTTCCAGGTGAACGTCGAGGAGGGCCGCCACCTGTGGGCGATGGTGTACCTGCTCCACAGCTACTTCGGCCGCGACGGCCGCGAGGAGGCCGAGGAGCTGCTCCTGCGCCGCAGCGGCAACCCCGACAAGCCGCGCATCCTGGGCGCCTTCAACGCGCCCGTGGACAACTGGCTCGACTTCTTCATGTTCACGATGTTCACGGACCGCGACGGCAAGTACCAGCTCCTGGCCCTCGCCGAGAGCGGCTTCGAGCCCCTCGCGCGCACGACGCGCTTCATGCTCACCGAGGAGGCCCATCACATGTTCGTGGGCGAGACCGGGGTCGAGCGCGTGGTCCAGCGCACCGCCGAGCTCATGAAGCAGGACCCCAACGAGGACGTCCGCAGCCTGGGCGGGATTCCCCTGGACGTGGTCCAGAAGCACCTGAACCTCTGGTTCGCGCTGTCCCTCGACCTGTTCGGCGGCGAGGTGTCCTCGAACGCAGCGAGCTACTTCGCCGCCGGCCTCAAGGGCCGGGCCAAGGAGCCGAGCTACGAGGATCACGTCGCTCTCGACCAGAGCTATCGCATGCCTGTCGTGAAGGACGGCGTCGTGGCCGAGGAGGACGTGCCGCTCAGGAACGCGATGAACGAGGTGCTCCGGGACGAGTACGTCGAGGACTGCCAGCGCGGCGTCGACCGCTGGAACAAGCGGCTCGAGGAGGCCGGCCTCGAGGAGCGCCTGCGGCTGCCCGCCAAGCGCTTCTACCGCCACATCGGCCTCTACGCCGACATGCCGTTCGACGTGAACGGCGCGCTGCTGACCAGGGATGAGTGGGAGCGTCGCAAGGGCGAATGGCTGCCGACCGAGGCGGACCGCGCTTACGTGCGCAGCCTCTCGAAGGCGGTCACCGCACCCGGCCAGATCGCGAACTGGCTCGCGAAGCCGGCGCGCGGCATCAAGGGCCTGCCTTTCGAGTACGAGTACGTGCGGCTGGACTGATCCGCTCTCCTCGGCGCGGAGCTGCGGCGCATTCGGGCAGACGAGTATCACCGGATGATCGAGGCTGGTTTGCGCCTGGAGTGAGGCCCCTGCAGGCGCGGGGGGGGGCAGCGACGCCGCAGTGCCGCGTCCGCGGCGAGGCTCTTGACTGCGGTTCATATCGGGGCCAGTATCAATGTATGAACGAAACGAGGCGGGTCACGGCAAACCTGCCGATCGACCTGCTGGATCAGGCGACCAAGGCTTCCGGGAAAGGGATCACCGAGACTCTCGTCGCCGGCCTTGCGCTGGTGAAGCGGAGCGCCGCCGCAGGGAAAGCGAAAGCGCTGCGGGGACGGATCCGACTGGACGTGGACCTCGAGGTCTCGCGTGAGCGCTCTCGTCGTTGACACGTCGAGCTGGATCGCCTGGCTGGCGGGGGGCGGCTCGGGGCTCGTCGACGAGGCGCTGGACGAGGGGCGGCTCCACCTTCCCGTGATCGTGTCCGCCGAGTTGCTCAGCGGACGGCTCGACGCCGCGGAGCGGGCCGAGCTCCAGGACATGCTGTCGCAGTTGCCCGCGGTCGGGACCGACCCCGAGCACTGGTTCCGTGTGGGGAAGCTGCGAGCGGAGCTTCGCGCCAGGGGGCTGTCGGTTTCCACGCCAGACGCGCACGTGGCGCAATGCACGATCGACACCCGTGGCGTCCTGCTCACCGAGGACCGGGTGTTCGAGAAGATTGCCAAGGCAGTGCGCCTGCCGTTGGCGTAGCCCCGAGCGGCCCCTCGTGCCGGGCGCTGGGAGGATCTGGCGGCCTCAGGGCGCGACGAGTTCCCGGCCATCCTCATCGACCGGCACGCAGACGACTTCGTGGACGGCCGGCGGAGGCTTAGGACCGGCGGATGGCGACCTGGTCGTGGAGGTAAGCCACGATCTTGAGCTTGCCCCCGCACTGGCGACAGGTCAGCGGGTCGGCCTGGAAGACCTTCGCGATGAGGCGCGCCCAACTGGCGCTGCAGCGGCGCTTCTGGCTGGCGGCTCTCGCCCTGCCGGACACGCTGATCCAGACCGTCCGCGCGGCCTGGGGCCGCCAGTTCAAGGCCCCGGACAGCAAGCCGCTGGTTGGGGGCCGGCTTCTAGGGGCGGGCGTTCAGCGTCACGTCGATCTTGAGCGTCTCGCCCGACTGAGGGTCCGCCGCCGTCACGTAGTTGCGGGTCTCGCCCGGCGCCATTCGCAGGCTGGCTTGCGAGCGGAAGGTGCGGAGCGCTGGGTTGGCGGCCGAACCGCCCTCGGCCACCGTCCCTTGCTCGAGGGAGAACGCCAGCCGATAGGCACCGGCCTCGGGCGGTTCAGCCTTGCAAGACAGGTGCGTGCCGACGTCCTTGAACATCACCGTGGGCGCCCCGGCATCGAGTCGGACCATCACCGGCACCTGCAGGCCGAAGCGCACGGAGGATTCCTCGCCGCCCGGCGTCACGAAGAACGAGTAGGCCTGGGACGAGATCTGCCGCTCGCCCTGGTAGCGCGAATACACGACGTCCAGGCGCAGGTCCCTGTCGGGACCCGCCGCGTCGGCCGTGCCGGCGAACGCGAGCGCGAGGACGAGCGGAACGGAAAGCGCGAGACGCATTGAAGGACCTCCTCGGGCGAATCGAAGGACCGCCCTGAGAGAGAACGCGCAGGAAGGCGGTCGTCTCCGTCAAGCCCCGGTTCGGATCCGGGCGCTATACTCCCCGCGAGGCTTCCCCCCGTGTCGCAACCCGACGACTTGACGGGACTTCTTCGTGCCTGGGCCCGCGGCGAGCCCGCCGCACAGGAGCCCTTTGCCGAGGCCGTCTACGGCGAGCTGCACCGTCAGGCCGCGCGGCAGCTCCGCCGCGAGCGGCGCAGGCACACGCTGCAACCGACGGCTCTCGTGAACGAGGCGTATCTGCGGCTGCTCGGGCAGAGCCGCACGCACTGGAAGAACCGCGCCCAGTTCTTCGGCGTCGCGGCGCGCATGATGCGGCGCGTCCTGGTGGACCACGCACGGCGACGCAATGCAGCACGGCGGGCCGGCGGGGCCCAGCGCGTCACCCTGGACGAAAGCCTCGCCGCCCAGGACCCGCGGGACGTCGACGTCCTCGCCCTCGACGAAGCCTTCGACGAGCTCACCGCCTTCGACCCCGAGCGCGCGCGCCTCGTGGAGCTGCGCTACTTCGGCGGGCTGAGCCTCGACGAGGCTGCGCAGGCGATGAACGTGTCGGAGGCGACCGTCACTCGCCAGTGGCGCGCGGCCCGCGCCTGGCTCTTCAAGCGCCTGTCCGGATGACGCCCGAGCGCTGGAAGCGGATCGACGCGCTGGTGCAGGGTGCGCTCCAGCGGCCCGTGGACGAGCGCGGGGCGTTCGTCGCGGCGGAGTGCGGCGATGACGCCGCCCTGCGCGACGAGGTGCTCTCGCTGGTGCGGGCCGACGCAGGGGCGTCGGGCTTCCTGGCGACGCCAGCGCGTGAGCCGGGCCCGTCCCAGCGCGTCGATCTCCCTGCCGGTATGAACCTCGGCAGCTACGAGATCCTGGGACGGCTGGGCAGCGGGGGCATGGGCGACGTGTACCGCGCCCGCGACACGCGCCTCGGGCGCGAGGCGGCGATCAAGGTGCTGGCGCCGCACCTGGCGCAGGACCCGACCGGGCTGGCCCGCTTCGAACGGGAGGCGCGCATGGCCTCGGCGCTCAACCATCCCCACATCGTGCACATCTACGAGATCGGCGAGGCCGCGACCGCGGGCGGCGTCGTGCGCTTCATCGCGATGGAGCGCGTGGAGGGCGAGACGCTGCGCGCCCGGCTGAAGGCCGGCGCGGACTGGCGCGGCCTCGTCGAGCCGATGGCCCAGGTGGCCGACGCGCTGGCGAAGGCCCACAAGGCCGGCATCGTGCACCGCGACCTCAAGCCCGAGAACGTGATCTTGACGCCCGAGGGCTACCCGAAGGTCCTCGACTTCGGCCTCGCGAAGCTGGTGGAGCGCGTCCATGTCACAGAGGCGCCCACGGCCACCCTCGAAGAGGCGACGCGCTCGGGGATGATCGTGGGCACGCCGGGCTACATGTCGCCGGAGCAGGTTCAGGGAAAGGCACTGGACCACCGGTCGGACATCTTCTCGTTCGGCGCGATGCTCTTCGAGGTCGTGACGGGGCGGCGCCCGTTCCGGGGTGACTCGTCGATCGCGACGCTCCACGCGATCGTGTACGAGGAGCCGGCCGAGGTGGCCTCGCTCGCGCCCGCCGCGCCCGCCGCGCTGTGCGCACTCGTCCGACGCTGTCTCTCCAAGGATCCGGCTCGGCGCTATTCGGATGCGCAAGAGATCGCCCAGGAGCTGCGGGCGCTAGCCAGGGACATTCGCGCTGGAACGACGCAAGTGCGCGCCGCGAAGGCAGCCGGCCCGCCGGCGGCTGCCGCGCTGGTGGCCCTGCTCGCGGTCGTCGGCTCGGGTGCCTGGTGGCTTTCCCGACGCGTCGCCCCTCCGCCACCAACGCCTGCCTCCGGGGGCCCGAAGATCGACCGCATCACGAACCGCGGCGACGCTGGCTTCCCGGCGTGGTCCCCCGATGGCCGACGCATCGCCTATCTGACGAGCGAAGGCCCGACGCTCGACGGCGCGTACACGCTCTGGGTGCAGGACCTCGGCGGTGGCTCGGCGACGCGTGCGGCCGGGCCATTCGTGGGAGAGTTCGAGGCGCCGGCGTTTGCGCCGGACGGCCGAAGCCTGCTCGTTCAGGTCCTAGACTGGAACCCGGGGGCAGCGCACGGCGAGCTGCGCCTCTACCGCGCTTCGATCGACGGAGGCGAGCCGCAGCTCGTGCTCACGGAACGCGACGCGGAACAGTCCAGGCTCTCGCCGGACGCGACCTGGATCGCCGTCGCGCGCGACGATCGAGAGCGAGCGACCACGCTCTTGAGCCTCGTGGATGGCCGCAGGATCGCGCTGGACGCGTCCCTCGCGGCGTGGGCGCGGGACTCCCGGCGCTTCCTCGCGCTGCGGCTCCAGGAGTCCGTCCCGGTCCTCCTGGCGGGAACCGTGGATGGGGGGCCACTCCGGGAGCTTGCTCGCCTGCCTGCCGGCGATCACCTGGGCGCGCTCTTCTGGCGTCCCGACGAGAAGGCGGCGGTGTACGCGGTCTGGAAGGGCAAGACCAACGTGCTGTACGCCGTCGACTTGGGGACGAATGAGGTGAGCCACCTCGGCGACCAGTCCTGGCCAGGCCTGCGCAACCTGGCTTGGCTGCCTGACGGCAGCGGGCTTGTTCTGGAGGCCGAGGGCGAGCCGCTATGGCGCATCGACTACCCGGGCGGGCAACGCCACCTGATCGCGACGGGAGTGGCAAACCTGTCCGAGGCCAGCCTCAGCCCGGACGGAAGCCAACTCGCCGCCACGCGCCGCTCGATCCGATCCGAGGTGGTCGTGGGCTCGGGCGGGAACGCCTCGGCCTTCGAGACGATCCTCACGGGCGTCGACGTGCGTCACGACGTGTGCTGGACGCCAGACGGGCGGCTCATCGTGAGCTCGAACGAGGCAGGCAGTTACGACCTCTACGAGATGGACGTCCATGGGAAGCACGCTCGACGCCTCACGACCGACGACAAGTTCGACGAGACCGAGCCTGCCGCAGCGCCCGACGGTCGGTACCTGGTCTTCGTCTCGAACCGGGCCGGACCGCCGTCGCTGTTCCGCATCGACCGCGATGGCGGCGGACTGCGCGCCCTCACCACCTTGCCGAAGGGCAGGGGCGACCGCGCCCCGGAGCTCAGCGCGGACAGCCGGACCGTCTACTTCCGGCGCTTCGACAACGGCCCGACGCTCTGGGCGGTGAGCATCGAGGGTGGCGCGCCGCGCCTCGTGGTCGGCGACCGGTCGCTCCCATTCGGCACGCCGGGCGGCCGACACGAGTCGGCCTTCGGAGCGACGGTTTCGCCAGACGGCCGAAGCCTCGCGTTCTTCTCGTTCAGCATGGATGTGCAGAAGGGAGGGTTCTCACCCACCCGCATCGCGATCGCGGATTTGGCGGGCCGCATCCGTCGCTCATTCCCGCTGCCGTCCGCGCTCGCTTCAGGATACGGTGACCGCGAGCGCGCCCAGTGGTCTGCGGACGGCCATGCCGTCTATTTCCGCGGCCGCGAAGTGCCTGGCAACCTGTGGAGGCAGCCGGCCGAGGGAGGGCCGCCCACCAAGATCACCGACTTCATGCAAGGCATCGACGACTACGACTGGTCCCGCGACGGGCGTCTTCTGGCGTGCTCTCGCAGCACGCAGCAGCTCGACATCGTGGTGATCCGCGACTTCCGGTGAGGCCCGCCCAACGGGCGCTGCAGCGGCGCTTCCTGGCTGGCGGCTCTTCATGCTCGCCCGCTCCCGGCTCCTCACGGGCGCGCGCTCCGCGAACGCGATTGGCGTAATAGGCTGATCCGCCATCGTGAGCTGAAAAACCCGGATGTTTCCGAGCCATGAGCTTGGTGGCCAGCTCCTGGGAGATGGTGTGCTTCTCGACGAGCTGCGCCAGCAGGTGCTCGCGGAAGAGACTCTTGGCTGTCGGTCGCGAGGGAACGGAGAGGTCCGCCGATCCGATATGGAGGACGCGAGTGGGCGGACGCCTGGCGGCAGCTGGCGCGCGCGTGCGCCACGCCATCGAGGCCTGGGTCCTGGCCACGTACGCGCTCGAACATCTGGAACGGCACGAGGAGATGATCGCGGCCTGCGACGAGGTGCTTCGGCGCGACCGCGGGAACCACCCGCGCGTCTACCAGTACCTCGAGACCCGTCTCCGCCGCGCGGTCGCGCTCTCGGCGCTGGGCAGTACGGAGTTCGCATACCATGTCTACTTCGAGGCCTTCTCCAAGGACTGCGACCACTTGCGCGGCGGCTTCCGTCCAAGCCTCGTGACGGAGGCGCTCGCACGGTTCGAGGAGGCGCGCGATGCCTGGACCGCGGTGTTCGGCGAGGCCCCGCCCGGAAGCCGCTAGCCGCGGCCTCTCTAGGGCAGTTACGAGTACGTGCGACTGGACTGATCCGCTCGGCCGTATACTGCCACCATGGCGTCCGGCTCGGCGTCCAGGAACGCGGAGATCCTCGGCGCGGAGCTGCGGCGCATTCGGGCGGACGAGTATCACCGGATGATCGAGGCTGGCGTCCTCGACGAGGACGAGCGCGTCGAGCTCCTGGAGGGCATGATCGTCGCGATGTCGCCGCAGAAGGAGCGCCACGCCATCGTGATCGAGCGGTTGTGCGACGTCCTCTGGAACGGTCGTTTCCTGCGGTTGGGTGCAGGCGGCAGTGCACGCCCAGGCGTGGAACGCCTCACAGGTCGGCCAGAGCCTGGGACTGTCGTACCACACGGTCAACCGTCACCGCGACTACCTGGAGGACGCCTTCCTGGTGCGACGCCTGGACAAGGCGGCCGACCTGATCGACGACCGGCGTCGTATCCTCGTCTCGCGCGTCCCGAGGCCGGTCGACGGCGAACGCCAGCTCTCGTGCAGCCTGCCCTTCTTCCTCCGACAGGGCCTTGACGCGCTGCTGAAGAAGTAGGCCTTGCCCGAGTCAGGCCCCGTGCCCGCGCCCCGCTTCGCCGCGCTGGGAATGGTGGCCCGGTGGAAGCCGGTGCACCTGGGCCACGCCGCGGTGCTGCGCGGCCTGCTGCGCGAGGCGGCCCGGGTGACGCTCGGGATCGGCTCCGCCAACCGCTACGACGCGCGCAACCCGTTCACGGCTGGCGAGACGCGCGAGATGATCCGGCTCGTCGTCGGAGAGGCTCCAGGCGTCACGATCGTCGAGGTGCCCGACCTCGGCGACGGTCCACGTTGGCGCGCGATGGTCGCGGACCAGCTCGGCCCGCTCGACGCCTTCGTCACGGCCAACCCCTACGTCGCCAGCCTGATGCGCGAGCGCTACGCGGTGATGCGGCCCGTGGAGCTCATGCCGCCCGAGGAGCGCGTGGCGGTCGACGGCACCACAGTGCGCCTCTCCATGGCGAAGGGCGAGGGCTGGCGCGCTCTCGTCCCGCCCGCAGTGGCCGAGTACATCGTCGCGCGCGGCCTCGACGCGCGCTTCCGCCGGGAGTTCGGCCTGCAGACACTGGCGGCCGAAGCGCCGTCCTAGCCGGCTGCCGCCGGCAGAACGCGGCGGACGAGCTCCCGCTGGCCCTGGGCGGTGAGGACGTTCGTGTACTCCTCGTAGGCCGTGGCGCTGCTCGGGTTCTGCTCGAGCGCGCGCTTCACGGCGGCGCGTGCCCGCGCCGGAAGCGCTGCCGGTAGGTCTCGCCCGCGCCCAGCCGCGCCACGACCTCGTAGGGGCCGAGACGCTGGCCTGGATCGGTGGGATTCTAGCCCGCCCGCGCGTAGACTCCCACGAAAACGGGGGAGCCATGTACTCCTGGGACAGCGACACGAGCGGCTGGTACGGCGGCGGGCGCTATGCGTACAGCTCCAAGGGCGAAGAGGAGCGCGACGAAGCCGCGCGGCGCGCCGCCCTCGCCGGAGGCCGCACCTACGAGCACCGCGGCGGGCCGATCGAGGCCATGGTCGACCCGACGAAGCAGGTGAGGTCCGAGTCGAAGAACCCGCTCGTGGTCGCCGTGGACGTCACCGGCTCGATGGCGGGCTGGCCCTTCGAGATCTTCGACCGCCTGCCGCTGCTCTACAACACGCTCGCCCAGTACCGGGAAGACCTCGAGATCCTGTTCGCCGCGGTCGGCGACGCGGGGGTCGACCGCTGGCCGCTCCAGGTGACGAGCTTCGCGAAGGGCTACGACCTGGAGCAGCAGCTCGGCGCGCTGTGGGGCGAGGGCGGCGGCGGCGACGCGCCCGAGAGCTACGGCCTGTTCGCGCATTGGCTCTCGACCCACGTCGCGGTGCCGAAGGCCGAGGAGCCGCCCTTCCTGATCGTGTTCGGCGACGCGCCGATGCACGAGACGGTGCCGAAGGACCAGGTGCGACGCTGGCTGGGCGACTCCGTCAAGGAAGTCGACGCTGTGGCGACCTGGCAGCAACTCGGCCGCAAGTGGAACACCTGGTTCCTGCGCCGGCCCACCGGGAGGAAGGGCGACGAGGTTCACCAGCAGTGGGCCAAGGCCGTGGGCGAAAAGAAGATCCTGACCATCGACGACGAGCAGCGCGCCGTGGACTACGCCATGGGCATCGTGGCCCGGGCCTGGGGCCACTTCGAGGACTTCAAGAACAACATGCGGGCGCGCCACCCCGAGGACAAGGTCGAGAAGCTGTCTGCGCCCATCGCGATGATGTGCCCGCGCTGCGGCGGCCCGATTCCGACCGACGCCGCTGGCCTCTTCAAGTGCGGCTACTGCGGTGCGACGCTGAAGATTTAGGGGCGCGATGAGCGCCTCCGCGATCGTCACGGCCCCGCCCTACGCGGATTTCCTGCGCGACGTGGCGGCGCATCCCTTGGTCGTGGGGCTGCGCCTCAACACCGTGATGCCGGTCGTGGGCGGAGCCGAAGAGGCCCTGAGACGCCTCTCGGACCTGGAGAAGGCGTTGTGGGTGGATCTGAAGGGCCGGCAGCTCCGGGTGGCGGGCGGCGCGATGCCCCCGTTCACCGAGGTCCGTCTCTCGCACCGGATCCGGGTCGCGACGCCCGCGGTCGCGTACTTCGGGGACGGCCGTGAGGTCGCGCGGGTCGTGGACGTCGACGGCGACTGCCTGATCCTCGAGGACGGCCCGCGCCGCTACATCGGCCCGGGCGAGTCGGTGAACATCCCGGACCCCTCGCTCCAGGTGGAGGGGACGCTGACCGAGACCGACCGGGCCTATCTCGCCGCCATGGCGCGGCTCGGGCTGCGCCACGTGATGCTGTCGTACGTCGAGTCGGCCACCGACGTCGAGGAGGTGCGCGCGCTGCTTCCCGGCGCCGAGGTCGTGCTCAAGATCGAGAGCGCGCGGGGCATGGACTTCGTGCGTCGCCACGGAGCGTCGCTCGGCCGCCTGATGGCGGCTCGCGGAGACCTCTACGTCGAGCTCCGCAGGCCGCACCGTATCGCGAGCGCCGCGAGGGAGATCCTGCGGGCCGATCCGGAGGCGATCGCGGCCAGCCGGCTCTTCGAGTCCTTGGCCAAGGACCCGGTGCCCGAGTCGGCCGACATCGGCGACGCGGCTTTCCTGCTGCTGTGCGGATACCGGAGCTTCCTGCTGGGGGACGCGGTCTGCCTGCGCCGGGAGTCCGTGCTCGCCGCCCTCAACCTGCTCGAGGCGCTCGCCAAGGAGCTGACGTGAGGATCGCTCTGGCGCAGGTGAACACCTTCGTGGGCGACCTCGAGGGCAACGTCGCGCGCTTGGCCGAGGCGGCGGCCCGCGGCGCCGCCCTGGGCGCCGAGCTCGTGGTCCTGCCCGAGATGGCCGTGACGGGCTATCCGCCGCGGGACCTGCTGTGCGACGACGGCTTCGTGGCCGCCGCGCTCGATGCCACCGAGGACCTGGCTCGACGCGTCGGCGGAATGCCTCCGGTTCTCGTCGGCACCATCGCCCGTGCCTCGCATCGCCCTCCCCGCCACCCGGGCCTTCACGACGTGGCGGCGCTGCTCGAAGGCGGCTCGGTCCGGACGCGGGTCGCGAAGCGCCTGCTGCCTCCCTACGACGTGTTCCACGAGCCGCGCTGGTTCCTTCCGGCCGGGCCGCAGGCGCCCGTCGAGGTGGCGGCGCGTCGGCTCGGCGTGCTCGTCTGCGAGGACTTCTGGGACGCCGGCTACGACGTCCACCCTCCCGACGACCTGCGCGCGGCGGGGGCCGAGATCCTGGTGTGCCTGTCGGCCTCGCCGTTTCGAAAGGGCGTGCTCGAGGAGCGCCTCGCCCACGCTCGGCAGGCCGGTGCGCCGACCGTGTATGTGAACGCCGTGGGCGGTCAGGACGAGCTGGTCTTCGACGGCCGCAGCTTCGCGACCGACGCCCGTGGCCGCCTGCTCGCGCGCCTCGCGAGCTTCGAGGAGGACGTGGCGGTCGTGGACGTCGAGGCGCCCGCGGCGGCGGCCATCCCCAACGAGCATGACCTCGACGTCCTCCACCGCGCCCTCGTCTGCGGCATCCGCGACTTCGCGGACAAGAACCGCCTCGGGCGGGCGTTCCTGGGGCTCTCGGGTGGCGTCGACTCGTCGGTCGTGGCGCGCCTTGCGGCCGACGCCCTCGGGGCGGCGCGCGTGACGTGCGTTGCGCTGCCTTCCCGCTACACCGACCCTCGCTCCACCGAGGCGGCAAGGACGCTGGCGCGCGCTCTCGGCATCGGCTTCGAGGTCCTCTCGATCGAGGCGCTCCACGCGGCCGCGGCGGCGGAGCTCGTCCGGCTCCTCGACGCCGAGCCCGCCGGGCGCCTCGCCGACGAGAACGTCCAGGCGCGGCTGCGCATGTTGGTGCTGATGGCCTTCGTCAACCGCCACGGCGGCTTCCTGCTCAACACCAGCAACAAGACCGAGCTGAGCCTCGGCTACTCGACGCTGTACGGCGACATGTCGGGGGCGCTTTCCCCCCTGGGCGACGTCACGAAGCCCGAGGTGTACGCGCTGGCCCGCCACCTGGGCGGCTTCCCGAGCTTCGTCCTCGAGCGCGCCCCGAGCGCCGAGCTACGCCCCGGGCAAGTCGATCCATTCGATTACGACGTCGTCGCGCCGCGCGTCGAAGAGCTCGTGCTTGGCCACCGCAGCGACGCCGCCCTGCGCCGCTCGGAGCACAAGCGCTGGCAGATGGGTGTGGTGCTGAAGGTGAGCCGGACGGCCTTCGGGACCGGCCGCATGGTCCCGATCACGAGGCGCTGAGGACCCCGAGCAGCCCGGACGCCGGGCGCCGCGCTTGGGTTCCCGGCGATCAGATGGAGAAACGAACGGGGCGGCGACCAAGGGCTCACCGCGTAATTGAGTTGGCAGAGTACACGGCCAGGGTGGGGGATCGATCGCTGGCGAGGTCGGATCGTCACTGGTCAGCAGCGTCGTCCAGGCGGCAGGACGGGTCGCTAACGTGTCGCCTCCTTGACCGGCAGCCCGGAACCGACTAAGCTGTAGCTACCCTCCAAAAATTCAGAGTACTCGCGGCGCCGCTCGTCATAGGGCCTCGGAGGACGCTTGGCGCGAGCCAGTTTCGCTGTCGGTGCAGGGGGCCGGGCGCTCGATCCCGAGGTCGCGGTGTCCGCCCTCGCCGTCGGCGGGGCCCAGGCAGGCCAGTCGCCGAGCCAGGCGCGTGCGGGCACGACGGGAGTCGAATGAGATGAGAGGCACCACGCCTGGGTTGAGGCGAGTTCTGCGCCTGGGATTGGCGACGTCGCTGGCCCTGCCATTCGCGTCCGGGGGGCGCAGCTTCGCTGCGCCTCCACCCACGCCACAGGCCATCTTCGTCGTGAGCGACGGCGCACGGCTCACGGACGCCGAGGCCACAATCGCCTCGTCTCTCCGCCGCCTCGGCTACGGCGTGCAGTTGCGGGACCGCGGCACGTTCGCGGAGCAGGAGGCCTACGACGCGCAACTCGTCGTCCTGGCCGCCGGCTCTGACCCGATCGAAGCAAGCGTGGCGTCGCTCACCGCGATCCCGGTGCCCGTCGTCGCGATGCGTGCCTCGCTGGTCGAAACCCTGGGACTGGCCAGGGAAGGCGGGGCCAGCGTTGCGAGCCGGCAGCGAGGTCTCAAGGTCAAGGACTCCCTGCATCCCATCGCCGCAGGCCTGCTCGGCGCGCTGAGGTTTCGAACGCCGCTCGAGCTGGTGGCCGTGCTGCCGAGCGAGAAAGCCACGACGGTGTTGTCGCTCGCGGAAGACGCAACGCGAGCGCTCGCCGTTGCGTTCGACCCCGCGCCCGAACTCGAAGGGACGCCGGCCGTGCGACGGGTCGGGCTGCTCCTGCCGGATGCCATGCTGGCGCTCGGAGCCCGGGAGCCGGTCGATCTGTTCGAGGCAGCGGTCTATTGGGCGTCGCGGCGAAACGCACCGCCGCGGGTCGTGGCCGGGCCCGCGCTGACCGCGCGTGTCGGAGAGTGGACGCGGCTCTCGGGACGCGTGACCGACGACGGTCTCCCGGGTGGGCAGCTCGAGGTCACGAGCCGCTGGCACGCGGTCAGCGGCGACGGCGAAGTCACCTTCGACGACCGGACGCTGGCGTCCACCGCGGCGATGTTCCCCGCCGCGGGCAGCTACGTGCTGCAGCTCACGGCCACCGACGGAAGCGCAACCAGCTCCGATACGGTCGGGGTCCGGGTCGTGGCGCGGGACGTGCGGCGAGGCGGCGCCTCCCCGGCCATCCAGGAGGAAACCGGGGCGACTACCCTGGCGGCGGCCGGCTCCGGCACGGCGCTCCTCGTCGTCGGCAGCCTCGCGCTCTCGGCGGACGACCAGATGCTGAAGGCGAGGACCGAAACCCTCGGCTTCACGGTCCAGACGAAGCTGGCGGCGGACGCCGTCACCGCCGACGCGACCGGGAAGGCGCTGGTCATCCAGTCCTCGAGCTGTCTGAACGGCCACTTGCTGAACCCGGACAACACTGCCAAGTTCGAGCCGGTGGCGGTGCCCGTGATCACGATGACGA
The DNA here is from genome assembly GCA_035691285.1 of Vicinamibacteria bacterium. Taxonomy (GTDB): domain Bacteria; phylum Acidobacteriota; class Vicinamibacteria; order Fen-336; family Fen-336; genus DATFEN01. The sequence continues at coordinate 1,457 of DASSJI010000298.1, read as the reverse complement.
CGGGCATCTACGACCAGATGTGCCTCACCGACTTCGCGAGCCGCGGCAACGTCATCTCCACGCAGGTGACGATCCAGAACCCCCTCCATCCGATCGCGGCCGGCCTCTCGGGGACAGTGACGGTGACGACCGATGCGGGCAACAACCTGGCCTATGGCGACCCCAGGGACGCCAGCGTCCAGGTCGCCAGCACGACGACGGGCTCGCCGACGACCAAGGGCGTGATCATGGCGTACGAGCAGGACGCCGGCATGCTCTGCAGCGGGTACGTCGCGCCTGCACGTCGCGTCGCGCTGGGGATCTACGGGTTCGGGAGCGCGACACCGCAGGGCGTGGCGCTCCTGGACGCGGCGCTCAAGTGGGCGGCCGGGCTGAACCTGGAGCCAACCGTGTCCGCGGGGCCGGACCTGAGCGTGCAGCAGGCTGCCGCAGGCGAAGCCGTGAGCGTGAATCTGGATGGGACCGTCACGGACGATGGCCTGCCGGCGGCCGTGCTGACCACGACGTGGACCCTTGTCAGCGGACCGGCGGCGCCCAGCTTCGGCGATCCCTCCGCCGTCGACACGACCGCGACCTTCACCGTCCCGGGCGTCTACACGCTGCGCCTGACGGCGAGCGACGGTGAGCTGCAGACGGCCGACGATGTCGTGGTCGGCGTCGTCGCGCCTCCCAACACGGCTCCAGCCGTGAACGCCGGCCCGGACCAGACGATCGTGTTCCCGGGAGCCGCGAGCCTCAACGGAAGCGTGTCCGACGACGGGCTGCCCTCGCCGCCATCGGCGGTGACCGTGACTTGGAGCCAGCTCAGCGGCCCCGGCACCGCGACCTTCGGCTCGCCGGGCTCGGCCACCACCACCGCGACGTTCTCCGCCTGGGGCACCTACGTGCTCCGGCTGACGGCGAACGACGGTGAGCTGCAGACGGCCGACGATGTCGTGGTCAGCGTCGTCGCGCCTCCCAACTCGGCTCCAGCCGTGAACGCCGGCCCGGACCAGACGGTCGTGTTCCCCGCCGCCGCCAGCCTGGACGGCACCGTGAGCGACGACGGGCTGCCCAGCCCGCCGGGCGCCATGACGACGACATGGAGCCTGGTGAGCGGTCCGGGGACGGTCAGCTTCGGCGACGGGAGCGCCGTGGACACGAGCGCCACGTTCTCTGCGGCGGGCAGCTACACGCTGCGTCTCACGGCGAGCGACGGCGCTCTCACGGCCAGCGACGACGTGGTCATCATCGTCAACGGCGCAACGCTGTCCGTGGTCAGGAGGGCCACGATACATACCGCAACGAATGCCAGCTTCTACTCGTTCCCCTCGATTTCGGCGAGCGACAACCTCCTTTACGTGGTGTTCCTGAACACGTCCATCGCGAGCGGGACGGCGCCCTCGGCCACCAGTGTCACGGGAGCCGGCCTGAGCTTCACGGAGATCGGCCCTGCCGGCGGGCTCCTCTATTCCGGC
>DASSJI010000297.1:0-54987 GCA_035691285.1 Vicinamibacteria bacterium | reverse complement strand
GGCGTCGAAGTGCTCGTCACGGCTCAGCAACGGCAGGCGGTGCTGCAGGGCCACAGCCGCAATCCAGGCGTCGTTGGCGGGAATCGGGCGACCCGCCTTCCTGAGGGCGACCCGGAGGCTCGCGTAGACAAGCGTGGTTTCTTCGGTCACCGCGAGGACTTCGAAACCGGGCAGGTGGGCCTCGAGCCACGTCTCGTAGGCTCTCCGGTGGCGTGACTCGGCGAGTCCATACCGGAACTCACCCAGGACGATGACGGGGATGGCCGCGCGCGTCGCGCGCGTCAGGACCTCGCCGACGCTTCGGTCTCCATCGACGAACGCGGAGAGGGCGTTGGTGTCGAGGATCACGTCCGGTCCTCAGGCTCCACGACGTCGAAGACCTCGTCGATCCTGGCCTGGATACGCCGAGTCTCCTTGTGGAGCCTGCCGAGCTTGCCGAAACCCTGCATCCATCCGGGCTGGCCCGGCGCCTGACCCGAAGCGATCCTGAGCTTCTCCTGGAGGGCTTCCGTCACGAGCTGCCTCAGGGTCTGGCCGCGCTCGGCGGCCTTCGACTTGGCCTTGCGGAACAAGGGATCCGGGATCTCGACCGTGGTCTTCACGGTAGCCATATTACCGTATTTATGGGCATGTGGCACCGAAGCGAGCAGCGGCTGCCTCGAACGAGACGATGTCGGGCTGCGAGCGCGCCGCGTCCTTCCTCGAATGCGCGGCGAAGGACGAGACGTCGCTTCACGCCCGCGGATCAGCCGCGCGACGTCCTCTCGTCGAGGTGGAAGCGATGGAGCGCGCGATGGACGACGGGGGCGAAGACCACTCCGATGACGACCAGGAACACCATTCCCGCGAACAACGCATAGCTTCCGGCGAACAGCTTGCCGGTGGTCGTGTGCAACTCGGCCACCGGCCCCATGCCGCCCGGGATCATGGCCGCATTGAGATAGGCGTCCACCCAAGGACAGGCCCTCATGTCAGCGCAGGCCGCGGGCGAGAAAGAGGGCGGTCGAGGCGCGGACGTAGAGCGCGGCGAAGGTGTCGCCGGACGGGGAGAACGTGCCTCGGAACAGAACGATGCCGGTTGGGTCTTCGGGCTGCAGCTCGCGGATGAGCGTGCGCTCGCCCGTGGCGATATCGCGCCTCAGGATGCGGGAGCCGGGGAAGAGCGTCTCGGCGACGACGAGCGATCGGCCGTCCGGAGTGACTCGTTCGAGCCGGCCGGGCTCCGGCCCTCCCGGCAACACCCGGCCCTCCTGGCTCGCCGAGTCGAACAGCAAGAGCGCGCCGTCCGAAGGCCGCTGCGCCACGAATGACACGCCGCCGGGGGCCGGGACGCCTGCGCCGAAGCCCTCGGGCGTGACGGGACGCGGTGCGGCGCCCTCCCTTACGACCCAGAGCCGCACGGGGCGGCTGGGCTGGCGACCCGCGACGAGCAGCGCGTCCCCGCTCGGCAGCCAGCGCGCGTCCTGGCACTCGAGCTCGCCTGAATACAGCGAACGCGTTTCGCCCGGGCCCGTGGGGATGGCCAAGAGCTCGCGGGAGAAGCCGCCCCGCGAGCGCGCCAGGGCCGCGACGAGGCGACCGTCTGGGGAAACGTCGAGGGCAAAGCCATCGCCCAGGCGCACGGCCGGACCGCCAGCGATCCCTCGCGCGTAGACCGCCGCGCCCGACGGGCCGGCTCCCTGTCCGATCTCCGAGAAGTACAGCGTTCGCCCATCCGGGGAGAAGGCGAGACTGCGCGGGAACTCGAGCCAGGACAGCAGGCGTTCGCGGGGCTCTCCCGGAGGCCAGGCCACCACGTCCCCGCGCAGATCGCCGATCGACAGCAGCGCACGCCCCTCTCGATCGACATCCAGGATGTTCGCGAGGGCGGGCAAGGCCACGACCAGGCGCCGCCGCCCGCGCAGGTCCAGGGCATAGAGGGACAGGTGTATGCCGCCGCCGTCGGAAGTCGTGGTCCACACCTCCGTGCTGTCGGGTGACCACGCCAGACCGAAGCCGCGGTAGTACCCCTGCGCAAGGGTTGTCCTCTGGGTCCCGTCCCGCCGAACGACTTCGATTGCCCGATCCGGCGTGCCGGACCTCGCCATGAACGCCACCCACTCGCCCGACGGAGAGATGCGGACGTGGCTCAGCCCATCGCCCTCCACCAGGACCTTGCCCGGCGGATACTCAAGCCGGTCGTCGCGGTCGGCGCGCCGGATCACGGCCAGCTCGCGGCCGTCCGGCGAGAAGTCCGCCGATCGGACGTGCTCGAGCACGGGACGCGGGGCGCCCCCGGCCAGGGCGACGCGAGCCAGCGTGCAGTCGTTGCCTCCTGGGATCACGTGTGACGTCTGGCCCAGGCAGATCGCCATCTCGCCGGCCGAGGACATCGCCAGCAGGGCGGCGTCGGGCAGGTCGAGGGCCCGCGACTCCGGGCTGCCCAGGCGCGTCGTGTAGAGCTTGTCGTTGCCGCCGCCCCAGGCCGCCGAGTAGACGATCGTCTGGCCGTCAGGCGCGAAGCGTGCCGAGCGAACGTCGCCCCGCCGGAAGGTGAGACGTTGAAACTCTTCGAGCGGGGGCGCCGCCCCGGTCGCCCTGCCGAGCCAGAACGCCGCCGCCATGCCGGCGAGTGCGGCTGCCACGGCTGCAGCGAGGGCAAGTCCCCGCGGGGTCCCGCTTCGCGGCTTCCGGAGGGCCTCGCTGGAAGAGCGGGGGAAGGGCATGACGTTGTTCAGCGCGAAAGCCAGGTCGCGGGCGGACTGGAAGCGAGCCTCGGGCCTCTTCTCCAGGCAGCGGGCGACGATGTGCTCGACCGTCGAGCCCTCGGCGGAGTCGAGGCCGAGGGGCGGAGGGTCGCGGGTCAGGACGGCCGTGAGCGTGGCCTCCAGGCTGTCGCGCTCGAACGGGTGGCGCCCGGAGAGCGCCTCGTGAAGAAGGAGGCCGAGCGCGAAGATGTCGCTCCGCGGGTCCGCCTCGCGACCCTCGAGCTGCTCGGGCGACATGTAGCCGAGCGTCCCCAGGACGGTTCCCGGCGAGGTCAAGCGCGAGCGCGTGGCGACGTCGCTGCCCGCGGCGCCCTCGCCGACGTGCCGCAGCTTGGCCAAGCCGAAGTCGAGGATCTTCGGGCGGCCGTCGCGGGAGACGAACACGTTCTCCGGCTTCAGGTCGCGGTGGACGATGCCCTTCTCGTGGGCGGCGGCGAGGCCCGCGGCGATCCCGGAGCCGAGCTCGAGGGCCCGCCGGAGAGGCAGCGGTCCGGAAGCGAGCCGAGCCCGCAAGGTCTCCCCCTCGAGCAGCTCGAAGACCAGGTAGGGCGCGCCGTCGTGGAGGCCCGAGTCGAACACCGTCACGAGATGCGGATCGCTCAGGCTCCCGGCGGCGCGCGCCTCCTGCTTGAAGCGACGCAGCCGGTCGGCGTCGCTCGCGACCTCCGCGGGCAGCACCTTGAGGGCGACGTCGCGCGCCAGGCGGCCGTCCCGCGCCCTGTAGACTTCGCCCATCCCGCCGAAGCCGACGGGTTCGACGACGACGTAGGGGCCGACCTGGGCCCCGGGAGCCAGAGGCATGGCTGGGCGCGGTTCCGCTAGTCTACCGCGCTCCTCCCGAAGGCTCGCCCGGGGCCGCTACAATGCCGCCCCGTGACGCCGTACGAGCTGGAGCCGTCCCCGGAGGAGATGCGCCGCCTGGTCGAGGCGGCGATGGCTCGCATCGTGCCCCACGTGGCCTCGCTGGCCGAGCAGCCAGCGGCCGACATGGAGGGCGCCGAGGAGGTCGCGCGGGCCCTGGCCGCAGGTACGCCGCGGGCGGGCCGGCCGCTCGAGGAACTGCTCGCCCTGCTGTTCGATCGCGCCGTGCCGAAGAGCTTCAACACGGCCGGACCCGGCTACCTGGCCTACATCCCCGGCGGCGGAATCTTCGCCTCGGCCGTCGCCGACCTGATCGCGGACGCGGTCAACCGCTACGTCGGCGTCTGGATCGCGGCGCCCGCGCTGGCCCAGCTCGAGACGAACGTGGTGCGCTTCTTCTCGGATCTCGTCGGCTTCGGCTCCGCCGGGGGAGGGATCCTCACGAGCGGCGGCTCGATCGCCAACTTCAGCGCGGTCGTGACCGCGCGCAGCGAGCGGCTGCCCGAGGATTTCTTGACAGGCACGCTCTACGTCTCGGAGGAGACGCACCATTCCGTGAGGAAGGCGGCGAAGCTCGCCGGCTTCCCGGACGCGGCGGTGCGCACGGTGCCCGTCGACGACCGCTTCCGGCTGCGCACCGACGCCCTCGAGGACGCCGTGCGCGAGGACCGCGCGGCGGGCCGCCGTCCGTTCATGGTCGTGGCCAACGCCGGCAGCACGAACACGGGCGCCGTCGACGACCTCCGGGCGATCGCGGACCTTGCGCGAGAGGAGGGCCTCTGGTTCCACGTCGACGGAGCCTACGGCGGCTTCTTCCTGCTCACGGAGCGCGGCCGCGACGCGCTGCGCGGCATCGAGCGCGCCGACTCCGTCGTGCTGGATCCGCACAAGGGCCTCTTCCTTCCCTACGGAACGGGCTCGCTCGTCGTTCGCGACGTCGAGGCGCTTCGCCGGGCCCACGCCGTCGCCGCCGAGTACATGCCGCCGACCCAGGCGGCGGCCGACCGCGTGGACTTCTGCGAGATCTCGCCGGAGCTGAGCCGCGACTTCCGCGGCCTCCGCGTCTGGCTGCCCCTGAACCTCTACGGGACCGACGCCTTCGCCCGGGCGCTCGACGAGAAGCTGGAGCTGGCCCGCTGGGCGGCCGGCGAGCTCCGAGGCATCCCCCACGTCGAGATCGTGGCCGAGCCGCAGCTCTCGCTGGTCGCGTTCCGCCTCGCGCCCGCGACGCGGAGCGCGCCGGAGCTCGACCAGCTCAACCGCCGGCTCGTGGCCGACGTCAACGCGCGCCGGCGCGTGCACCTGAGCGGCACGACCGCGGGCGGCCGCTACGTCGCCCGCATCTGCGTGCTGTCCTTCCGCACCCACCGCGACCGGGTCGAGCAGGCGCTCGCCGACATCCGCTCGGTGGCTCGCGAGCTCCTCTGACGACCCTTCAGCGGCGGAACGGCCAGCCCCAGAGCGTCGCCCGGCTGTCCCTCGCGAAGACCCGGCGCGAGCGGGCGGAGCCCTCGTGGACGAGATAACCATAGAGCCCGAGCCCGGCCAGCATCAACGCCGCGGCGCCCGTCGCCTGCCAGGGGCGCAGGTCCGGCGGAGGCTGCCACAGCGCGATCCAGTCCCAGAGGAAGTGCAGCGCCAGCGCCGCGCACCATGACAGCGGCAGCACGAGCTTCCACAGCCGCGTCCCGGCGCGCGCGAGGCCGACGCCGAAGCCCCCGATCCCGCCCATGACCAGATGGCCGCAGAGGCGCACGACCTCGGCGCCCGGCAGCAGCGTCAGGCCCGACGGGTAGTCCCGGAGCGACGCCACCGACTCCTCGAACGCCGTGCCGAGGCCCGCGACGGAGCCGTAGACGATGCCGTCCATCGGGTCGTTGAAGCGCCGCGGGGCGAGCACCGCGATCGCCACCACGACCAGGAGCTTGGCGAGCTCCTCCTCCAGGGCCGCCACGGCCGCGAGGCGCGCCGCGCTCGCGGGCTCGCGCCACGCGTCGTGGGTGGCGGCCTCGATCGGGCCCAGCGCGGCCATCGCCAGCGCGCCCGACGCGAACGAGAGCAGGAGAGCCCAGGCGGGCTCGCGGTCGTACATGTCGTAGCGGTAGACCAGCAGCGACGCGCCGAGGGCACAGGCGCCGAGCGTGGCGTAGAGGACCACGCCGGGCGACCTAGGATGCGGCCAGGGAGCGGCCTCCGCGCGCGACCGAGGCCAGCATGCCGCAGGCGGCATGGATGTCGGGCCCGCCCGAGTAGCGTCGGACGAAGCCGATGCCCTCGCGCGCCAGCGCGGAGAGGAAGCGGCTCCGCTCGGCGTCGTCGGCCCGGCGGAACTCGCCGCTGGGGTCGTTCACGTCGATGATCGAGAGCCGCACCTTCGCGCCGCGGAACAGCCGTCCCAGCTCGCGGGCTTCGTCCTCGCCGGTGTTCACGCCGGACATCAGCACCCAGGCCAGGTTCACGGGACCGCCCCGGCGCGCCGCGTGGCGCCGCATCGCCAGGGCGAGGTCGGGGACGTCGTAGCTGCGGCCGACGGGAACGAGCCGCGCGCGCCTCTCGCCGAAGGCCGACGTCAGCGAGAGGATCAGCCGGTAGGGGTGCCCCTCGTCCGTGTAGCGCTCGATCATGGGCAGGAGCCCGACGGTCGAGATCGTGATGCGGTCGCCGCCGATGCGCCCCCCGTTCGGGTCGCGCAGCACCGCGGCGGCCTGCATGACGTTGTCGTAGTTCTGGAGGGGCTCGCCCTGGCCCTGGAAGACGACGCCGGTGACGGGCCGCTCGGGCGACTCGCGCCGCACCGTCAGCACCTGCTCGACGATCTCCCAGGCCTCGAGGTTGCGCTCGAGGCCGAGCCGGCCCGTCTCGCAGAAGGCGCAGGCGAGGGCGCAGCCCGCCTGGGAGGAGACGCACACGCTGAAGCGCGGGCGCTCGAGCGGAATGCGGACGGCCTCGAAGCGCCGGGCGTCCGGCGCCGCGAACAGGAACTTCGCGAAGGGATCGAGCGCGCTGTGCCTTCGATCGACGACCTCGAGGCGCGTGAGCCGGCCCCGCGCGCCGAGCGCCTCGCGCGCGGCGCGCGAGAGGCCAGGGACGTCGTGGAGTTCGTCGCGGTCCTGGCCCACGAGCCGATGCACGACGCGTCGCGCGACGGCCGGTCCAAGCTCCGGAAACGCCGCCGCGAGGGATTCGGGCGTGTGCCCGCGCAGGTGCACGGTCAGAAGCGCAGGAACGAGCGCTCGCCGCCCCGCTCGATCTCGACCTCGGCCTCGCCGATGCGCACGATGCGCACGCCCTCGATCTCGTCGCCCTCGCGCAGGAGGCGGTCGCTGATGAGGGCGACCGGCCGGCCGTCCTGCACCGTGATCGCCTGGAGGACGAGGCCCGGCGTGGCCGCCGGGGACGGGGACGGAGCCACCGGGGTCGCGGCGACGAGGGGGGGAGCCGGCGGGGGCGGAGCGATGGCCGGCGCCGCTCCGAGGGTGGACGCCGGCGCGGGAACGAACGCGCTGGCCAACGGCGGAGCAGGGGACAGGCTGGCCACGGGCGGCGAAGGGACCGACGCGTGGGTCGGGGCGGCGACCGAAGCCGGGGAAGGGCTCGCCGCGACGGGAGCCGGCGGGCGCCGCCATTCCAGCACCGCGGCGGCCGCCGCGACGCCGGCCGCGAGGCCCAGGGAAAGCCACAGCCACGGGCCGCGCCGGGGGCGCTCGCCCAATGCAGCGGCTGTCATCACCACGACGCCGCGCTCCGGGGCCGGCTTTTCGCGCTCCAGCTTGCGCAGCGCCTCGAGGATGAGGCTCACGACGCCCCTCCCGACAGGCGGGGGCGCACATGGGGGCCGAGGCTGTACAGCGCCAGCAGCGTGCGCTGTCCCACGACGCCGTCCGGGGTGAGCTCCGCGGCCTGCTGGAAGCGCGCCACCGCCGCGGCGAAGTCGCCGTCCGCGGCCAGGTAGCCCAGCCGGCCGAGCGACTCGCGAGCGAACGTGAACGTCCGCGCGGCGTCCTCGCCCGAGACGCCGATGGTGTCCCGCCACATCAGGGTGGCCTGACGCGTCCACAGGCGGTCGAGGGCGGGGAGGGCGACGCGCTGCGTGCCTCCGCGGCCGTCGCCGACGATCGCGTCGCCTCCCTCGAGCCGCAGCAAGGCCAGGAAGCAGGTGTCGCGCCGCGAGGGGTGGAACATTTCGAGGGCCGCCGGCAGGTCGAAGCGCCGCACCTGTTCGAGATGCGTCCTGAGCGGCGTGGCGACGAGCGGGCCCGTGCCCCACAGCGCCTCGATGTCGGCCACCGCCTGCCGGTACGAGGCGGCGCGGTCCACGGTCAGGAGCAGGGGATCGAGGGCGACCGGAGAGGGCTCGACGGGCTTCGCAGCGAGGGTGCTGGGCGGGGGCGTCGCGGCGGCCACGGCGCCGGGCCGCGCGAGATCGCCGCGCAGGAGCCAGGCGGCGCCGAGCGCGATGGTGCCCACGAGCGCCGCGACGAGGCCGGGCCGAAGCCGGCGCTGGCCGCTCTCGCCGCGGACCTCGGCCGCGGCCCGCCGCACCATGTGCGGGAGGATGCTTCGAGTCCCCTGCACGTAGCCGGCCAGGAGGGCGCGATCGCAGATCAGGTTGATGAGGCGGGGCAGCCCCCCGGAATCCCGGTGCACCGCCGAGAGCGCCCCCGCGCTGAAGGCGACCTTGCCCTCGCCCCCGGCCACGCGCAGGCGGTGACGCACGTACTCCTCGGTCTCCGCGCGCCCGAGGGGAGCGAGGTGGTAGCGCGCGGTGACCCGCTGCGCGAGCTGGCGCAGCTCGCGCCGGTCGAGGAGCTCCTTGAGCTCGGTCTGGCCCATCAGGATGATCTGGATCAGCTTCTCGGTGTCGGTCTCCAGGTTCGAGATGAGGCGGATCTGCTCCAGGACCTCGGTGGACAGGTCCTGGGCCTCGTCGATGATGAGGACCACGTTGCGGTCCTGGGCACGGCTCTCGAGCAGGAAGGCGTGGAGGGCGTCCACCAGTTCCTTCAGGGACTTGCCCCGCGGCTTGACGTGGAGATCCCCGAGGATCGAGCGCAGCAGCTCGGCGGCGGTGACCGCGGGGTAGAGGACGACGGCGGTGGCGGCGTCCTTGAGGCCGCTCAGGAAGTAGCGGGCGAGCGTCGTCTTGCCGGTGCCCACCTCGCCCGTGATGACCACGAAACCGCCGCGCTCCCGGCGTCCGAACTCCAGGTGCGCGTAGGCCTCGGTGTGGCGGGCGGACAGGTACAGATACTTGGGGTCGGGGGTCAGGTTGAACGGCTTCTCCGCGAAGCCGTAGAAGCTCTCGTACATGGCTAGGGATGCGGCTCGCCGTCGATCAGCCGGTGGATGCGCTCGCGGCCGTCTCCGCGAAGGATCAGGAACTCCACGCCGGTCCAGAAGCGGCCCTCGCTGCCTCCGGCCTCCCGCACCACCCGGGCCACGCACTTGATCTCGGCGCCCTCGCCCGGAAGGTGCAGGGTCAGGGCGATCGAGGTCCCGAGGTCGAGGGGGAAGTCCATCTCGAGCAGCGCTCCGCGCACGCTCAGGTTGAGCGCCCAGCCCTCGACCGGCGGCTCGTGGCCGATGGACGTCCAGGCTTCGCACAGGACGGGTACCCGCACCTCGCGCCGCCGGGGAACCCTGAGCAGCTCGTCCAGGCGTCCGTCCCAGACCTTGGGCTCCACGCGCCCCGAAAGCACCAGGTTGGCGCCGGCGACGCGCAGCGCGTCCTCGTCCTCGACGGTCAGGGTATGCCCGAGGACCGCCACCGACACCCTGCGGGTGAGCGGGTCCCGGCGCAGGCTCTCGACGAAGCGCAGCGCGCCGTTAGCGCTCTCGGTGTCCACCACGACCAGCCGCGCGCCGAGCGTGGGCAGCGTCTCCAGGGCGGCCTCCGGGCTCGGCGAGAAGACCCGCTCGATGTCCGAGCGCCACAAGAGCGTGTCTCCGAGGTGCGACGTGAGGTCCCGGGAGGCGACGATCAGCACGCGCGGAGCGCCCATCGGGCGCTCAGTTTACACCCGGCGCTCGGGTATGCTTCGGCGGTGACCGAGCTGACGATCGCCGCGCCGGCGGCCTCCGTGAGCGCGTCGCTCCACGGCAGCGGCGGCACGTGCCTCGCGCTCGGGCACGGCGCGGGCGGCGACCGCCGGACGCCCTTCCTCGTGCGCTACGCCGAGGCGATCGCCGCGAGCGGACGCACGGCGCTGCTCTTCAACTTCCCCTATTCGGAGCGGCGGCGGAAGGTCCCCGACGCCCCCAGGGTGCTCGAGGACACGGTGGCGGCCGTGGCTCTGGCCGCGCGGGAGCGGTCGGGCCGCGTCGTCCTCGGAGGCAAGTCCATGGGAGGCCGGATCGCGTCCCAGGCGGTCGCCCAGGGGGTGGCCTGCGACGGCCTGGTCTTCCTCGGCTATCCGCTGCACCCGCCTGGACAGCCCGACCGACGGCGCGACGCTCACCTCCCGCGGATCGCAGCGCCCATGCTGTTCCTCCAGGGCACGCGTGACGCGTTCGCGCGGTGGGACCTGATCGAGGGCGTGGTCGCCGGTCTCGGCGAGCGGGCCAGGCTGTTGCGCATGGACGAGGCCGACCACTCCTTCGCGGTGCCGAGGAAGACGAGCTTGGGCGCGGCCGACGTCGAGCGCCGGCTCGTGGAGGAGACCGTGCGCTGGCTCGAGGCCCGGGGGCTCTGAGGCATGGAGCTCGCGGGCGCCGTGGCCGCGATCACGGGGGCGTCGGCCGGCATCGGCCGCGAGACCGCCGTGGCCTTCGCCCGGGAGGGCGCGCGGGTCTCGGTCTGCGCGCGGCGCGCCGAGCGGCTGGAGGCGGTCGCCGACATGGTGCGCTCGGCTGGCGGCGAATGCCTGGTCGTCGAGGCCGACGTCGCGGACGAGGCGCAGGTGCGGCGCTTCGTCGAGAGCACCGTGGCGCGCTTCGGCCGCCTCGACGTCCTCGTGAACAACGCCGGCTGCGGCGTGCGCGGCCGGGTCGAGGCGACGCCCGCGGAGGACTACGAGCGCTTGATGCGCGTCAACTACCTCGGCACGGTCTACGGGTGCCGGGCCGCCGTCCCCATCATGCGCCAGCAGCGCCGCGGGGTCATCATCAACGTGTCCTCGATCGTCGGCCATCGCTCGCTGCCCGGCGGCGCCGCGTACGGCGCGACCAAGGCGGCGCAGATCAGCCTGACGGAATCCCTCCGCGTCGAGCTGCGCGGCACGGGCGTCCACGCCTGCACGGTCCATCCCATCGGGACCGACACGGAGTTCGCCGCCGTGGCCGAGCAGATGTCGCCGGGCCGCTCCGGCGGACCGGTGGGACCCCAGCAGACGGCCGCAGCCGTGGCCCGGGCCATCGTCCGCTGCGCCCGGCGCCCGCGCGCCGAGGTCTACCCCTATCCCCTGGCGCGCCTCGTCGTCTGGGCGAACGCGTTCTTCCCCGGGCTCATGGACCGGGTGTGGGAGCGCAGCGCCCGGAAGGCCGGACGGCTGTAGGCGCTTGACCAGGGACCTCCCCCGCGTCGTCGGCTTCTGGGGCGGTCTGTCGTTGATCGTCGGCATCACGATCGGCAGCGGCGTCTTCCGCAAGCCATACACCCTGGCGCGCGATGTGGGGGACCCCGCCTGGATCCTCGGCCTGTGGCTGGCCTTCGGCCTGGTGAGCCTGTGTGGTGCACTGGCGCTCGCGGAGCTCTGCTCGATGCTGCCGCAGACCGGGGGCGTCTACGTCTACCTGCGTGCGGCCTACGGCGATGCGGCGGCCTTCGTGTTCGGCTGGCTCTACCTCCTCGTGACGACGCCGGCCACCCTCGGGGCCCTCTCGACGTTCTTCGCCGAGCTGCTCCTCGGCCTCCTGGGCCGTCCGCCCGACGACGCCGTCGCCGTGCCGCTCATCGCCTCGGTCGTGATCGTGCTGTTCACGGCGATCAACCTGCGGGGCACGCGCTGGGGCTCCGCCGTGCAGACGGCGTTCACCGTGGTCAAGGTGGCCGCCCTCGTGGCCCTCATGCTCGCGTCGTTCGCCACCGGTGGCGGCAGCTTCGGCCACCTGGCTCCGTCCGCCGGAGGGGCGCGCAACCTCGGCGCGGGTGCGGCGTCGGTGATCTGGGCCTACGACGGGTGGATCGCCGTCTCCATGATCGCGGGCGAGGTGGCCGCTCCCGAGCGGAGCATGCGTCGCATCATCGTGGCGGGAATGCTGACGATCGTCCTCCTCTACGTCGGCGTGAACGTCGGGTATTTCTACGCGCTGCCGGTCGCGGCGATGGCGCGGGAGGCGGGCGGCGTGCCGCAGCGGATCGTCGGCGACCTGCTGGGGCCCGTGGGCTCGACCCTGATCGCCGGCGCGATCCTGTGCAGCGTCGTCGGCGCGCTCAACGGCAACGTCCTGGCCAAGCCCCGCGTGGCGTACGCCCTGGCGCGCGACGGGCTCACGTTCTCGTTCCTCGGACGGGCTCACCCCCGCTGGTCCACGCCGCACGCCGCGATCCTCATCCAGTCGGCGGTCGGCCTCGCCCTCGTGGGCCTGCTGCGGGATTTCGACCGGCTCACGACCTACTTCGTGGTTGTGGAGTGGTCCGCCCTGCTGTTCGCCGTGGGCGCGGTGATGGTCCTGCGGCGGCGCAGCCCGGACGCGCCCCGCCCGTTCCGGACGCCGGCGTACCCGTGGGTGCCGCTCGTGTTCCTGATCGGGACGGCGGTGGGCCTCGGAGCCATCGTGTGGAGCCTGGTCGACCGGCCGGAGCCGGACTACTCGCCGGTGTGGGGGTTGGTCGTGGCGGCCGGGGGCTTCCCGGTGTACGCCGCTTGGCGCCGACTGGCGGCGCGCGGCGAGCCCGGCGCCGACCCTACAGGTCCTTTCGGAAGCACCGGACCAGGCCGGCTTCCTCGAATCCGAGCGAACGGTGAGCCGCCGCGCTGACGTCGTTGTCGGCGTCCGCATCGGAGGCGAACTCGGCGCAGCCCTGCGAGCGTCCCCACGCTTCTGCCGCGGCCAGCAGCGCACGGCCGATGCCGCGCCGGCGTGCGTGCGCCTCCACGAACCAGCCTTCGAGGTACGCCACGCGGCTCGTGCGACAGCCCTCGGCGTAGGAACGGATCGAGAGCTCCGCCATGCCGACGATCCGCAGTTCCTCATCCTCCGCGAGGAGGACCGCTTGCGGCTCGCGCGCCTCGCCCCCGAAGAACCGTTCGATCTCACGGTCGTGCTCCTCCACCGTGTTCTCGGGCCAGAGCGCGCGACGGAGGCGAAGCCACGCGGCCGCGTCGCCTGTGGAGACAGGCCGGATGCGACCTGCGCTCATGCGCCGCTCGAGTCGCGCAGGGCGCGATCCACGAACGCCGCCTTGCCTTCCATGTATGCCTCCCGGTTCCTGGGAAAGCGGGCCGCCAGCGAGCGCTTGAGCTCGGCGTAACGGCGCTTGAGCTCGACGTCCGCGCGCAGGCGGTCCCGAAAGGCGAGGTAGTCCCGCCAGAGCTCCTCGTTCTCCACGACCAGATGGACGTGATAGGCGCGAGGGTCTCCGCGGTGGAAGTACTCGCGGCCGGGCACGCCTCGCTCCCCTCGGTGCTCGTAGCCGGCGCTGTGCAGGCGAGCGATGTAACGGTTCGCCGGCACGTCTGCAGGACGGCCAGCGAGGATGTCGAGGACGGGCTTGGCGCACAGGCCGCTGACTGCGGTGCTGCCGATGTGCTCGAGCCGGAGCGGAAGGCCGGCACAGGCTTCCCGCAGGCGCCGCGCCTCGGCGTCGAAGAGGGCAGGCCATCGCGCGTCGTACTCGACGAGGCGCACCAGGCCCGATTCGAGGCCGAGGGCCCCGGTCATCGGGACGGCTCCTTCGGGAGCGCACGGACCAGATGGCCCGCAGCCTCGTCGAGAGAGCGCTTCCCGTCGATGAATGGCCGCCACTGGCTCTCCAGCGCCTGACGGTACTCCGCCCAGCTCCCGCGGGCGAAGAGCTGGTAGAGCATCGGCGTGTATCCGAAGGGGCCGCGCTCGTCCAGCGCTCGGCGCACGGCCTCGCCTGTCGTGTAGAAGAGCACCACGTGCCACAAGTCGCTCGGCAGGCGGACTTCGGCCGCTCGCGCCGCGCTCTCGAGGGCCTGCCGCACCGGATCGCCGCGATCCATGAGGACGTGCGAGGCCTCGTGGAACAGCGTCTCGAGGCCGGCCGAGCCCACGGGCGCGTTGGCGATCAGGAGGTCGCCCTGGCCGGTGTCGGACCAGGACGAGTTGGCTCCGCTCCAGTTCACGGTCTCGACTACGTCCACTAGGATCGGCAGCGTCTTCCAGCGCTTCTGGTAGAGCTGCTCGATGCGCGGAGCGAGTCTCGCCTCGTGCGCGTCCAGGGACCGCGCCACGTCGGCGATCCAGTGCCGGTTCTTCTCGTCCTGCGCCGCCCAGCGACAGGCCTTGTACGCCGTCGCCGCGGCCGCCCTGGTGCTTTGAGCGATCTCGAGGAACACCGCGTCCCGGGCCGTCCCGCGGGCGGCGGCGAATCCGACAAGCTGCATGCGGATCAGGAACTGCGGTCCTGCATTCCACTCGACCGGCGAGACGGTCCGGGCGTAGTAGTCGACGGCGCCATCCCAGGCCGCGCGCGCCGAGGGAGCCAGCTTGTCGAAGCAGTCCGACTCGTCCCCGGAGTGGAACAGCTCC
The DNA here is from genome assembly GCA_035691285.1 of Vicinamibacteria bacterium. Taxonomy (GTDB): domain Bacteria; phylum Acidobacteriota; class Vicinamibacteria; order Fen-336; family Fen-336; genus DATFEN01. Next base: position 40,723 of record DASSJI010000297.1, on the reverse strand, counting down.
GGCTTCTCCTTCCTTCGCGCGCGGCCGGCCTCGATGAGGGCGTCGTTCAGGTTGGTCTCGAAGTCGCTGAAGATGGCGAAACGAGGGGTCGTGACAACCGGGGCGCGCGGCGCCGCTGGCTGTCCGAGGCTCGCCAGGGGCACGATCAGGGTCCAGGATCCAAGCGCGAAGCGCATGCCCGAGCGTCGGAACATGATCGTGCATTATGCCCGGCCAGCGAGGGTGTGATGCCGGCCGAACGCTTTCCCTACAATGCGCCCAAGGAGGCGACATGCGACAGGCCGTCACGACGGACAAGGCGCCCAGGCCCGGGGGGGCCTACTCACAGGCGATCGTCGAGGGCAACCTCATCTTCCTTGCGGGCCAGGTGCCGGCGAACCCCGCGACCGGGGAGCTCGAGCTCGGCGACATCCGTTCCCAGACGGCGCGCGTTCTCGAGAACATCCGGCTGATCCTCGAGGCGGCCGGCTCGTCGCTCGACAACGTGGTCCGCTGCAGCGTCTACCTCAAGGACATCGCCGACTTCGCGGCCATGAACGAGGTCTACGCCGCCACGTTCCGCGAGCCGTATCCGGCGCGCACGACCGTGCAGGTCGGCCTCGCCCGCGGCATGGGCGTCGAGATCGACTGCATCGCGAGGCGCTAACCCGCCGCTTCGACCTCCGCCGCCACCATCTCCCACTGGCCCATCAGGTCCCCGACCTCCCACATCAGGGCCTGGTGCTCCGAGACCTTCTTGTCCGCGGCGGCGCGGTCGGCGTAGAAGCCGGGCGACGCCATCTCCGCCTCGAGGGCCTTCACCGCGTGCTCCTTCTCGGCGATGCGCCGCTCGAGCTCCGCGAGGCGCGCTTTGAGCTTCTTCTGCTCGCGGAGCAGCACCGACCGCTCGGGCTTGGCGTCCCTCGGGCGGAGGCGCGGCGCCAGCGGATCGCGGGGCGGCGCCGGCGCCGGTTGAGCCACGGGCCTGGGCGCGTGCGCTTTCGGCTCCTTCCGGGACGGTGGCGTGGCGGCGGACACCATGGCGGGCAGCGCCTTGGGCGGAGCCGGCTTCGAGGCCACGGGCGGCGAGGCCTCGAGACCGGCTTCGCGGCGCTTCTTGAAGTCCACGAAGTCCTCGTAGCCGCCGGGGTAGAGGAGCGCCTCGCCGCCGCCGATCTCGATCACCTTGGTGGCGAGCTTGTCGACGAAGTAGCGGTCGTGGGAGACGAAGATCAAGGTGCCGCCGTAGTCCGCGAGGGCGTCGAGCAGGACCTCCTTGGAGTCGAGGTCGAGGTGGTTCGTGGGCTCGTCGAGGAGCAGCAGGTTGCTGGCGTTCAGCAGCATCTTGGCCAGCGCCAGGCGGTTGCGCTCGCCGCCCGACAGCACCGCGCACTTCTTGTAGACGTCGTCGCCCGAGAACAGGAACCCCCCGAGGATGGTGCGGATCATCGGCACCATGGTCGTGGGGCTCGCCGAGGACATCTCCTCGTACACGGTGAGCCCCGGGTCGAGCACCGAGGCCTGATCCTGGGCGAAGTAGTCGAGGATCACCTGATGGCCGAGAGTGCGGGTGCCGCCGTCCGGGCGGTCGGTCCCCGCCAGGATCCGCATCAGCGTCGACTTGCCCGCGCCGTTGGGACCGACGAGGGCGATGCGGTCGCCGCGCTCGACCAAGAGCTCCACGGACTTCAGGACCACGTTGTCGCCGAAGGCGCGGCGCGCGCCCTTGAGCTCGATCACCACGCGACCCGCCTTGGGCGCTTCGGGGAAGTGGAAGCGGATCTTCTTGCGCTCGGGCGGGATCTCGATGCGCTCGATCTTGTCGAGCATCTTCACGCGGCTCTGGACCTGCTTGGCCTTCGTCGCCTGGTAGCGGAAGCGGTTGATGAAGACCTGCATCCTCTCGATCTCTTCCGACTGGCGGCGGTGGGCCTCGCGCAGGCGCTCCATGCGCGCCTCGTGCTCGACCACGTAGTGCGAGTAGTTGCCGTGGTAGTCGGTGAGCGTCCGGAGCCCCACTTCCGTGATGCGCTTGACGGTGGCGTCCAGGAAGTAGCGGTCGTGGGAGACGAGCACCACCGAGCCGGGGTAGTCGGCGAGGTACTCCTCGAGCCAGTTGCGGGCGGGCAGGTCCAGGTGGTTCGTGGGCTCGTCCATGAGCAGCAGGTTCGGGCGCGCCAGCAGGAGCTTGGCCAGGGCGATGCGCATCTGCCAGCCGCCCGAGAACTCCTCGCACTTGCGCCGCTGGTCCGCGAGGGAGAAGCCCAGGCCCTTCAGCACGTCCGCGATGCGCGCGTCCATTTCGTAGCCGCCCAGGGCCTTGAAGCGCTCCTGGACGTGGGCGTAGCGCTCGAGCAGCTTCTCGTGCTCTCCGCCGTCGTCGTGGCTCGCGCTCTGCAGGCGGTCCTCGATCTCGTGCTGCTCGGCTTTGAGCCGCACGAGCTCGTCGAAGGCGGTCACCACCTCCTCGAAGACGGTCCTGCCCTGGTGGACGATTCCGTCCTGGGGCAGGTAGCCGATCGTCGTGTCCGAGGCCATGCGGATCGAGCCGGCGTCCGGCTCCTCGAACCCCGCCAGCATCCGCAGCAGCGTGGTCTTGCCCGCGCCGTTGGGGCCGCTGAGGCCGATCCGGTCCCGCTTCTTGACGTGCCACGAGACGTCCTCGAGGAGGACGCGCTCTCCGTAGCGCTTGGTGAGACCCTCGACGTGGATCATTGCAGGCCCAGGAACTCGACGCACGCCCGCTTGAGCGCTTCGCGGTGCTCGGGGTCCATGAAGTTCAGCCGGTACTCGTTGATCACCTTGACCTCGACGGCCTCCCACTCCTTCCAGCACTCGCCGCAGATGCCCTCGAGGACGCGGGCCTTGTGGTCGCCCAGGAACGCGACCTTGGACGCCGTGGGCGCCTCGCCGTCCTTCCCGCACCTCTGGCAATGCAGGCTCATGCCCTCTCCAGCAAACCACCCATTATAATCGGCGGGTTATGGACACCGCGACCGCGCCCGCAAGCTTCGCCGCCCTCAACCTGAGGGCCGAGACCCTCGCCAGCCTCGACGCCAAGGGCTACAGCGCCCCGACGCCGGTACAGCAGGAAGCCATCCCACGGGCGCTCGAAGGCCGGGACCTGGTCGTCCAGTCACGGACCGGGACCGGGAAGACCGCCGCCTTCGGCATCCCGATCATGGAGAAGGTGGACCCGGAGCGCGAGGAAGTCCAGGCCCTGGTCCTGGCGCCCACCCGCGAGCTCGCGATCCAGGTGGCCGAGGAGCTGGCCTCGCTCGGCCGCGGCCGGGGCGTCCGGATCCAGTCGGTCTACGGCGGCGACTCCATGGAGCGCCAGCTCGAGGGCATCCGGGCCGGGGCCCATGTCATCGCCGGGACGCCGGGGCGCGTCCTCGACCACCTCCGGCGGCGCACCCTCAAGCTCGACGCCTGCCGCACCCTGGTCCTCGACGAGGCGGACCGCATGCTCGACATGGGCTTCGCCGTCGAGATGGCGCAGATCATGGAGTACGTGCCCGCCGAGCGCCAGACGCTGCTGTTCTCGGCCACGATACCGCTGGGCATCCGGGGGCTCATCTACCACTACATGGCCGAGCCCGAGTGGGTGCTGCTCTCCGAGGACCAGGTCTACGTCAAGGAGGTCGAGCACCTCTACTGCATGACGCCGCGCCTCCACAAGGAGGCGAGCCTCTATAAGCTCCTCGAGTACGAGAACCCGGCGACCTCGATGGTGTTCTGCAACACCCGGGAGGAGACGCGCCAGGTCTTCACGTTCCTGGCCGGCAAGGGGCTGCCGTGCGCGATGCTGTCGTCGGACCTGCCCCAGAAGAAGCGCGAGCGGGTGCTGGCGAAGTTCCGGGCGGGGGAGATCCGCCACCTGGTCACGACCGACGTGGCCTCGCGCGGCATCGACATCGAGGACCTGTCCCACGTCTTCATCTTCTCGAGCCCCGACTCGCCGGAGCAGTACATCCACCGCGCCGGCCGCACCGGCCGCGTGGGCAAGAGCGGGCGCGCCATCAGCCTCGTCTCCGCCCACGACCTCCTGAACTTCAACCGCCTGGTGAAGCGCTACCACGTGGAGGTCAAGGAGCTGTCCGTCCCGTCCGACGACGAGGTGCAGGAGCGCAAGGTCGAGCGCATCGTCGCCCAGCTCGACGCCCTCGGCCAGGCCCTGCCCCTCGAGGAGTTCGTCGAGCAGGGACCCGTGGCGCGGCGCATTGCCGAGCACGAGCACCGCGACCGCATCGTGGCGCTCCTGCTCCGGCGCTACCTGCAGCCGCCAGCGGAGGAGCCCGACGAGACCGAGGCGCCGCCGCAGCAGCAGCAGCGTCGCGAGGGTCCGTCCCGCCGCCGCCGGCGCCGCTTCCGCCGCCCCTGAGGGAGGCTCCTGCCATGCTGGACGTCGCCGCTCCCGCCCTGGCGTTCGCGCTCATCGCCGCCGCGCCGTCGTCCGACGCCGACGCCCGCCTGAGGCGTGTCGTGGCCGATTACGTCGGCCTGTACCGGCGCGACACGCTCCCGCAGTGGCGCGGCCTGTTCCTGCCCTCGTTCACCGTCGCGTCCACCAACGCCGACGGCTCCGTCCGCACGCGCAACCTCGACGAGTTCTACGGGGCGCAGGAGCGCTACCTGGCCAGCGGGCGGGCCATCAAGGAGGAGCTGGAGAACCTCGCGATCGAGCGCAAGGGACGGCTCGCCTCGGTGTGGGCCGACTTCGTGCTGACGGACGAGGGCGAGCGAAGTCGCGGCAAGCTGTGCCTGCTGCTCGTCGAGGAGAAAGGCGAGTGGCTCATCCACTCGCTGACGTTCGCCTACGACGAGGCCAACCGGCCCTAGCCGGCGATCTTGCCCTTGGCGATCGCGGCCTGGACGGTGTGGATCGTCCTCTCCATCATTCCGTTCAGGGCCTCGTCCTGGTCGGCCTTCGGGAGCTTCTGCTCGAGGATCTCGGTGTAGTCCACCTTCTTGCGCCAGAGCACCGCGCCCTTGTCGTAGACACGGACCTCGAAGCACTTCTCCGCCACGCCGAGGTCCTCGCACTGGATGTGGTACTCCCGCCCGCCGTGGTCGAAGACCCGGTTGACGCCGACGATCACGCCTTGGCCCCCGTCCGCTCGCCGACGACGCGTCGCAGCCAGCGCTCGAAGAACCAGTTGCCGAGCTTGTAGCGGTCGCCGTCGCGCCCGAGGTAGCCCATCATGCGCAGGCCGAAGAGCAGGGCGTCGGCGGTCTCGCGGCCGAGCCCGCTCTGCCGCGCCAGGTCGTCGAGGCTCTGTGCGCCGTCGCGGGCCACGGGCTCGAGCAGGGCCCGCTCGCGGGCGTCGAGGGTCTGGAAGTCCACCGAGAAGAAGTTCGACACCATCTCGTCGGAGGCCACCTGGTCGAGGGTCAGGACGAGGTCGTGGCTCTCGAAGAGGCGGCTGGCGATGAGCTGGAGCAGGAACGGGTGGTTCGCCGTCCGCTCCTGGATCGTCGCGATCTCCTCGGCGGAGAACTTCCCCCGGGAGAGCAGGGCCCGCGCCTCCTCGTCCTCGAGGGGCGTCAGGTACACGGGCGGAATGAAGCCCTGCAGGAACGGCGACGTGGCGAAGTCCGTGCGCTCGTCGAGCTGGGCCAGGCGGCGCGTGGCGGTGAGGACCGTCCGCACCTCGGGGCCCTTCTGGAAGATCTTCCGCAGCCTGGGCAGCGCCTGCGGGTCGGCGCGGGCGACCGACAGGAGCTCCTCGGCCTCGTCCACCAGGAGCAGGAGGCGCCAGCCGCTGCGCACCGTGCGGCGCAGCAGCGTCGTCAGCATGTCCGCGACGGGATGGCCCTCGAGGTCCTCGACCGCGAGGTCGGTGGCGCGGCGGAAGGGCTCGCTGTCCTCGACGCTGCCGAGCAGGCCGTCGGCCAGCCCGCGCGCGTCGGCGCTGCCCTGCAGATCCCAGTACAGCGGCACGAACGGCGCTTGGGAGCTCTGGAGAACCCGGTGCTCGAGCTCCTTGAGGACGCTCGTCTTGCCGAGCCGGCGCGCGCCCGCGACCCAGAGCGCGTCGCGCTCGCCCTCGAGGATGTCGCGGAGGATCGCGGTGCGGCCGAAGAAGTTGTCGCCGCGGACCCAGAAGCCGGCGATGAAGGGGTTACGCATCGCGACCGGCGTAGTCTCTCACAAGCTCAGGCAGGCGCCGAGTGCGCCTCGCCCGGCTCGAGCTCCTCGGGGTCGAAGCGCACGGCGCTGCGGACCGCCTCGACGTCCTCGGTCTTCACCACCTCGCGCCCTTGCTCGAGCATCCGGTTGACCGAGTGGATGCAGAACTTCTGGATCAGGTAGGGACGCAGCATGCTCGAGGACAGGATGCGCTCCACGGCCTCGGGCTCCCAGCGGAAGACGCCCTCGACCGGCGTCCGGATCAGCGCCTCGGCGTCCTCCCGGGAGAGCGGCTCGACGACGATCTCGTCGAAGAAGTTGTACCAGGGGCTGCCCTCGCTCTTCCAGGCGCGCCTGATCCCGACGCCGCTCATGATCGCGACGAGGTGCTCCGAGAACGTCTTCATGAAGATGCTGCGCAAGCGCTGGTTGATGCGCTCGGAGTACTCGTTGAGCACGTCGACCTCGTCGATCATGAGCGCGAGCTTCACCTTCTTGGCGGTGCGCGCCTTCAGCTCCTCGATCACCCGCTGCAGGTCGTGGGAGAAGTCGCGGCCGTCGTAGGCGCCTTCCTCGCGCCAGCGCAGCGAACCGAGGGTCTGGGGCGCGAGGGCGAGCTGGTCCACGACGTCCGCCATCACGGCGTGGAAGAAGCCGTCCTCGGGCACGCCCTGGAGGTCCGTAAAGACCGGGAAGAACTGGTAGTCGGTCTGGTCGTCGCGATGGAGGGCCTTCTTGAGGTGATACATGAACGTGGTCTTCCCGATGCGCCGCTCGCCGGTGATCATCAGGCTGTTGTGGTGCAGCACGTTCATGATGCGCGCCATCAGGCGCTCGCGCCCGAAGAACATGTCGTCGTCGAGCACCGGCGCCCCGGCGATGTAGGGGTTGAAGCGGCGGCGCACGGCGCGGCGCCGGCGTGCCCGCTGCACGGCCCAGCCGGTGCCGGCGAGGCCCGCCGCGGCCGCCAGGGCCGAGGGGAAGAAGGCCGCCGTCTCGTAGAAGCGCAGCCGGCGCGTGATCGGGAAGTTCTCGGTCCGCTCCTCGCCGGCGGTGTCGACGGCCGTCACCGAGATCTCGTTGAGCCCCTTCTCGAGGGGGAACTCGCGCTGGAAGCGTACGCTGCGGAAGGACTCGGGCGAGTCCGGGCGCGGCTGCGGCGCCTGCTCGCCGACGACTCGGCCGCCCTGCCGGAAGACGACCTTCGCGATGCCGCGGTCGTCCGTGGCGAAGCCGACCACGGCCAGGCTCGGCCCCTCGACCTCGTGGGTCCGGGGCTCGTAGAAGAAGAGGAGCGGAGCCTGGTTGGGGAGCCACTTCTCGAAGAGCGTCTCGCCGGTCATGCGCTGGGCGAAGGGGAGGAGCTTGAGGGCCTTCACGTTCCCCGGGTCGAGGGCGAGGACCTCCTCGAGCTTCACCCAGGCCTCGGAGAAGCGCTTCGCCTCGAGCAGGCTGTCCGCGGCCGCGGTGAGCACGTCGACACGCGCCGCCAGCTCCTTCTGCCGGCGCACGCGCTCGACCAGGTCGCGGGCCTGGGCCAGGAGCCCCGCGGCCGCGACGTTTCCGGGGTCGGTGGCGGCCTCGGTCAGCGGCTCGAGGGCCTGCGCGTACTGGCCGGCGTCGAAGAGGCGCTTGCCCTCCGCGAAGCGCTCCGCCAGCCGCTGCCGCGACTGGCGCGCGAGGATGCGCTCCTGGGCGTCGTGCTTGCCCTCCACGGCGGCGGCGTTCCTCGGGTCGAGGGCGAGCACCTCGTCGAAGCGGACGATGGCCTCGGCGGGCCGGTCCTCGTCGAGCAGGCGCCGCGCCTCGGCCAGCGCCTGCTCCCTGCGCTTGTCGCGCTGCTCGGCCTCGGCCACGGCCTGCTGCTCCGCGCGCACCCGCTCCTTGGCGTCCAGGACGCGCTGCTGGGTCGCGGGATCGAGGTTCGCCGCCGCGGCCTGGGCGTTGGCCAGCCGAGTCAGGGCCTCGTCGAACTTCCGAGCGCGCTGCAGGTCCGCGGCGTCCCGGAGCGCCTTCTCGACCTCGGTGCGGGCCTTCTCGGCGAGACGCTGGCGGACCTGGGTGTCGACCTCGGCCTGCAGGCGCAGCAGCTCGCGGTAGGCGGCCGTGCGCTTGATGGCGCCGCGGGACTCCTCGATGTTGAAGTAGCGGGTCGCGCCGTTGAGGTCGCCCGTGCGCAGGTAGCAGAGGCCGAGGTGGTAGTAGGGAAGGTAGTCGATGAACTGCAGGCCGTAGGTCTGCTCGTTCACCGCCGAGGCGGGCTTGAGCCGGATGGCCGCCTCCAGCTCGGTGATGGCCTCCGCGTAGCGGCCCGCGGGGATCAGCGTGTCGCGGGCGCCCAGGTAGTGGTCGTACCACTCGCGCACGGCCCACGCGGGCTGGGCGGCCAGCAGGAGCGCCAGTGCGAGCACGGAGCGGCGGGGCACGGGGGCCAGTTCAAGAAGGCCCCGACTCCTGCGAGTCGGGGCCGGGACGGCGCGGTCGAGGGCGCTACTTTTCGTACATCGCGGCGATCAGGGCGCCGCGGGCCGTGGCCGTGAGCGGGTCCTTCGCCATCCGGATCTCGGCGATCTCGAAGGGCATGGCCCGCGCGCGCAGCGCCTTCTCGAACAGGTCCTTGAAGCCCTTGGGCTTGGCGGTGCCCCCCGAGAGCACGATCGGCAGGGCCCGGTCGGCGCGCGGCAGCCGCTCGGCCGCCGAGATCGCCTTGTGGATGCCGTCCACCACGGTCTCGACGAGCTCCTCGTAGTAGATGCGGATCGCGCGGCCGAACTTGTCGGAGGGCTGGCGCGACAGGTCCACGCCGTCCTCCTTCATGACCTTGACGCGGGTCGCGTGCTCGTTGATGACGGCGCCGACGGCGGTGTCGATGTAGTCGCCGCCCTTGGCGATGCCCACCATGATGGCCGGGATCGACAGGAAGGCCAGCGTGGCGTTGCACATGCCGCCGCCGCACGAGACGCCGATGCCGGTGAAGTTGTTGTCCTCGAGCTCGGCGAACACCACCGCGAGGCCTTCGTTGATCGCCACGGGCCTGTATCCCATCCCCTGGAACAGGCCGCGCAGCGTCGCCTCGTGGTAGGTGAGGGCGGCCTCGCGCCCGGCGATCGCCGCGGGCACCGAGAACGCCAGCGTCTCGCCCTGCGCCTTGGGCTTGGGCACGAGGTTGTTGACGATGGCCTCGAGCACCGGCATCGCGCGCTTCTCGCGCGGGTTCAGGAGGCCGTCGGCCATGGGCCGCCGCAGCTCGGCGTTGAACATGTTCGCGAAGCGCTCCGTGGCCGTGCCGTAGACGATCAGCTCGTCGCCCTCGCGGTAGTAGGCGATCTGGTTCTGCGTCAGGATCGTCTCGGTGACCTTGGCGTAGGGCACCGGGATGAAGGCGTTCAGCTCGGACAGCGAGTCGATCTCCTTCGCCTTGCGCCGCGCGGCCACGACCTTGGACGTGCCGACGTCAACACCCATGGGGTTCGCTCCAGCCTTCATCAGGTCGTCGATGCGCTCCTCCGCCTCCTGGGCGACCTTCCAGAGGTGGTCCTTGCGATCTTCCATGACGCTCATCCTCCGCTGGCCGCTCCTTGCGGCCGGACAACCGACGCCCGATCCACCTTCTCGCCGCCCTTCCTGTCGGCTTGCGCCTGCTCGGCGGTCCAGCGATCGTAGGTCCGCTGGCGCTCCCGCCGCACGTCCTCGAGGCTCCTGCCCTCGCGCCGGGCGGCCTCCGCGAGCCGCTCCTCCGCGGCCCGCACGCCGTCCCAGGGCTCCGGCAGCACCTTCAGGAAGTCCTGATCATAGCCGAACCCGAACAGCGCCACGCTCGGGGCCTCCCGGGCGTACTGGTCGGGCAGGCCGAACGCCGCCCAGGGGAAGCCGCGGGACCAGTCCATGTGGTGGCCGATGCGGTGCTGCTTCGGGTTGACGCTGGTGAGGCCGTGGGCGACGCACATCCCCGCCGGGATCTCGAAGCGCTGGCGCAGGTAGTCGGTCAGGTTGCGTCCGGCCACGAGCTGGGCCTGGGTGATCGGCAGCGTCTGCCCGCCGCCCCAGCGGCTCTCGAACGACACCCCGAGGAAGGCGTGGTTCAGGTTCAGGTACACCGTCCCGCCGCTCTCCCAGACCGAGTGGCCCGCGTGGTTGGCCTTCGAGGCCTCCTCGACGACCCGGAACACGCGGCCGAAGCGGTCGATCAGGTAGTGGTAGGTGCGGTTGCGCTGCAGGTACTTGAGCAGCCGCTCGCTCGAGTCCCGCAGCTTCTCGTTGTAGCCGGCCTCGAGCGGCCAGATGTCGCTCTCGGTGGTGTGGAAGAGAAGGCCGGCGGGCCGGTCGTGGACCTCGTTCACGAGCCCCGCTTCCGCGTCGAAGACGTGGTAGAGCCGCGGGTCGCCCTGGACCGACCAGGCCGTCTCGATGCGCAGGCCGTTCGAGAGCTGCTCGAAGCCGTTCCCGCGCTCCACCAGCCAGATCGCCCCGGGAGTGACGCCCGCCGGCAGCGGCGGCAGCGCCTCGGCGACGGCCGGCAGCGTCCCGCCTGCCTGGGCCGGCTGGACGACCGCCGGCCGCGCGAGCTGACGCGCCGCGCCCGTGACCGCGACGAGGGTGACGAGCGTCATCCCGGCCAACACGGCGCGCGCCACGAGGAGCGAGTGCCGTACGCCCCGGGCCTCGGGCTCGGAGCCGCCCAGCCCCTTGCCTGTGAGCAGCGGCTGGATGCCCTCGAGGCTGAGCCAGCGGTACAGGAAGCGCCGGACCCCCGGCAGCGGGAGCAGGCTGACGGCGCGGTCCGCGCCGTGGAACTTCTCCAGCGAGCCTCGGATGAACTTGAGCTTGGCCGCCGGATCGGCGATGCCCCGGCTCACGGACTCCAGGGCGTGGGTGAACTCGAAGCCGCGCTGGCGCGCGGACGCCGCCGGCGCGCGCGCCTTCACCCTGGGAGCCGCGAGACTCCTTGCAAGAGGTTCCAAGCCTGCGAATTATCGCGCTCTCACCTTTCGGGGCGCAAGGGGAGCCGGATCTCGATCCGGGTCCCGCCCGAGGGGGCCTCCGACGCGGCGATCGCGCCCGCGTGGATCAGGACCACCTCGCGGGCCAGGTAGAGGCCGATGCCGGTGCCGCCGTGGGCGCGGTTGACGCCCGAGTCGACGGTGAAGAACTTCTCGAAGACGCGCTCGCGGTCGTCCCTGGGGATGCCGATGCCGTTGTCGGTCACGCTGAGCACCGCGTTCCCGTCGCCGACGCCCAGGTCCACCACGATCCGGCCGCCGGGAGGCGTGAACTTCACGGCGTTCTCGACCACGTTGAACACCAGCAGGCGCAGCAGCCGCTCGTCGCCGGGAACGGTGAGCAGGCCCTCGGGCAGCGTCTCCACGACATGGAGGGTCTTGAGCACGATGTCCTGGCGCAAGGCCTGGAGCACGCCCCTGACCACGCCCGGGAGGGACACCGGCTCCCATTCGAGGTGCGTCTGGGCCACGCCGCGCTCGAGGCGCGACACCTCGAGCACCTCGTCGATGAGGCGGCCCAGGCGCGCCGCCTGCTCGCGGGAGACGCGCAGGAAATGGGCCGCCTTGTCTCCGGCGGCTCCCGACTCCAGGGCCTCGAGGTAGCCCTGGATCACGGTGAGGGGCGTGCGCAGCTCGTGGCTGACGTTGGAGAGATAGGCCTGCCGCTGCTGGTCGAGCTCGAGGATCTTGCGCAGGCGCAGCGCGTTGCCGATGGCGATCGCGGCCTGGTGGGCCAGGGTCGTGGCGAAGCGCAGGTCCTCGGCGTCGAAGGCGGCCGCCTCGCGGGTGTTCTCCAGGAGCAGCACGCCCAGCTTCTCCTGCGGCAGCGCGATGGGCACGGCCAGGGCGCTGCGGATCGAGGCGTCGCCGGCGGCCTCCAGGAAGGCCGCCTTCGCGCCGCCGTGGTCGGGAGGCGTCGTGACGTGTCCCAGGCCGCTGACGAACACGCTCCCGGGCAGGCCCTCGTGGAAGGCGAGGCACACGTCGGCGAGGGCGGCGGGCCGCGGGTAGCCGTGGCTCGAGCGGACCCGCAGCGCCTCGCCGTCGTAGAGCAGCACCGCGCCCATCTGGGCCGGCCGCACCGCCTCCACGCTCCGGCGCGCGATGCGCTCGAGGAGCGCGTCGAGGTCGAGGTCGCTGTTGAGGACGTTGGTGATGTCCTGTACCACCTCGAGGTTGCGCAGCGCCCGGAGCTTGTCGGCGAACACCCGGGCGTTGCGGATGGCCGAGGCCACCTGCGCCGCGATCGCGTCGATCGCGACGAGGTCGCCCTCGTCGAAGGCGCTCGCCCGGTCGCTCAGCACGTTGATGACGGCGACCACCTCGCCGGAGAGGCGCACGGGCACCGCCAGCTCGGCCCGGGTCGCCTCCATGGCCGAGCGCGTGAAGCGCGCCTCGCGGTTCACGTCGTTGGCGAGCACGTACTCGCCGCGCTCGACCACCCAACCGACGATGCCGGCGCCGTACTTGACGCGGTGGTTCTTCGGGAGCAGCGTCGCGGCGCCCGCGGCCCCGGTGAGACGCGCCTCGCGCTCCTCCGGCATGGCCAGGTACAGGGCCACGGCGTAGTAGTGGAACGAGCGCTGCACGTAGCGGGCGATCGCGCCGAGCAGCTCGTCGACGTCCAGGGTGGAGACCGCGATCTCCGAGGCCGCCGAGACGAGGGCGAGCTGGCCGGCGCGGCGCCGCTCCGCCTCGCGCACGCGGGCCTTGGCCAGCGCCACGGCCGCCTGGTGGGCGAAGGTCGAGAGGAGCGTGAGGTCGTCGGAGCTGGCCTGGTCCTCGGGCTTCACCACCACGAGCCCGCCCAGGCCCCGCTCGCCGGCGCGCATGGGCACCACGTAGGCGCGCGCGGCGCCCCCGGCCTCGATGGACATGGCGCTCGGCCCGGGCAGCGCCAGGAGGCGCGCGACGGGCGATCCGCCCAGGCTCGGCGGCTCGCCGATGGCCCGGCGCGCGCCGTGGCCGTGGGCGCCCGCGACCCGCAGCTCGCCGTCGGGCTCCTGGAGCAGGATGACGGAGTCGCCGCCGCCCAGCACCGCCGCCTCGACGGCGATGATCGAGAGCACCTCGTGGAGCTCGCGCTCCTCGACGATCGCGCGGTCGATCTCCCAGACGGCCTTGACCTCGTCGAGATGGCGCTGGGTGCGTCGCATCAGGCGGGCGTTCTCGACGGCGCTGCCCAGCATGCCGCCCAGGGCCTCGAGGAAGCGCAGCTCCTCGGCGTGGACGTCGCGCGGCGTCCGGCCGCCCAGCGCCATCACGCCCACGGCGCGGCCCTGGGCGAAGAGGGGGACGAGGAGCGCGGTCTTGATGCCGAGCTGGCGCGTGGCGTCGCGGGCCTCCGTGGCGGACGACAGGTCGGGGATCACGAGGGGCGCGCTGCCGCGGAGCGCCCTCCCGACGAGCGCCTCGCCGCGCCGGAAGCGCGCGATCTGCTCCGCGTAGCCGATTGGCAGACCGTGCTGGTAGGGCGTCAGCCGCAGCTCCTCCTCGTCGCCCTCGACGAGGTAGATGCCGCCCATCTCGACGCCCAGGGCCGCGACGGCCGCGTCGAGCCCGGCGCTCAGGACGCCGCCCAGGTCCGGCGAGTGGCCGATCGAGGCGGCGACGCCCTGGAGCGCCTCGAGGCGCCGGGTGTCGGGCGGCGCCGTCGTTTCCCGCTGCGCGCTCACGATCCCAGGAGCGGGCGCGTGAACACGGCGCCCGCCGCCGGCGAGCGCAGCCACGGGTAGAGCAGCGCGCAGGACGGCACCTCGAACAGGCTCGCGATGACGAGGGCCTGCGGGTAGCGGAACGGCGCGCCGGACCAGGCGAAGGCGAGGGCCGCCGTGTAGGCGGCGACCGCGCCGAGGCAGTAGACCATCGCGACCGAGCGCACGAGAGCGACGCGCTTCCAGAGGCCGAGGGCGACGAGGAAGTCGAGGGTCGCCTTGCCCGTCGCCTCCCAGAGGCGCACGAACGAGCGCGAGCCGGGGTCGGTGAGCAAGGGCAGCGCGACCTCCATGAGGCCCGCGGCGACGAAGAAGGCCGCGCTCCAGTACAGGCCGGCCGGCCTCGGCTGCGTGGGCGAGCGCATCGCTTGGCTCGCCATAAGGATAGCCGCTTTCCGGAGCCTCGCGGGGGCGCTAGAATGATCGGCCCGATGAGCGCGAAGGCCCGCGAACCGTCCCGCCGGCGCGCTCCGCGGCTTCCGATCCGGCTCGAAGGCTCGCTGGCCGGCCGGGCGGTCCGCGACGTCACGCTGGTCGACCTGAGCTTGACGGGCTGCCTGCTCCGCAGCGACGCCCGCCTCGACCACGGCGCCATCCTCGACCTCTCCCTCCGCCTCGACGACGGGCCGCTCGCCGCCAAGGTGCGGGTGACCGAGACCTGCCTCGACGGGTCGTGCGCCGAGGGCGAGGACAAGCGCTACCTCACGGGTCTCGAGTTCCTGGGCCTCCCGCCCCGGGACGCCGAGCGCATCCGGAGGCTCATGGCCGAGGAGAGGCGGAAGCGGAGTGCGGACGCGGCCGCTCACTGAGGTCGCCGCGCGCGAGCTCAGGCCGCTCCTCGACGAGGAGGCTGGCTACTGGAGCCGGGAGCTCTACTGGGACTTCGGCGACGTGGCGTCCGCGGTCCTCGGCGGCATCGAGCGGCGCTCCCTGGCCGGCCGCGTCGTCCACGACGGCTGTCGGCCCGTGGCCTACGGGTACTACATGTCCGACAGCTCCCGCGCCGTCGTCGGCTCGCTGTTCTCGACGGCCGGCGCCCGGAACGGCGGCCTCGAGGAAGCGCTCCTCGACGCGATGCTGGGTGAGGCCCAGGGTGCTTCGGGCGCCGACCGCGTCGAGTGCCAGACGCTGTTCTCTACGGCCTCCGGAGCGGACTTCCGCTTCGCACGGGCCGGGTTCACGGGACGCCGGCGGCACTACCTCGTCCGCGACCTCGGCGAGCCCCTTCCCCCGGCCCGGTCCGCCTTCCGCCTGCGGCCGTTCCGGCGCGAGGACGTCCCGGCGGCGGCGTCCGTCATCCATCGCAGCCACGTCCACAGCCTCGACGCCGCCCTCAACCTGACCTATTCCACGCCTGCGACCTGCCGCGGCTTCGTGGAGACGCTGGTGCTGCGCTCGGGCTGCGGGCGCTTCGAGGAGGAGGCTTCGCTCGTGGCCGACGGCGGGGCCGGCTGCCTCGGAGTGGTCCTCGCGAGCCGGCTGTCCCGCACGAACGGCCACGTGTGCCAGGTGTCGGTCGCGCCCGATGCCCAGGGCCGGGGCTTGGGCACGCAGCTCGTCCTGGCATGTCTCGGGGCGATGGCGCGTCGTGGACTGGGCTCGGCGAGCCTCTCCGTCACGGTCGAGAACCACCGCGCCTACGATCTCTACATGCGCCTCGGCTTCCGGCTGAAGAAGGAGTTCGCGGCCCACGCCTGGGTGCGTCCGCCGGCCCGCATCGAGACCCCGGCGTGACTCCGCTGGCCCTCGTCCTGCTGCTCGCCGCTCCGGCGGGCGCGCCGACCCTGGTGCTCCCCCCCGCGGGGCCGGGGGGCGAGGTCGCCTGGGTGGGGGAGGCCGTGGCCGATGCGCTGCCGCGGGCGCTGCGCGAGCTGGCGGTTCCGGCGGTCGAGCGCGCCGACCGCCTGCGCGCCCACGAGGCCCTCGAGATTCCCGCGCAGAGCCTGACCCGGGCCACGATGGTGCGCATCGCCGAGGCGCTCGGCGCCGCTCGCCTGATCGTGGGCAGCTACCAGGTGACGGACGACGCGCTCCAGCTCTCTCTGCGCATCCTGGACGTCGAGCGGGGAAGCCTGTCCGCTCCGCTGATCGCCACCGGCCCCCTCGAGTACCTCCAGCCCATCCTGCGCGGGCTCGCGTGGGACATCGCGGTCGCCGGCCCTGCGCCGCCGTCCCGCCCGCGCGAGCAGTTCGTGCGCGAGGCGCCCGGCGTCCCCTTCGAGGCGCTGCGCTTCCACGCCCGCGGGCTGGCCGCGCCCGACGCTGCGTCCCGTGTGCGGCTCCTGAAGCACGCCCTGGCCGTGTACCCGGGCTACGACGAGGCACGGCTGTCCCTGGGCCGCATCCAGGTGGAATCACGGCAGAGCGCCGCCGCGGTAGACACCCTCTCGCGCGTGCCGGCCGGATCGCCCCTGGCTTCCAGCGCGCGCTTCCTGCAGGGCGTCGCCAGCCTGGACCTCGGCCGCTACCGCGACGCGGCGGCGCTGTTCTCGGTCCTCG
Source organism: Vicinamibacteria bacterium (assembly GCA_035691285.1). GTDB lineage: Bacteria > Acidobacteriota > Vicinamibacteria > Fen-336 > Fen-336 > DATFEN01. The sequence continues at coordinate 24,398 of DASSJI010000297.1, read as the reverse complement.
CGGTGCCGGAGCCCAGCGCCACGGTCCTCAACAACTACGCCCTCGCGCTGCTGCGCTCGGGCCCGACACCCGAGGGGGTGAAGGCCTCCGACGTCCTGCGCAAGGCGATGGACCTCGATCCCTCGCTGCGGGAGACGCCCATGAACCTCGGCTGGGCGCTCTTCGTGGAGGGCGATGCCGAGGCCGCCGCGTTCTGGTTGCGGGGCGTGGTGCGGAACGATCCCGCCGACGTCCACGCGCACCTCGCCCTCGTCTGGGCCCTGGACCGGGCGGACCGCGCCGCCGACGCCGAGGTCGAGTGGAGGGCGCTGGTCGCGGAGAACCCGAGCTACGCCGAGCTCCGGGCTGCGGACCCGCAGCGGCGCTTCGAGCGGGCCATGGCCTGGGAACGGCCGCTGGTGTTCGACGAGGAGCGCTGGGGCGACCGTCAGTACGCGGCGTCGCACCTGGGGCGGGCCGAGAAGGCGCAGGAGGCCGGGGACCTCGAGGCCGCCCGCCGCGAGCTGAGCCAGGCCGCCTACCTCGATCCGTACTCGGAGCGGGCGCACCTGATGCTGGCGCGCCTCGAGGCCCGCGAGGGAGCGCGGGACAAGGCCGCCTCGGAACTGCGCATGGCGCTGTGGATCCGCGACGACGCGGTCGTCCGCCTGGAGCTGGCGCGGCTGCTCCTGGAGATGGGCCGCAAGGCCGAAGCGAGGGCCGAGGCCGAGCGCGTCCTGCGGGGGGACCCCGGCAACGCCGAGGCGCGCGCCCTCGCCGGCAAGAAGTAGCCGATAATCGAGAGCGTGAGAGCCCTGCTCTTCTGCTCGATCCTCTTCGCGATCTCGGGAGCCTCCGGTCCTTCGCCCTCGCCCCGGCCCGCGCCTTCCCGCGCCGGGCTGAGCTGGGAGATGGCCGACGACCTCGACCGCAGGTTGAAGGCGATCGAGTCGGCCTACAAGGCGCGGCGGCCCGTGGCGACGCCGCGGGTCGTCGTGCGGCAGGCCGAGCTGAACTCCTGGGTCAACCTCACGCTGGCGCCGCAGCTGCCGCCGGGCGTTTCCGACCTCGACCTCCTGCTCGAGAAGGACCGCGTGACGGCGAAGGGGATCGTCGACCTGGACAAGCTGCCGGTGAAGCAGGCCGCCGGAACGTCCGCATGGAACCCGATCAGCCTCCTGAGCGGCCGCGTGCCGGTCGAGCTGCGCGGCCGCCTGACCACGCCGGAGGTCGGCTTCGGCAGCTTCGAGGCGGAGCAGGTGCTCCTCGCGACGTTCCCGATCCCGCCGAGCGTCGTGGCCGAGGCCGTGGCCCGCTCCACGAAGAGCGCCGACCACCCGCAAGGCTTCGACATCCTCGCGCCGTTCCGGCTGCCCTACGCTGCCAAGCGCGTGCGCCTGCAGCCGGGCAAGGCGCTCCTGGAGTTCTAGACGCGCATCGCCATCTTCTCCGCGCCTGCCCCTGGGCCCCTTTGAGTTCGGAGCGCCTTCGTGATGAAGTTGTAGGCCCGTGAGTTTCTTCCGGGACAACCCCGACCTCCAGTTCCATTTCGGGCAGGGGATCAGGTGGGAGCGGTTCGTGCCCCTCTGGGAGGAGGGCTTCCGCTTCGAGGATGGCCCCCGGAGCCTGGCCGAGGCCCGCGAGCTCTACGCCCAGAGCCTGGCCGAGCTGGGCGAGTTCGCGGCCCGCGAGGTCGCCCCCCGAGCCCGCGAGATCGACGCCGAGGGGGTCGGGTTCGTGGACGGCCAGGTGGTCCAGCCACAGGGACTGCTCGCGAACGTCGAGGGCCTCAAGCGGCTGGGCGTGATGGCGCCGAACCTGCCCCGCGAGCACGGCGGCTTCAACTTCCCGTTCAGCGTCGGCGCGGCGATGATGGAGATCCTGGCGCGCGCCTGCAGCAACACCTTCCTGCTCTGGGCCTTCTACCAGAGCCCCGCGGTCACGATCCTCCGCTTCGGCGACAGGGACCAGGTGGACCGCTGGGTCAGGCGCCTGGCCGAGGGCGAGATCTCGGGCGCGGTGGCCATGACCGAGCCCGACGCCGGCTCCGACCTGGGCCGGATCCGCGCGAGCGCCCGGCCCGAGGGCGGCCACTGGCGCCTCAGCGGGCGCAAGCAGTTCGTCACGAACGGCTGCGGCGACGTGTGCGTCGTGCTCGCCCGCAGCGAGGAGGGGTCGGCCGGCCTCGAGGGGTTGTCGCTGTTCGTCGTGCCGCGCCTGGAGAACGGGCGCGAGAACTACCGCGTCGCGCGGCCCGAGAAGAAGTTCACGATCCGCGGCTCGGCCACCTGCGAGCTGAGCTTCGAGGACGCGTGCGCGGAGCTGCTCGGCCCGCGCGGCGCCGGCTTCTCGGAGATCCTCACCTTCATGAACGAGGCCCGCATCGCGGTGGCGATCCAGGGGCTCGGGATCTCCGAGGCGGCGCTCCAGGCGGCGCGCGCCTACGCCGCGCAGCGGGTGCAGATGGGGCGCCCGATCGCGCGCCACGAGCTCGTGGCCGACATGCTCCTGGACATGGAGGCCGAGGTCCACGCCCTGCGCGCCCTCGTCTACCGCTGCGCCGAGCTCCAGGACCGCGTGCTCGGGATCACGCGACCCGCGCTCCTGCGGCGCGAGACGGCGACGGAGACGCGGGAGCTTCGCGCCCTGCGCCGAGCGCTCCGGGAGCGGACGCCGCTCCTGAAGTGGTTCGGGTCGGAGCGGCCGCTCTGGATCGCGCGGACGGCCGTGCAGGTGCACGGGGGATACGGGGTGGTGCAGGAGTACGACGTCGAGCGCCACTACCGGAACGCGCTGATCCTGCCGATCTACGAAGGCACGAGCCAGATCCAGGCGCTCATGTCGCTCAAGGACCAGGTGAAGTGGGCGCTTTCGAGGCCGGCGCGGCTCCTCGCCGGCCCGGCCTCCGTCGACGCGACGCCCGACACCCGCGGGGACGCGCTGCGCGAGATGGCCCGCGAGTACAACCGCGCGTTCCGCTTCGTCCTGCGCGAGAGCCTGGGAGGCGCCGGCCTCGTGCGCGCGCTCCTGGGCCGCGGCGAGCCGGACCGCGGGCGGCTCGGCTACGCGCTCGTCTCGGCCGAGCGCCTGTGCGCGATGCTGGCCTACACCCGGGCCGCCGAGGCGCTCCTGGCCACGGCCGAGACCGACGCGCGGCGGCGCATCACGGACCGCTTCCTGCACCGGTCGCTGCCCCTCGTGCGCATGCACGGCGAGCTGGTCCGGAGCGGAGACCGCAGCACCCTGGAGGCGATCGGCGTTTGAAGAAGAACGGGAAGAACGGCTCGATCCTCAAGCGGCCCGCGAAGCTTCCCAAGCTCCAGGCGATCCTCCCGCGCTTCGGCGGCTCGCTGGGCCGCCGCTTCACGAGGAATCACCTCGAGCTCGTCGGTCTCGTCCACACGGCCTACCTTGGCCTGCGCCGCTCGGCGAAGAGCATCCGGGGCCGCGGCGCCAACATCTTCACCCAGTGGGTCGGCGATCCCGACGCCCTCGGCAGCGCGGTGCTGCTCAAGGGCATCCTGGAGGAGCTGGGCGCCCGTGAGGTGCGGGTCCTGACCGGCAGCCTGGGCCACCCCCAGAACCGCAACCTGGTCCTGCGCTCCGGCATCCACCTCCACGACCCCAACGAGGGCCGCCTGCCGAAGGGCCTCCACTGCATGGTGGACACCTCGCCGCCGCTGGGGATGGCCAACACCACGCGTGTCGAGCCCGTCGCCGAGTACTTCTTCGTCGCCGACCACCACGCGGACCCCGACGACGTCGAGGCCAACTGCCGGGCGCAGGGCGTGAAGCGCGTGAAGCTCGCCTACGTCGGGCTCCCGGTGGGCTCCACGTCGGCCTTCATGGCCGCCCTCGGGATGGCCTTCGGGGCCTGGGAGAGGATCGGCCCGGAGGGCCGCGCCGCGGCCGCCCTCGGCATCTACACGGACACGAGCGCCCTGCTCCACGGCGCCACCGCCCTGGACTTCCGGATGTTCGAGAAGCTCACGCGGGACGAGGAGACCCAGGACATCCTGGACGACCTCCGGGACTACCGCGTGCCGCCCGATTGGCAGGCCTACCGGGCCAATGCGTTCCTGAACATGGAGGTCCGGGGCTCGGTCCGCATCGCGCCGGTGGGCTACGTCCGAGAGGACCACCGCGACGTGATCGCGGAGATCGCCAACGAGGTGCTGCGGATCGAGGCCACCTCCATCGCGATCGCGGTGGCGGTGACGGAGCGGGGGACCGAGGTGTCCGTGCGGGCCGACAGCCGCCTCCTCGGCTACGATCCCGAGCGCATCGTGCGCGTGGTCGAGCACCTGCTGGGCCACGCCTTTCCCGGCGTGTCGGGCTTCAAGTACGAGCGACGGCCTCCGCACCGCGTCGAGGGCGGCGCCTGTGTCCCACACAGCGAAGCGCGCGACCGCATGTGGACCCTCGGCACCGTGGCGGGACACGCCGGCAACGGAGACCCGATCCTCGAGCACTGCCGTGGCGCCGCGCGCGCCCTCGTCGTCGCCCTGCAGGACCTCAAGGCCGCGAAGCCGGAGGAGATCCAGGGCCTCATCTAGAGGCTCGGGCCGCGACCCGCGGCGGCGGGATGACGTTCGGCTTGAACCGCGGTATGATAACTTTCGACAACCTCAAGAGATATGCCGAAAACCGACAGCCCTCCTCCTTCCGTCGGTGACACGTCTGCCTCGATGTGGGCCCTCGAGAGTCCTTCGGCAGGCGACCGCCGCCTCGCACGCTTGACGATCCGCACGCTTCCGTTTCGGATCGGCCGCCGCGCCGGTCTCGAGCTGAGCCTCCCGTACGAATCGGTCTCGAAGGAGCACGCGGAGATCTACGGCACCGGGGACGGGCTGCGCGTCCGCGACCTCCACAGCAGGAACGGCACGTTCGCCAATCAGGTTCGGGTCCACGACGCGCCCCTTCACGAGGGCGATCTGCTGCGCATCGCCGATTTCGAGCTTCGCGTCGTCCGCCTCGAGGCCGATGCGAAGGCGCCGCCGGACGACACCGCGCAGATGGGAGACCTGCCGACGCCGAGGGCCGAGCCGAAGGGCGGGGCCCAGCTCGTGGAGCTCCTGGAGCACGAGCTGGTCGTGCCGCTCTTCCAGCCGATCGTGGTGCTGCCCGGGCGGGCGGTCGTGGGCTTCGAGGCGCTGGGACGCGGCCGCCATCTGGGCCTGCCCGAGGGGCCTCTGGACCTGCTCGAGATCGCGGAGGGCATCGGAGTCGTCTCGGAGCTGTCGCGCCTGTTCCGCCGCAAGGCGGTCGAGGCCGTAAAAAGCCGGCCGGACCTCCCGATGCTCTTCCTGAACACCCATCCCAAGGAGCTGGAGCACGAAGGCCTCATCGATTCCCTGGCCGAGCTTCGCGAGCTGGCCCCGGACCTCAAGCTCGTCCTCGAGATCCACGAGAGCGGGATCACGGACCCGCTCTGGGTGGCCCACCTCCGGAAGGAGCTGGGACGTCTCGGCATGCGCCTGGCGTTCGACGACTTCGGCATCGGCCAGTCACGGATTCTCGAGCTGGGCGACGTCCCGCCCCACGTGCTGAAGTTCGACCGGAGCCTCGTGTCGGGGATCGACCAGGCCCAGGCAGCGCCGCGCCGTGGGCTGCTGGCGTCGCTCGTGCGCGCGGCGGCGGAGCTGTCCGTGCACACCGTCGCCGAGGGCATCGAGACCGGGTCCCAGGCCGCGGCCTGCTCGCAGATCGGCTTCAGCCACGCCCAGGGCCATTACTTCGGCCAGCCGGTCGCCGCGGACCGGTTCTGAGCGGTCACGGCGCCCTCAGTGCGCCGTGCTGGCCAGTGCCTCGGGAGGCGGCGGCTCGAAGGCGAACGTCCAGGCGCCGAACGAGGCGCCTGGACGGATGACCTTCGCCTTCGTCGGGCGGAACTCGGCCATGGGCTGGACTTCGATCGTGCCTCCGCCGTCGCCGCCGCGGGTCAAGGCGATCACGATCGCCTTCTCGGGGTCGTAGGACGCGATCAGGCGGCTGAACCGCGCGACCTCGGTGTAGGTCACGTAGTCGGGCGCCACGGTCACCTCCTGCCCGGCCTCCCAGGCTTCCACCGCACCCCAGCCGATGAGCAGCCCGCCGCGGCCCTGCTCCTTGTAGGCCCTCCAGGCGAAGGCCGCGAGGGCCGTCCAGTTCTGCCGCGCAAAAGCCTCGACCCGGGCCCGCTGCTGCTCGTCGCCGCGCGCCATCCCGCCCCCCGCCTGCGGTACCGTCAGTGCTCGAACAGGTCCACGAAGCCGAGGACGTCGAGCTCGGCCATGACCGGGATCGCGGCGAAGCACTCCTGAGCCAGGGGCTCCCGCCCCTCGCGCTGGACCATGGCGTGCAGCTTGTCCTTGAGGGCCAGCAGGAACGTCACGTCGGAGATCGCGTAGCGCACCTGGTCCGCGCTGAGCGTCGGCGCGGACCAGTCGGTGTGGCGCGCCGCCTTGTCCATCTCGATGTCGAGGAGCTCCAGGGCGCAGTCCTTGAGCCCGTGCCGCTCGGTGTAGGTGCGCACCAGCTTGCTCGCCGTGCGCGTGCAGTAGATCGGCGCCATGCGGATGCCGAGGTAGTGCCTGACCGCCGCCACGTCGAAGCGGGCGAAGTGAAGCACCTTGAGCACCCCGGGCTCCTCGAGGAGGCGCTTGAGGCGGGGCGCGCGGCGCTCGGGCGGGACCTCGGGCCGCAGCGACTCACGGGGGATCTGCACCAGGGTCGCCCTGCCGCTGCGGTCGCAGAGCTGCACCACGCAGAGCCTGTCCCGGGGCGTGACGAGGCCCATCGTCTCGGTGTCGACGGCGAGCTCGGCCGACCGCAGGTGGGCCTGGAGCTGCTCCTCGGTCAGGTCGCCCCTGACGATCTGCGGGGTCACGTCCGGCGGCGGCTGCGGCATCGGCGGTGCCGGATGGTAGCACGGGGCTCCCGCGCGCCTTTTCCTGTTGACATTCGACAAGGACACTTGTAGCTTGTCGACAGGAGGCGAGATGGAGAAGCCGGGTCTCGAGCTGCTGCAGGGCACCCTGGACCTCCTGGTCCTGCGCATCCTGGCCGCCGGGCCCCAGCACGGCTGGGGCATCGCCCAGCGGCTCCAGGTGCTGTCCGAGGACGTGCTGCGGGTCAACCAGGGCTCGCTCTATCCGGCGCTCTACCGCCTCGAGCGGGAGGGCCACATTGCCGCCGAGTGGGGCAGCTCCGACAACAACCGCAGGGCGCGCTTCTACCGGCTGACCAAGAGCGGCCGGAGGCAGCTCGACTCCGAGACCCAGACCTGGTCGCGGATGGCGGCCGCGGTGGCCCGCGTGCTGGAGACGGCGTGAGGGGCGTGGGCTCCGTGCTCCGCTCGCTGCCCCTTCGGCTGCGGACCCTGCTCGAGCGCGGCCGCTTCGAGTCCGAGCTGGACGAGGAGCTGCGCTCCCACGTCGAGCGGCAGGTGGAGGCGAACGTGCGCGCCGGCATGAGCCCGGCCCAGGCGCGCCGCGCCGCGCTGCTCTCGTTCGGCAGCCTCGACGCCGTGAAGGAGGAGTGCCGCGAGTCGCGGGGCGTGCACTTCTTCGACACCCTCGGCCAGGACCTGCGCTACGCCCTGCGCAGCCTGAAGCGGAACCGCGGCTTCACCGCCGCCGTCGTGCTCACGCTCGGCCTGGGCATCGGCGCGAACACGGCGATCTTCAGCGTCGTCAACGGCATCCTGCTGCGCCCGCTGCCCTATGGCGAGGGCGCGCGCATCGTCTCGCTGCGCCACGACCTGAAGGAGACGAACGCGGCGGGAATCGGCTTCTCGCCCGTCGAGATCGAGGACCTGCGCCGCCTGTCGACCAGCCTCGACGCGCTGTCTGAGTACCACTCGATGAACTTCACGCTCCTGGGCGGCGCCGAGCCGCTGCGCGTGCGGACCGGAGTCGTGAGCTCCAACTTCTTCGACATGCTGGGCGTGGGGCCGCTGTTCGGCCGCGCCTTCCGACCCGACGACGAGGTCCACGGGGCGGAGCCCGTGCTGCTCCTGAGCCACGCGTGGTGGCTGCAGGCCTTCGGGGGCGATCCCGCCGTCGTGGGGCGCGCGTTCCGCATGAACGACCGGCCGCACCTCGTGATCGGCGTCCTGCCTCCGCTGCCGGCGTACCCGGACGAGAACGACGTCTACATGCCCTCGACGGCCTGCCCGTTCCGCGCGCGGGCGGCGGCGACCGGCGGCCGCCAGGCCAGGATGCTGAGCGCCATCGGCCGGCTGCAGCGGGGCGTCGCCCCCGAAGCGGCCCACGCGGAGCTGAGCTCCGTGATGTCGGCCCTCGCCGGCGAGCTCGGCGATGCGTACCTCACGCCCGGCACGCCCTCGGTCGCGGTCGAGCCGACGCGCGAGCTGATGGTGCGCACGGCGCGGCCCACCTTCCTGATCCTGCTCGCGACCGTCGCCTTCGTCCTGATGATCGCGTGCGCCAACGTGGCGAACCTGGCGCTCGCGCGGCTCCTCGACCGCGGTCGCGAGATCGCGTTGCGGGCGGCGCTGGGCGCCGGCCGACGGCGGCTGCTGCGCCAGCTCCTGACCGAGAGCCTGGTGCTCGCGCTGGCCGGCGGCGTCGTCGGCCTGCTGTTCGCCGTCGCCACCCAGGGGGCGGTCGTCCGCTTCGCCTCGCGCTTCACGCCGCGCGCCTCGGACGTCGGGCTGGACGGCACGGTGCTGGCCTTCACCCTCGCGATCTCCCTGATCGCGGGCCTGCTGTTCGGCACGCTGCCCGGGCTGCCGTCGGCGGAGCAGCTCGCGCGCTCGGCTTCGTCGGACGACGGGCGGCTCACCGGCGGGCCGGGGAGGCGCCGGATGCGCGCCGGGCTCGTCGTGGCACAGGTGGCGCTGTCCTTCACGCTCGTGATCGGCGCCGCGCTGCTCCTGCGCAGCTTCGCGAAGCTCCAGGCCGTCCACCCCGGCTTCGAGGTGGAGAACGTGCTCACGGTGCGCCTCGACCTGAACTTCCGAGCGTTCCTGGACGCCGAGGGCCGCACCGACGTGCCGCGCCTCGCGACGCTCCACGAGTCGCTCCACGAGCGCATCGCGGCCCTGCCGGGCGTGGTGGCGGTGAGCAACGCCTGGACCTTCCCGCTCAACGCTCGCTTCGACAACGACGGCACCGTGCAGCTCGAGGGCCGGCCCCCGGGCGGGCCTCCCGTGCGAGCCGAGCTCATCGGCACGACGCCCGACTACTTCCGGGCGCTCGGCGTGCCCCTGAAGCAAGGCCGCTTCCTGACCGCGGCGGACCGCGGGACAGAAAGCGACGCGATCCTGGTCAACGAGCGCTTCGCCGCGCGCGAGCTGCCGGAGGGTGCGCTCGGCCGGCGCCTGTCGTACGACGGCGGCAAGACCTGGCGCACCATCGTGGGCGTCGTCGGCGACATGCGGCAGGCCGGCCTGGCCGAGGAGCCGAAGCCGAGCGGGTACCTGCCTTTCAGCCAGTTCCCCGGGGTCAGCTCGAGCCTGATCGTGCGCGCCTCGCTGCCGCCCGCCACGCTGGTGGCCGCCGTCCGGAAGGCGGTCCACGACCTCGATCCCGACGCCGCGGTCAGCGCGCCCCGCACGCTCGCCGAGATCCGGCACGACTCGATCGCGTCCCCGCGGCTGACGGCGCAGCTGCTCGGCCTCTTCGCGGGGCTCGCCCTCGCGATCGCCGCCACGGGACTCTCCGGCGTGCTCGCGTACTCGGTCAGCCAGCGCACGCGCGAGATCGGCGTGCGCGTGGCGCTGGGCGCCGCTCCCGGCGACGTGCTCCGCCTGGTCATGCGCGAAGGCCTGTCGTCCTTGGGCTTGGGCCTGGCGCTCGGGCTCGTGGCGGCCCTCGGGCTGTCGCGGCTCGTGGCCCGTCTCCTGTTCGGCGTCGAGCCGACGGACCCGCTCTGCTTCGCGGGTTCCCTCGCGGTGCTGGTGGTCGCGGGCACGATCGCGTGCCTGGTGCCGGCGCGCCGGGCGGTCGCGGTCGAGCCCGTGCAGGCCTTGCGGACGAGCTAGCGTCCCTGGATCTTCCTCAGCGCTTCGACGGCGGCCTGGCGGACGCCGTCGTCCCGGCTCATCAGGGCGGCTTCGAGGGCCGGCAGCGCGCTCCTGGCGCGCGGCCCCATCCGCCCCAGCAGGACCGCCGCGGCCCGCTGGCCTTCGGTCGAGAGCTTCCACTCCTGGAGCACGCGAGTCAGCGCCGGAAGCGCGGCGGCCTCGTCCTCGGCGCGCAGGCCGAGCGTCTCCAGGGCGCCGAGCGCGAGGTCGCGGAGATTGCCCCGGGCTTCGGGGACGGCGGCCAGCAGCGCGGGCACGACGCGGCCCCGGTCGTCGCTGCCGGCGCGCCCGAGCGCATAGGCGGCGTTCGCGCGGGCCTGGTCCCAGAGCTCGTCCTCCGCGGCCCGCTCGGGGTCGGCGTTCGAGACGATGGCCAGGAGTGCGGGCACCGCCTCGCGCGCCGCGGGACCGAGGACGCCGAGGGTCGTCGTGGCCGTCGTGCGGAAGAGCGACGTCGCGCGCGGATCCTGGAGCGCCGCCGCCAGGGCCGGCACCGCCGGACGCGCCTGCTCTCCGTGGGTCGCGAGCATCGCCGCCGCGACCGTGCGCTGGTCCCAGGTGCCGGACCGGAGCTGGGCCGCGAGCTCGTCCACGCTCGCGGTCAAGAGGAGCCCGTAGAGCGCAAGTGCGGGCATCGCCTCTGAGCTTTCGATCCTGCGCCTCTCGTCGACGGAGTCGCCGCCGGCCTCCGGGCGGCGCGCAAATCTGCGAGGAACGGGGCATTATAGCCGGCGGCCATCGACGGCCCGGTTTGGCCACCGAATGACCGAATCCCCCGCGCTCTCCTCTCCAACTGCCAGGGCGCCCCAATTCCCATTGGGGCTTCAGGTCGCGGCGGTCAGCTTCGTTTCACTGCTCCTGGAGCTGGCGTTCATCCGCTACGTCAACTCCACGGTCCAGGTCATCGCCTACTTCAACAACTTCGTGGTCGTCGCGGCCTTCCTGGGGCTGGGCACGGGCAGCCTGCTGCCGAGGAGGCAGCGCCTGCTCGAGGCGTTCCCCCTCGTGTTGTCCCTGGCGGTGGCGGTGATGGCCTACCTCGAGCGCTTCGGGGCGACCTACGACTTCACGGAGGACGTCTTCGGGATTCCCGTGCGCGCGAGCAGCCTGCCGGTGTCGCTGATCGTGGCCCTGGTGTTCGCGGCCACGGTGGCCGTGTTCGTGCCGCTGGGCAACCGCCTGGGCCACCTGCTCGAGGCCTCGCCCGACCGCCTGCGTGCCTACGGCTGGGATCTCGGCGGCAGCGCCGCGGGGGTCGCCGCCTTCGCAGCGCTCTCGGCCCTGGCCACGCCTCCCTGGATCTGGTTCACGGTGGCGGGTGCGGGCCTGCTGCTCTCCTGGAGCGAGGGACGCGGTCGACGGCTGGTGGCCGCGGCCGGCCTCGCCCTGGCCGCAGTCCTGTCGCTTCTGCCGGGCAGCGGCACGTGGTCCCCCTACTACAAGGTCGAGCTTGCGCCACTGTCCGACGGGCGCGAGCGCCTCGGCTTCGCGGTGCTGGTCGACAAGGTGCGCATCCAGGACGCGCTGCACTTTTCCCCGGCCCTGGCCGCGTCGCACCTGGCCGGCTGGATGGACTACTACCGCGTCCCTTACATCCTGACGCGTCCTCGCTCCGTGCTGGTCCTGGGCGGTGGCTCGGGCAACGACGCCGCCACCGCTCTCGCGTTCGGGGCCGAGCGCGTCGACGTCGTGGAGATCGACCCCGTCATCCTCTCCCTGGGCTTCGACCTGCACCCCCATCGCCCCTACCGCGATCCGCGTGTGCGCGCGATCAACGACGACGCGCGCGCCTTCCTGCGCCGCGGCCAGGGCACCTACGACCTAGTGGTCATGAATGCCCTCGACTCCCACCGCCAACTGCCCGGGCTGTCGACACTCCGCCTGGAGAGCTACGTGTACACGGTCGAGGCGTTCCGCGACGTGCGGCGGCTCATGGGTCCGGACTCCACCCTCGTGGTCCAGCTCACCACGAGCCGGCCCTGGATGGGGGATCGTCTGTACTGGAGCCTGGCCGAGGCCTTCGGGGCCGAGCCGCGGCTGTTCTGGACTCCGGGCGGCCACGCGCCCGTGGTCTCGGTGGCGTTCGTGGAGGCGCTCCACGGACGGCTCGACGTGGCGCCGCCGGTCGAGGAGCTGCCGGCCTCGGACCTGGCCGGCTTTCGCGCCTCGCGCCCCTCGGCGATCCTCGCCACGGACGACTGGCCCCACCTCTACCTGGCCGGACGCCGGGTGCCCCGGATCTACATCGGCGTCCTGGCCGCAGGGGTCGTCGTGGCGAGCCTGATCGTGTTCGGGCTGGGGCGGCCCGTGGGGCTGGCCCCCTCGTTGCACTTCCTGCTCCTGGGAGCGGGCTTCATGCTCCTGCAGACGCGCAGCATCACGAAGATGGCCCTGCTGTTCGGTTCCACCTGGGTCGTCAATGCCGTGGTCATCGGCTTCATCCTGGTCTGCGTGGGCGCCGCCAACGCGCTGGTGCTGACGAGCCGGGCCCCGGGGCCGCGGTTGAGCGCGGCCTGCCTCTTCCTCTGTCTGGTGGCCGGCTACCTGGTCCCGGTGAGCCCGCTCCTCGCGCTGCCCCTGCCCGCGCGGGTGGTCGCGGCGGGTGTGTGGGTGGCGCTGCCGGTGCTGTTCGCCAGCATCCTCTTCTCGCGCTCGTTCGCGCGGGCCGAGCATCCCGCGGGCGCCTTCGGGGCGAACCTGCTGGGGGTGGTGATCGGAGGCGTGCTGGAGTACGCGAGCATGGTCGTGGGCCTGAATGCCCTCTATGTCGTGGCCCTGGTCGCCTACCTGGGCGCCGTGGCTGCGGGGGAGGCCTGGCGGCCCCGTCCGGCGTGAGCTGGGGGCCGGTCTACTTCTCGGCGATGGCGACGAGATGCTCGTCGGTCCGCAGGAACAGCGTTCCGCCCGCGATCGCCGGCGAGGCCACGATGCGCCCTCCCACCGGGTTCCGGGCCAGCAGCCTGGGTTCGCGGCCGGGAGCGAACACGAAGATCTCGCCGGTCTCGCTGGAGAAGTAGAGCTTGCCGTCGCCCGCGACCGGCGAGGCGGAGAAGATGCCTCCGGTGCGCTCCTGCCAGAGCTTCTGGCCGTTCGAGGGGTCCACGCAGGTCACGACCCCGGCGTCGCTCGCCATGTACAGCAGGCCGTCGTAGTAGAGGAGGGAGGAGACGTACGGAGCGCCGGTCGGCACCTCCCAGCGGACGTGTGTGGCGTTGACGTCCCCGCGCCCGCCCGCCTGGATCGCCATGTACGGGCCGCTGCGATATCCGCGGCTGGCGTAGAGCACGCCCTCGTGAAAGGCGGGCACCGGGACCGCGAAGTTGTGCGAGCTGCCCGCATGCCAGAGGTGCGCGCCGCTCCGCGGATCGTAGGCGTCGATGCGGTCGGTGGAGTTGACGACGAGCTCCTCGCCCTTCGGCCCGGACACCACGACCGGCGTGCTGTACGAGCGGACGTCCTTGCCGCGGTCGACCGTCCAGCGCGTCTTGCCGCTCCGCTTGTCGACGGCGAGCAGGCGCGAGGCCGGCTCGTGGTAGCAGAGGAGATAGAGCAAGTCGCCGTGCAGGGCGGGGGAGCTGGCGTGGCCCCAGCCGATCTCGAACGCGCCGAGCTCCTTGCCGAGGTGGCGCTGCCAGGAGAGCGAGCCGTCGCGCGCGGACAGCGCGACCAGTTGCCCGGTGCCGAACCAGGCGAAGACGTGCTCGCCGTCCGTGACCGGGCTGGGGCTCGCCAGGTTGTGCTTCTCGTGCAGGGGGGCGTGCTCCCCCTCCAGCGGGACGCGGCGCTCCCACAGGCGCCTGCCGTCGGAGACCTGGAACGCCTCCACCACGAACACCGTGGGGCCTTCGCCAGCGCTGGCCAGCGGCCGCTCCTCCGCGGTGACGCCCTCGCCGCGGGCGAGCTTGGGATGGCTGCCCGGTCGCTGCGTCGCGGCGCCTCGCTGCGAGGTGACGAACACGCGGTCGCCCAGCACGACCGGCGAGGAGACCCCGGCGCCGCCCAGCGTCGCTCGCCAGGAAACGGAGGCTTCCGTCCATCGAAGGGGCAGCCCCTTCTCGCGGGAAACGCCGTTCCCGAGCGGCCCGCGCCACTGCGGCCAGTCCTCCGCGGCAACCACCTGCGCAAGTCCGATGGCGATGGCGGCGTTCAGCGATCGCATGGGCGCCTCTCTTCCGAAGCGATATTAACCGGTGAAACGCAGCCCGATCTGTCTCTGTGATGAAATGCCCTTGGCTTGACCTGAAAGTTCCCCCGGAGTCAGAGTCGCTGCCGGGGCGGTCCGGCAGCCCCGTACGGCGCGGCTTGGGGTCGCCAGGTGACGAAGCTCCTCCTCCTGCTCGGCGTCGCGTTCGCGCTGCTCGCAGTAGTCGTCGCAGTCCGGACCGCGCGCTACGAATCGGGCGCGCCCCCGGTCGAGCCGGCGCCCGAAGTCGCCCTCCCTGAAGGGGCCGCCGAGCGGCTCGCGGGTTCGCTGCGCTTCGCGACCCTCTCGCACGAGGACCCTGCCGCGTTCGATGGGGAGGCGTTCCGGGCCCTGCACGCGTACCTCCAGGCGGCGTATCCGCGCGTCCATGCGCAGCTCCAGCGCGAGGCCGTCGCCACGCACAGCCTCCTCTACACCTGGCCCGGGTCCGATCCATCCCTCCGGCCGATCCTGCTGATGGGTCACCTGGACGTGGTGCCGGTCGAGCCGGGGACGGAAGAGAAGTGGGCGGAGCCGCCCTTCGCCGGCCGGATCGCCGACGGCCACATCTGGGGACGAGGCGCCATCGACAACAAGGCGGCCGTCGTGGGGATGCTCGAGGCCGTGGAGATGCTCCTGGGCGACGGCTTCCGCCCCGCGCGAACAGTCCACCTGGCCTATGGACACGACGAGGAGCTGGGCGGGAGGCGCGGCGCGAGAGAAATCGCCGCCCTGCTCCGAGGCCGCGGTGTCGAGCTCGAGATGGTCCTGGACGAAGGGGGCGTCATCGGCGACGGCCTCCTGCCGGGCCTCGCCGGGCCGGTCGCGCTCGTGGGGATCGCCGAGAAAGGCTTCGTGAGCGTCGAGCTCAGCACCCGGGCCGCGGGCGGACACTCGTCCCTGCCCCCGCCACAGGGCGCCATCGGCATCCTGAGCGCGGCGGTCGCGCGGCTGGAGGCGAACCCGATGCCGGCTCGCCTCGAAGGTCCGACCCGCCAGCTCTTCGACCGCGTCGGTCCGCGCCTTCCCCTGGCACGCCGCGCGGTGTTCGCGAACCTGTGGATCACCGGCCCGCTCGTGACACGGGCGCTCCAGGGCACCCCCTCCACCAACGCCATGGTGCGGACCACCATGGCCGCGACGATCTTCCAGGCGGGAGCGAAGGACAACGTGCTCCCCAGCCACGCGCGCGCGGTGCTGAACTTCAGGATCCTGCCGGGCGACAGCGTGGCCCGCGTCGTGGAGCACGTCCGGCGCGTGGTCGGCGACAGCCGTGTGGACGTGGGGACAGTGGGCGCCTTTTCGGCCGAGCCGTCGGGCGTGTCGAGCAGCGAGTCTCCGAGCTTCCGGGGTCTCGAGCGGGCGATCCGAGGCGTCGTGCCCGACGCCGTGGTCGCGCCGTACCTGGTCGTGGTGGCGACGGACGCGCGCCACTACGCCGACCTCAGCAGGAACGTCCTCCGCTTCCTGCCGGTCCGCCTCGCCCCGGGGGACATCCCGCGGATGCACGGCATCGACGAGCGCATCGCCGTACGCGACTACCAGGGGACCGTCCGCATCTACCGCCGGCTGATCCTGGAAGCCGCCGCTACGGATCGACGGTGAAGCTGAACATCATGCCGCCCTCGTGATGCTCCGCAATGTGGCAGTGGGCCATCCACGCGCCGGGGTTCGTCACGTCGAGGAGAAGGTCCACCGTCTGGCCCGTCGGGACCAGGACCGTGTCCTTCCAGACGAGGTTGCTCTCGACGACGCCGTCGCGGGAGAGGACGAGGAACCGGCCCGCGCCGTGGATGTGGAACGGGTGGTGCATCGGATGGTCGGAGTCCATCTCGTTCACCAGGCGGATCTTCACGCGGTCGCCCACCCGGAAGCGCCAGCCGATCGCGGACCCCACCGCTCCCGTCGCCCGGTCGATCAGTTTCCAGCGCATGTTGGCCGGGGTCGTCGTGCGGTTGACCTCGACCATGTCGTCCTCCCACTCGATGCCGCGGGGCTCGTGGCCATGCGCGTCAGCGTGACCGTGGGATGGCTCGTGGCCGTGCCCGGAGGCGGGCGCCGGCGGAGCGAGCTGCGCCGGCACCAGCTTCATGCCGCACTCGGGGCAGCGGTCGGGCCGATCGCTCTTGATGGCGGGATGCATGGGGCAGACGTAGGCGCTCGCGGCGGCCGGCGCCGGCGCGCCGACCAGCTTCATGCCGCACTTCGGACAGCGCCCCGGCTCGTCGCTCACCACCTCGGGATGCATGGGACAGCCGTACACGAGCGTCCCGCCGGTCGGCGGCGCGGGCTCGCCCAGGTCCATCTCGGCGACGAGGGCCAGCGTGCTGTCGGGTGGAGCGGCGAGGTGGGGAACGAGCCGCTCCCGCTCGGCTGCCAGGTCCGGGCTCGTGCGAAGGCTCGCGAACCCCGGGGCCAGCGAAGACCGCGTCGGCTCGTCGGTGACGGTAACCGTGGCCACCCTGTATTGGCGGCGGGGCGTGTGGTGGTGGATCTCCACGCGTCCCGGCTCGTCGAAGAGGACGTCGACCACGGCCCGCTCCGACGGCGCGATCAGCACCCGCTCGACGAGCTGCTCCCGCTCGCAGCGGCCGCTGTCGCCGCCCACGAGCTTCATGCGGGCGCCGCGGAAGCCGAGGTTGAAGACGCGCGTGTTCGCCGTGTCGGTGAGGTAGAAGCGCACGACCTCGCCTCGTCGCGCCTCGAGGGACAGCGCGGGCTCGCCGTTCGCGAGGAGGACGTTGCCGAAGCGGCCCATCGCGACGTAGTTCGGCAGCGACCGGCTGAACGCTGCGACCTTCCCGTCCTCGAGCAGGATGTCGTCGAGGGTGAGGGTGACCTCACGGTCGACCGGCGGCCAATAGTCCTCCTGCGCGGGGACCACCACGATGTTCCCGTAGAGGCCCATCTCCTGGCCGTAGTCCTCGCGGATGTGAGGGTGGTACCAGTAGACGCCGGGGTCCGGGAACGCGAGGCGGTAGGTGAACCGGCCGCCCACCGGGATCGGCCGCTGGGTCAGGGCCGTCCCGTCGTAGCGGTTGTCCAGGCGCAGCCCGTGCCAGTGAACCGTCGTCTCCAGGTCCGCCTCGTTGACGGCGGTGACCACCACCTCCGACCCTTCCCGCACCCGGAGCGTGGGGCCGGGGATGGAGCCGCCGTAGGCCAACATGCGCACCGTCGCGTCGCCCAGCTTCTTGGCCACGGGAGCGATGCGCAGATCGAACGCCGCGCCGTTGGCCAGCTCGATCGACTGCGGCGCGCCCGCCTCGGGCAGTCCGGCGGCCTCTCCCGGGAAGCGATCCGAAGGCGTCGTCATGTTGCGTCCTCCTCCTCTATTCGGATCCGGCCCAGGTAACGACCGCGGTCCGCACCCTTGGGGGTTCTGCGACGTCCCGCCAGGCCAGGATCACTTCGCCTCCGGACACGGCCATGCGCGGGAACCCGCTCGAGCGGGCGGAGTTGGAGTCGGCGAGCGTCAACGCCTCGCCGCGCGTGCCGTCCGGAAGCACTTGCCGGACCCGCAGCTCCGTTCCCTTCTGCGCTTGTTCGAGCCAGCTGACGAGGGCCACGCCCTTCGCCACGAACACCACGTCCACGCGCCCGAGCGGACGGCCGTCGTCCACCGCGACCGGCGGTCCGAACGTCGCGCCCGAGTCGGCGGAGAAGGCGACGTTGACGCGCGACTGCTCGTGGGCCGCGGTGAACCACGCAGCGGCGACCTGTTGGTCCGAGGCCGCAACGGCCGGTCCGTTCACCGGGCAGCCATTGATCTCCCACCCGTCGCGCGCGAGCGGGCGGGGTTCCGACCACTTCCCATCCACGAGGCGGACGAAGGACATGTCTCGAACTTCCTTCTCCGAGCGGTCCCTGTACACGACGACGATCGCGCCCTCGGCGACAGCGGCGTCGGTCTGGCAGCAGTCGCACACGCGGCCGTCCAGCGTGGTCTCCGTCCCGAGCCTGCCCTCGCGGTCGACGGTGCTGTGCAAGAGCGCCATTTCGGCATGAGCGGCGCCATGGCCCTGATGGCCGAGGCCGGCCGTCCTTCGGCCGTCGAGCCAGACGAGGCCCATCGCCTCGCCGCTCGCGGGAATCATGGACACGAACCCGTGCTCGGTCTGGGTGCCGTCCCTGTGGGGGGTGACGGGCTCGCTCCAGCTCATGCCTCCATCGCGCGAAGACGTGACGCGGACGTCGTAGGCAAACGTGCCCGCTCCGCTCTTGACGAGCCAGTGAGCGAAGAGCGTGCCGTCAGGCAGCGCGGCCAACGAGGGGAAGTCAGCCCAGTTGACGAACCAGCCGGGACCGCTCGCGATCGTCTCCGGCTTCGACCACGCGCCGGCCTTGGGCCGAGACGCGAAGCGCAGGCTGTGCTGGCTCTCGCCGGCCGGCTCGATCCAGCTCAGCAGCACGCGCCCGTCGGGAGCGACGGCCAGGTTCGGCTCGCCGCTGCCGGCTGCAGCGGGCGCCTCGAGCTGCCTTGCCTGGAACCGGAGCTCCACGCGCTGAGGCGTGCAGCCGCCGCACGCCAGCAGCACCAGGAGGACTCCAAGGGACGTGCCGCGGTTCATCCGCGCATGTTAGCCGCTCGCGGCCTGACGTGTACGGGATGAACGGGGGGACGTGTCAGGCGGTGGTGAACGTGAAGGCCATCCCGTAGCTCCCGTTCGCGTTTCGCCAGCCAGGGCCCATCGTCCCCCAGGGGTGGCCGCCGTGAGAAGCGCCCATCATTCCGCCCATGACCCACTGCCCGCCCATCATGGGGCCGTGTTGGGCGAAATCGAGGGGTTGGCCAGTCTGGGTCGTCATTCCGCCGCCGACGTGCAGGACGTAGGTGGTTAGGTGCGAAAGCGGCGCCTGGGGCGTGCACGTCAGCGTCGTCCGATCTCCTGACCAGCCACAGGACAGGGGCACGGTCGGTCCCCCGAGGTCGCCGACGTGGAGATCGACGTACTGCTCCATCCCCGCGCCCATCGCGGCGCCGAAGCGCAAGACCATCGGGCTCGAGACGGGCACGCCCGAGGCTCCGCCCTGCGGCGTCACCGACATGAGGAGCGCAGGCGTCCGGGACGCGCTCATGCCGCTGGGCCCCGTCATGTCGTCGCCGCCACAGGCGGCGAGCGACGAGAACAGCACGACAGACAGGACAGCGGGCGCCTTCAAGACGAGCGCTCCTCTCGATCGACCAACGTCGTGAATTCACGCAGCACGCGGCGTGCCAGGCGTTCGACACCTTGTGGCGCGAAAGTATTGCGCCCAGCGCTCCTCAGAGCGCGACACGGCGAAGCCTCAGCGCGTTTCCGATCACGGAAACGGAGCTGAGGCTCATCGCGGCGGCGGCTGCCATCGGCGACAGCAGCAGGCCGAAGGCCGGATAGAGGGCCCCGGCCGCCAGCGGCACTCCAAGCGCGTTGTAGATGAATGCGAAGAAGAGGTTCTGGCGGATGTTGCGCATGGTGGCGCGCGAGAGGCGCCGCGCGCGGGCGATGCCCCGAAGGTCCCCCCTGAGCAGCGTCACGCCGGCGCTCTCCATCGCCACGTCCGTGCCGGTGCCCATGGCGATGCCCACCTGGGCCTGAGCGAGCGCCGGAGCGTCGTTGATCCCGTCGCCCGCCATGGCCACTGTCCTCTCCTCGGCTTGCAGGCGCTTGACGACGTCGACCTTGCTGGCGGGGAGCACCTCGGCCTCGAAGGCGTCCAGGCCGAGCCTGCGAGCGACCGCCGCCGCGGTCGTGCGGCTGTCGCCGGTCGCCATGACGACGCGCACGCCTTCGGCGTGGAGCTGACGGAGCGCCTCGGCGCTCGACGGCTTGATGGGATCGGCGGCACCGATGAGCCCGGCCAGCCTCCCGTCGACCGCGACGAACATCACGGTCTGGCCGTCCGCACGAAGGGCCTCGGCGCGCTCGGCGAGCGAGGCCGCATCGATGCGCGCTTCGTCGAGCAGTGCCCTATTCCCGAGCACCACCTTGCGTCCCGAGACGGAGCCGGCCACGCCCTTGCCCGTCAGGGACTCGAACTCGCTGGCGGCATCGAGGTCGAGGCCGCGTGATCGGGCTCCGCCGAGGATCGCGGCGGCCAGCGGATGCTCGCTTCCTTGCTCGAGCGACGCGGCGAGGCGAAGCACCTCGTCCTCCTGCCAGCCGGGAGCGGCCTCGACCACGGCAAGGCTCGGACGGCCCTCCGTCAGCGTGCCCGTCTTGTCGACGACCAAGGTGTCCACCTTCTCCAGCGCCTCGAGCGCTTCCGCGTCGCGGATCAGCACGCCCAGGCCGGCGCCGCGGCCCACTCCGACCATGATCGACATGGGCGTGGCGAGTCCCAGGGCGCACGGACAGGCGATGATCAGCACGCTCACCGCCGCAACGAGACCGTGGGCGAGGCGCGGCTCGGGCCCCAGGAGGGACCACCCGACGAAGCTGAGCGCGGCGACCGCGATCACGGCGGGGACGAAGTACGCGGACACGCGGTCCGCGAGCCGCTGGATCGGCGCGCGGCTCCGCTGCGCGTCGCTCACCATCCGGACGATCTGCGCGAGCAGCGTGTCTGCGCCGACGCGCTCGGCCCGGATCAGCAGCGCGCCCGTGCCGTTGAGGGTCGCGCCGGTGACGCGGTCGCCGGCGACCTTCTCGACCGGGACCGGCTCGCCGCTGATCATCGCCTCGTCCACGGCGCTGCGTCCTTCGACGACCACGCCGTCCACCGGCACCTTCTCGCCGGGCCGGACGCGGAGGCGGTCGCCCGCCTGGACGCGGTCGAGGGGGACGTCGAACTCGGTCCCATCGGCCCCGACGAGCCGCGCGGTCTTGGGGACAAGGCCCAGCAGCGCACGGATGGCGCCGCTCGTCCGGCTTCTCGCGCGCAGCTCGAGCACCTGCCCGAGCAGGACGAGCGCGGTGATAACGGCCGCGGCCTCGAAGTATCGGCCGACGTCGCCGTCGTGGCCGCGGAGGGAGGCGGGGAAGATGCCGGGCAGGAGCGCCGCGACGACGCTGTAACCATAGGCCGTGCCCGTGCCGATGCCGATGAGGGTGAACATGTTCAGGTTGCGGCTGCGGAACGAAGCCCACATGCGCTCGAAGAACGGCCAGCCGCCCCACAGCACGACGGGCGTGGCGAGCGCGAGCTCGACCCAGGCCAGGGCTCGAGGCGAGATCCACGACACGGCCTGGTGGCCGGCGAGCATCGTGCCCATGGTGACCAGGAAGAGCGGTGCGGCGAGAGAGGAGCTGATCCAGAGGCGCCGGGTCATGTCGCGCAGCTCGCTGTTATCGGGCTCCTCGGCGGTGACGGTCCGAGGCTCGAGGGCCATCCCGCAGATCGGGCAGGCTCCCGGCTCGGAGCGAACGACCTCGGGGTGCATGGGGCACGTGTAGGCGTCGGCGGGCCGCTTGTCCGGCTTCCCGGCCGCATCCGCGCGCCCGCCCAGGTAGGAGCGCGGATCTGCCTTGAACGTCTCGACGCAGCCTGGGCTGCAGAACCAATAGGTGGAGCCGTCGTGCTCGACGGACCCCGCGGCGCTGTCCCGGCGGACGACCATCCCGCAAACGGGGTCCTTCGAATCCGGCTCCATGTGGGCGCGATGCGAAGCGTGCTTGCTCATGGCCAGCCTTTCGCGGAGAGCTACCCCACGCGCCGGCAGCACAGGTGAGCCTCCGGCTGACCGCCAGCGTCGAAGCGAGCCTTGCAGGCGGTGGAGCAGAAATGGTACGTCTTCCCGTCTCGCGTGGTGCGCGCGGCGGCGTGAGCGGGGTCCACGGCCATGCCGCAGATGGGATCCCTCGCTTCTGCGATGTTCGCGTTTGTGCTCATCTCACCCTCCTCGGCGGTCAGCAGATTCGCCCGCCTTTCGACAGGGGCTGACGGACCGGCGGCGCTGGTCTTACACGCCGCCAGGGCGTGGAACATATCTGCTTATCTCTCAGATACATGCGGCGCGAAGGGCATAGAATCTGGCGAGGGTGAGCGAGCCTGAGTCGAGCCCGGTCGTCGCCGTGCTGGTGGAGAATCATCGCCGCTTTCTGGCCTTCCTCGAGCGCCGCGTGGGAAGCCGAGCCCAGGCGGAGGACATCCTCCAGGCGGCGTTCGTGCGCGGCATCGAGAAGAGCGGCTCGATCCGCGACGCCGAGAGCGCGGTGGCCTGGTTCTATCGGCTGCTGCGCAACGCCGTCGTCGACCACTATCGCCGGTCAGGGACGGAGGCGCGCTTGTTCCCGGCCGAGGCGAGCGAGGAGAGCGCCGCCTACGAGCCCGAGATCCGGGCGGAGCTCTGCGCCTGTCTGCGAACGCTTCTCCCCGCCTTGAAGCCGGCGCACGCCGAAATCGTCGAGCGCGTCGACCTGAACGAGGAGCCGGTCGCCAGCGTGGCTGCGGCGCTCGGCATCACGCCGAACAACGCCGCGGTGCGGCTGCACCGCGCGAGGGCGAGTCTGCGCAAGCAGCTCGAGCGGAGCTGCGGCACCTGCGCGATCCACGGCTGCCTCGACTGCGGGTGCCGAAGACCCGCGGACGCCGTCGCCTCGCGCCCGTGAAGGAACTCTCCCCGACCTCGGCGGCCTTGTCCGCATCTGCGCTCGCTGAAACCAGGCAGGCGCGCGCCACGTCCTGATCGGCGAGCTCGACTGTGTGCCGGATGCCGGTCGTCAGCACGCGGACGCTGATCCGCACCAGAGACACGGTTCGCCCCTCGGATCGCGCCGACCGGCAGGTTCTAGGTATTGGGGTGGATGACGGGATTTGAACCCGCGACCTCCAGGGCCACAACCTGGCGCTCTAACCAAGCTGAGCTACATCCACCAGTGAATCAGCAAGTTACGAGAAGATCTCTTGTCCCTTGGACCACGAACCTCTCTGTGCAATGCCGTTCCGAGGCTGTCGGAAGACATCCAATTGTACGACAGCGGCTGTCAGCGCTCGCGAAGTCATTCCCCAGGCATGAGCATGACATAATGGTCACCAGGGTGGCCACATGCGACTGAGCACGGTACGGGAGTTCCGCGACCATGCGACAGGCCTGCTTCGATCGAAGTCACCGGTGCTCGTGACACGAAGGGGCCGTCTCGCGGGCATCTTCTTCCCCCGGCCAGAGATCACTCTTCCCTTGGAGCTGAAGCGCGAGCTCTACGGCATGCTCTGCGCAGACATCAAGCGAGAGCTCAGGCGGAGTGGATTGTCCGAGAACGAAGTGCTGAGCGACTTCAAGGCTTGGCGGCAGAAGCGGCGTGCGACTCGTCGCCGACGCTAACGTCCTCCTGTCAGCCGTCCTCGGTGGCCGCGCCAGCATCGCCCTGACGCACAAGTCCGTCGAGGAGGTGTTCACTGCGGCTGCGGCTCTCGCCGAGGTGCAGGAGTACGTCGCCGTGCTTGCTCGAAAGAAACACCTGCCACTCGATGTGCTGCTCCTGGCGCTCGCCGCGTTGCCCGTTACGGTGGTCGATCGTGCCGAGTACGCGGGGAGTATCCCTGAAGCGACCAGACGCATCGGACGCCGCGATCCGGACGATGTCGACGTCTTGGCCCTCGCGCTGCACGTCGGGGCAGCCGTGTGGTCGAACGACGATGACTTCCGAGCCACCGGCGTCGAATGGTTCACGACAGCGACGCTCTTGAAGCGCTTGGGCGTTTCCTCTTAGACGCCGCTGGATTGCGTCGGCGACCGGCAGCGGTACGATGCGATCAAGCTGAAACACAAAGGTTCGCGAAGCAACGATCAGCCACTCGGGACTGGATAGGTTGACGGCGGAGGGCCACGACCTGGCGCTCCAACCAAGCTGAGCTACAGGGGCTCCCGCCTGGTGAAGTCTTCCGAAGCGACGTGTTCGATGCAACGAATCCATACTGAGGGACGACAGGCGGAGGAACACATGTCGCGTCGAGGAGACAGACGGCTGCGCGCAGCGGCCAGGATCGCGCTGCTCGTTCTGGTGTCGTCGGGCACGGCGGCGGCTCAGGACCTCGCTGGGCGCGAGAGACTGCGCGCGCACGGTGAACGGGAGTTCCGAAAGGACGTCATCAGGGTCACGGACGGCGTCTACGTGGCCGTCGGCTACTCGATGGCCAACTCGATCCTGATCGTGGGAGACGGCGGCAACATCATCGTCGACACCACCAGCAAGCTCGACGACGCGCAGGCGGTGCGGGCGGAGTTCGCGAAGATCTCGGGCGCGCCGGTGAGCGCCATCATCTACACACACTCGCATCCCGATC
>DASSJI010000296.1:0-9364 GCA_035691285.1 Vicinamibacteria bacterium | reverse complement strand
GGGACGCCATCCTCGACACGGTCCAGGTCGAAACGCCCGACGATTCCTTCGACCTGTTGATGAACCGCTGGCTCCTCTACCAGGACGTGAGCTGCCGGCTGTGGGCCCGCTCGGCCTTCTACCAGGTCGGCGGCGCATTCGGGTTCCGCGACCAGCTCCAGGACGTCATGGCCCTCACCCTCGCCCGGCCCGACCTGTTCCGGGAACACCTGCTGCGGGCCGCCAGCCGCCAGTTCGTCGAGGGCGACGTCCAGCACTGGTGGCAGCTGCCGAGCGGCCAGGGCACCCGGACGCGCTGCTCCGACGACCCGCTCTGGCTCCCCTACGCTGTGGCGCACTACGTCCGGAGCACGGGAGACGCGCGCGTCCTCGACGAGCTGGTGCCGTTCCTGGAGGCGACGCCGCTCGCGCCGGACGCCCACGAAGCGTACCTGCAGCCCTCGGCCTCGGCGGAAGGGCGGTCGCTGTTCGAGCACTGCCTGCGCGCCATCGACAAGGGGTCGACGATCGGGTCGCATGGGCTTCCGCTCATGGGAAGCGGCGACTGGAACGACGGCATGAACCGCGTGGGACGCGAGGGCCGTGGAGAGAGCACGTGGGTGGGCTTCCTGCTCCACGGCGTGCTCGGGAGCTTCTCGGCGCTCTGTGAGGCTCGGGGAGACACCATCCGGGCCGAGCGCTACCGCAGCGAGGCGCGCCGCCTCGCCAGCATGCTGGAGCAGACGTGGGACGGTGAATGGTACCGGCGCGGCTACTACGACGACGGCTCGCCTCTCGGCTCCGCGCAGAACGACGAGTGCAGGATCGACGCGATCGCCCAATCCTGGGCGGTGCTTTCGGGCGCCGTCCCCGCGCGCTTTGCGGACCGCGCCATGGACGCCGTCCGCACGCACCTCGTCCGACGCGGTCCGCAGCTCGTGCTGCTCCTCGACCCGCCCTTCGACCGCTCGGCGCAGGAGCCCGGCTACATCAAGGGCTATCCGCCCGGCGTGCGCGAGAACGGCGGCCAGTACACCCACGCCGCGATCTGGGTGGTCATGGCCATGGCCCGGCTC
This sequence comes from Vicinamibacteria bacterium, assembly GCA_035691285.1. Classification (GTDB taxonomy): domain Bacteria; phylum Acidobacteriota; class Vicinamibacteria; order Fen-336; family Fen-336; genus DATFEN01. The sequence continues at coordinate 8,309 of DASSJI010000296.1, read as the reverse complement.
GGCAGCGGCGACGAGGCCGTGGAGCTCTTCCACATGCTCAACCCCATCAACCATACGCGCAGCGCGGCCGCGGTCGAACGCTACAAGGCCGAGCCCTACGCCGTCGCGGGAGACGTGTACGCCCACCCGGCGCACGCCGGTCGCGCGGGCTGGACCTGGTACACCGGCTCGGCAGGCTGGATGTACCGCGCGGGCCTCGAAAGCATCCTCGGCCTGAGGCGCCACGGCTCGAGCTTCGAGGTGGAGCCGTGCATTCCGTCGTCCTGGCCAGGCTACTCGATCGCCTGGCGCTTCGGCCAGGCGCGCTACGAGATCACGGTCGAGAATCCTGAGCGGCGGTGCCGAGGAGTCGCTGAGGCAGAGCTGGACGGCGCCCCGGTCGATCCGCGCGCCATACCTCTCGTCGACGACGGCGGCAGCCACCAGGTGCGGCTGGTGCTGGGAAGCCCCACGCTGCGCACACAGGCCAAGGCCGCCCAGGGCGCCACCGCTCCGGCGTGACCGCTCTCCCGCCCTGCCGGCGGCGCGGGGCGTGGACGTGGCCCGTCCCTCACGGCCGCGGCACAGGACGAGCGACGAACGGCGGCGCGTCGAGGCGAGGTCCGGCGTAGGCCCGCACCTCGCCGAAGCGCCGGCCGGCCTGCCAGTCCTCCCGCGCGGCGACGATCTCCTCGGTGGTCCGCGCGACGAAGTTCCACCACATCAGGATCGTCTCGCCGAAAGGCGCGCCGCCCAGGACCAGCAGCCGGAGGCCGTCGCGCTCCGCCTGGAGCAGGAGCTGGCTGCGCCCGCATCCCAGGTAGTAGAGCGTGTCCGGGGCCAGCCGCTCGTCGCCGAGGCGGCCGCCGCCGCCGAGCACCACGAGGGCGTGCTCGAAGCCTCGATCCAGCGGCAGGGCGAGGCGACGCTCCGGCTCCCCCGCCACGTCGGCGCCGACCACCGGCGAGTAGCAGCGCGCGGGGGAGCGAGCTCCGGCCAGCGCGCCCAGGAACACCGTGGCCCGGCCGCCGTCCAGCTCGACCACCGGCAGCGCGCGGTGCTGCTCGAAGCCGGGCTCGGTCTCGCGGCTCGCGGCCGGAAGCGCCACCCAGAGCTGCACGCCCTTCAGGCGCCCCGTGTTCGAGGCCGGGGTCTCCTCCGAGTGGGCGATGCCGCGCCCCGCGGTCATCAGGTTGAGCGTGCCCGGCACGGCGGAACCCGAAAGCCCGAGGCTGTCGTTGTGCAGGACCTCGCCCTCGAGCAGCCACGAGACGGTCTGGATGCCGACGTGGGGATGCGGTGCCACGTCTATCGGCTTGCCGGATCGGAAGCTGAGCGGCCCGTACGCGTCGAGGAAGCACCAGGGGCCGACCATGCGCCGCCGCGAACGCGGGAGCAGGCGCCTGATGGACAGGCCCGCGAGATCGGTGAGGCGGCCCGTCAGCGCCTCGAACGTCGGCGAGGCGGGCTCGCCGGCGCAGAGCTCGGCGGACTCGGCGGGGGCTAGGTTGCTCATGCACACGATAATCGCGTAGTGCCAGACAAGGAGGCAAGGACGATGTCAGACCGCATCTCCGTCCTGGTCGTCAACGGGAGCGTCCGCCCCGGAAACTACACCGCCAAGGCGTCGGCGCTGGTCGTCGACGAGCTCCGGAAGGACCCGCAGGTGTCGGTCGAGGTGATCGATCCCGGGCAGCTCGACCTGCCGCTGCCTGGCGCGCGGCCGGGCGCGGAGTCGACTCGAAGGCTCAAGGAGAAGGTCGCGGCCGCCGCCGGAATCGTGTTGGCGACGCCGGAGTACCACGGCAGCTTCAGCAGCGTGATGAAGCTCGTCATCGAGAACCTGGGCTTCCCGTCTGCCCTGGCCGGCAAGCCGGTGGCGCTGCTGGGCGTCGCCGCCGGAGCCATCGGAGCGATCAAGTCCCTCGAGCAGCTCCGGAGCGTGTGCGCGCATGTCGGCGCCCTCGCGCTCCCGCTGCCGGTGTCGGTGGCGAACGTGCAGAAGGTCTTCGACGCCGAGGGCCGCTGCCTCGATCCGGGCGTGGAGAAGCTGGTGCGGAGCGTCGCGACCAACCTCACGAACTACCTGCGCAAGGCCGTGTGCCCGGCGATCCAGCTCGAGCGCATCCTCAGGGAAGGGGTGGCGTAGGACTCACGCGCGGAACTCGAAGGTCCGACCCTTCCCCGCCGCGAGCGCCCTCTCGAAGACGAGGGCCGCGGCTCGGCCATCGGCAGGAGCTCGGCCACGTCACGCCCGCTCAGGAGAAGCGTTTCGCGCATCGCGTCAGGCCTCGGCGAGCCGCACGCCGCGGAAGCGGACGAAGAGGCTCAGGTCGTAGACCACCTTGAGGCCGCCGGCGAAGAGGAACGGAGCCGGGCTCGCCGCCGCGAGGGTCAGCCCCGCGACCAGCGGGGCGCAGGCCTGGGCAAACGCCCGAACGCTCGTGGTCAGGCCCGACGCCGCCGGCCTCTCCTCCGGGGCGACGAGAGCCATCGTGAACGCCTGGCGCGTCGGCACGTCCATCTGCGAGAGGAGGTGCCGGGCGAGGAGCAGGGTCCCGGCGCTCTCGAACGTCGGCATGTACGGCACCGCCAGCAGCATCAGGTTCGAGGGCAGATGGGTGAAGACCATCGTGTTGAGCAGGCCGACGCGCTCTGCGATCCGCGTGGCGACGAGGAACGAGAGGCCCGAGAGGAGGCTCGTCCCGAAGAACAGCGCGCCCAGCGCCGCGGGGCCTGCGCCGAAGCGGAGGTGGAACCAGTAGGCGAGCAGGCTCTGCATGATGAAGCCGCCGGCCAGCGCGTCGAGGCCCTGAAGGCCCGCGAGCTGCAGGATTGCAGAACGCGAGCGCCCGAGGCCCAGCGCGCCGAGCGCAGCTCGGGCGGCCGGGGCCGGCTGGGCCTCGAGCCGTGCCGAGAGCAGCGCGTACAGCCCGGTCAGGGCCACGCCGATGGCGGCGTAGGCGAGCAGCATCGCCCGCTGCGCCTGGACCTCACCGATGCCCGCCTGCGCGGACCAGCCCATCGCGCCGCCAGCCGCCGCTGCGCCCAACGCCGAAGGGAGGAAGGCGAAGACGTTGTACCAGCCGAAGGCGCGCACGACAGAGCCCTTTCCCACAGTGCCCGGCAAGAGCGCCTGCTCCATCGGCGCGAACGGTCCGGCCTCCTGGCCGTTCGGGCTGAGCGTGCCGAGGACCGCGCCGACGACGAGCAGCCACGGGGCCTCGGCCGTGGCCAGCACGACCCCTCCCACCGCCATGAGCGGCGCCGTGGCCGCCATCACGCGCGCCGGGCCGAAGCGGCCCGCGACCGTCGACAGGAGCATCGTGAGCAGCGCGTCCTCCACCATCGTGGCCGTGAACACCGCGCCGATCGCCGCCCCGGAGAAACCGCGGGCGTCCAGGTAGAGGGCCAGGATCACCGAAAGCCACCCGAACCCGAACGAGCGCAGCGCGCGGCCCGCGAAGATCAAGCGGCCTGCCGGCGAGAGCCCGAGCGCCATGCCTAGCGCCCCACCTCGAGGTCGTCGAGCAAGGTCGCGAGGCGCGAGACGATCGCCGCGCGAGCCTCAGCGTAGCTCGTCGACACCGCCGGGACGTCGTCCCAGCGGGACACGCGAACCCCGGCCTTGCGCGCCATGTCGCCGACGTCCACGCCGAACGCGACGACCAGCGTGGCGCCACGCAGGTCGGCCTCGCCGAGCGCACGCGGACGGAACGCGCTCACGTCGACGCCCTCGTCGGCCAGAGCCCTTGCGACCGCCGGCGGGACGGCGGCGTCCGGCGCCGTTCCTCGCGAGACCGCGCGTACGTGGAGGCCTCGCTCCTTCGCCAGGCGATCGAAGAGCGACGCCGCCACGAGGCTCTTGGCCGAGCCGTGCTCGCAAACGAAGACGACCGTCGAAGGGGGGCCCATCAGCATCACTCCCAAGGCTCCGGCTCCCGCCATCAGCAGCGGCTCCGGCATCCGCTTCACGCGCAAGAGCACGGCGAGGGCGAGGACCATCAGGAAGGACGGGAGCACGAACGCGACGCCCACGAGCGCGACCGGGCCCCCGAAGGTGGCGGGCCCGTTCATCGGGCGCCGGCGGTGTCGGCGGCGAAGACCTGCATCTCTCTACCCCTTCCGCTCGAAGTACTCGTGGAGCGCCTCGAAGACGGCGGCGCCGTCGCGGAGGCGAGCGTCGTCGTCCTTGTGGCGCATGGCGATGCCGGCCACGAGCCGCTCGAGCCCAGAAGCCTCCGGCCGCGAAAAGCGCGCGTCCCTGAGGTCGACGTCGTGAACGATCTCCGCGACGTGCCGGAGCGCTGGCTCCGTCAACCCGAAACGCCGGAGCAGCACCTCGAAGGTGCAGTCCTCTCCCTCGTGGGTGAACTCCGCGTCGAACATGTCGAAGCGCAGCTCTCCAGCCTCCGGCGCGTAGGACTGGCCGCGGACGAACTTGAAGCGCGCGTCCGGATCGATGAAGCGACGGATGAGCCAGGCGCTGGCGATCCGGTCGACGTGGACGCCTGCGCGTGTGACCCAGGTCCGTCCCCGGAACTCCCCCGGCTTCGCCACGACCTCGGCGGAAACCTCCGCTGGCGTCCGCAGGCCGCCGTCGACGGCGGCGAGGATCCCCTCGACGGCGCCGCGACCCGGCGCGCCGAAGAAGTCGATCGCGGCCACTTCGCCCAGGCGCTTCCTCAGCTTCAGGAGCTCCGAGGCCAGCCGCTCCCTGCTCGACCCACGGCGGCGCCCCGCGGGCTTCAGCGCGGCCTGAAGGCGCCGTGCTTCGCGAACGAGCGATTCGTAGTCGGCCTCGCGCGCGGCGTTGAAGAGGGCCTCCACGGCTCCGTCCGAGAGCCCCTCGACGAAGCGCGCCTCGCAGACGGAGGCGTCTCCGCCGCCCGCGACGATCTCGCCGCGGACCCACTGAAAATCTTCGAGTGCCTGGTCGGTCCGCGGCAGCACGTAGACCGAGTTCTTGACCGGCACCGATCCGAGCGACTGCAGTCGCCGGCCGATCTTGACCCTCAGGTAGCTGGGCGTCGGAGGAATCTGATGGATCAGGAGGAGCCAGCGCGGGGCCCTGGGCTGCGCCACGAACGGATCATAGCACAACTGTATGCCAGTTTTGACTCAACTGTGTTATCCGAGCTTGCGCTTCGCATAGGATTGGGGGATGGACGCCTTCCGACGGTCCGGGGGCCCCTGGTCGTGAGCGGCGACGGCTTCGCCCTGGAGGTGACCCTCGTCGCCGTGCTGATCCTGCTGAACGGCTTCTTCGCCGGGGCCGAGATCGCCGTGATCTCGGCGCGGCGGGCGCGGATCCGGCCCCGGGCCGAGGCGGGCCAGCGCGCGGCGCAGGCCCTGCTCCGCCTGAAGTCCGACCCGGATCGCTTCCTGGCGACGGTGCAGATCGGTGTGACGCTGGTCGGGACGCTGGCGTCGGCGGTCGGCGGCGTGGCGGCCGTCGAGAGGCTCGAGCCGCTGCTCGCCTCGCTGCCGCTGCCGTGGATGCGGGAGCTGGCCGAGCCCCTGGCCGTGGGCCTCGTCGTCTTCCTGATCGCGTTCCTCTCCCTCGTGGTCGGCGAGCTGGTGCCGAAGTCGCTCGCCGTCCGGCATGCCGAGACGCTGGGCCTCCTGGTGGCGCGGCCGATCGAGCGGCTGGAGCGCTTCGCCGGCCTCGCGGTCACCACGCTGACCGCGGCCACGGGGATCGTCCTCCGGCTCCTGGGACAGCGCGGAGAGACTCACAGCCCGTTCCACAGCGTCGAGGACATTCGCGCGATCCTCGACGAGGCGGACCGTCAGGGCATGCTCGACGGCCAGGTCGTCAAGGGGGCCGTCGCCTTCCAGGACTACGAAGCGCGCCAGCTCATGACGCCGCGCAGCCGCGTGGTCGGCCTGCCCCGCGGCAGCAGCATCGAGGCGGCCCTGCGCATCGCCCGGGACTCCGGCTACTCCCGCCTCCCGGTCTACGCCGACGACCTCGACACCATCGACGGCATCGTGTACGCCCGCGACCTCTACGAGGCCAGGCAGCGCGGTCGGCCCTCGGACATCGCGCCCCTGGTGAGGCCCGCGCTCCTGGTGCCCGAGACGCTCAAGGCCAGGGAACTCCTCGCCGCGATGCGCCGGGAGCGGCGTCACCTGGCGATGGTCTTCGACGACCACGGCGCGGTCGACGGCCTCGTGACCCTCGAGGACGTCTTCGAGGCCATCGTGGGAGACATCCGCGACGAGCACGACGACAGCGAGCCGCCGGTGCGCGCGCTTGGAGACGACGTGATCGAGGTGGACGGCGGCGTGGCGGTCCGCGAGCTGAACGCCCGCTTCGGCCTGAGCCTGCCGGAGTCGCCCCGCTACGCGAGCGTGGCCGGGCTGCTCCTCGAGCGGCTGGGCAGCGTCCCGATGGGTGGCGAGAGCGTCGAGGTCGAGATCTACCGGATCGGGGTCGCGGCGATGGCCGGGCGCCGCATCGCCCGCGTCCGGATCGAGCCGATCCGCGCCGCGCAGCCGGCCTCGGCCTAGATCGCCGCGCCGCGGGCGTCGGCGCGTCCTGCCTCGCCAGCCCGCAGCAGGTGCAGCTCGAAGCCGTCGGCGAGCGCCTCGCAGCTCGCCTCGATGATGTTCCGCGACACCCCGATCGTGCTCCAGCGCGCCGCGCCGCAGGCGCCCTCGATGAGGACGCGGGTCTGCGCGCCGGTGGCCGACTCGGGATCCAGGATGCGCACCTTGTAGTCGGCGAGGCGCACTTGCGCCAGGCTCGGGTAGAGCGGCTCCAGGGCCTTGCGCAGGGCGCGGTCGAGTGCGTGCACCGGACCCTCGCCATCGGCGACCTGGTGGACCACGTGGCCGCCCACCCTCAGCTTGACCGTGGCCTCGGCGAACATGCGCCCGTCGCCGCGCCGCCTCTCGGCGAGCACGGCGACGTCGATCACCTCGAAGCGCGGGACGTAGGCCGGGTCGCTGCGGCGCACGAGCAGCTCGAACGAGCCGTCCGCCGCCTCGAACTGGTAGCCGCGGTTCTCCAGCTCCTTGACCCGCGCGAGGACCTCGGCCTCGGAGCCGCGCATGTCGAGGCCCATCTCGGCCGCCCGCACGCGCACGTTGACGCGTCCCGCGAGCTCGGAGACCACCACCTTCCGGAGGTTGCCCACGCGCTCGGGTGGCACGTGCTCGTAGCTCGCCCTCACCTTCTCCACGGCGGCCACGTGGACGCCGCCCTTGTGCGCGAAGGCCGAGGCGCCGACGTAGGGCGCGTGGGGGTCCGGGCGCACGTTCGCGATCTCCGCGACGGCCCGCGACAGCTCCGTGAGGCGCGAGAGGCTCTCCTCCTCGACGCACGCGCGCCCCATCTTGAGCTGGAGCGCAGCCACGACCGACACGAGGTTCGCGTTGCCGCAGCGCTCGCCGTAGCCGTTGATCGTGCCCTGCACCTGGGTGCAGCCGGCCTCGACCGCCGCGAGGGCGTTGGCCACGGCCAGCTCGCCGTCGTTGTGGGTATGGATCCCGAGCGGAGCGTCCGGGAGGCTCCGCCGGACGTCCCCCACCACCACGGTGACCCACGAGGGCAGGCTGCCTCCGTTCGTGTCGCACAGCGCCAGCCAGTCGGCGCCCGCCTCGGCGGCGGCCCGGAGCGTGGCGAGGGCGTAGGCTCGGTCGGCTCGGAAGCCGTCGAAGAAGTGCTCGGCGTCGTAGACGATCTCTCGGCCGTGCCGCTTCAGGAACGCGACGCTGTCCCGGATCATCGCGAGGTTCTCCTCCGGGGTCGTCCCGAGGACCTGGCGGACGTGGAGGAGCCAGGACTTGCCGAAGATCGCGACCGCCGGCGTCTCGGCCTCGAGAAGGCCGCGCAGGTTCGCGTCCTCCTCGGCGCGTCCCCCGGCCCGCCGCGTGCTGCCGAAGGCCGTGAGACGGGCGCGCCGAAGGCGAAGACCGCGCGCGCGACGGAAGAACTCAGCGTCCTTGGGGTTCGAGACCGGCCAGCCGCCTTCCACGTAGTGCATGCCGAAGGCGTCCAGGAGGCGCGCGATGCGGAGCTTGTCCTCGACCGAGAGGCTCATGCCCTCGCCCTGCGTCCCGTCCCGTAGCGTCGTGTCGAAGAGCTTGACTTCCATTCTCGTGGTCCCCAAGAAAAGCAAAAGCCCCGAGGTCTCTGTCCTCGGGGCTTCGGGATCTGACGGCGTTTCCGGGCCTAGATCGTGGAACCCCTCCTGGGCCCGCTAATGACGATGCTCGCGCGCACCGCGGCCTCCGCCAGGGTCCGGCCGGCTCCGCGTCCGCTCCGCATCATCGCGGAAGCATTATAGTGTGGAAGGGGAGGTCTACGTCCATGCTCGCGC
>DASSJI010000295.1:0-3252 GCA_035691285.1 Vicinamibacteria bacterium | reverse complement strand
CGCCCGCCGCCTGGTGGTGTGCGTGGGCGACGGCAACACATACGGCCTCAACGCCGGAGGCAACCAGAACACCTATCCGGCGGCTCTCGAGCGGGAGCTCGCGCGCCTGTCCGGCGGCGAGGACTGGATCGTCTTCAACGCCGGCCTGCCGGGCTACACCACCCACGAGACCCTCGAGCTGATCAAGCTCCGGCTCCTGAAGCTGCGGCCGGACGTGATCCTCTCCATGAGCCTGGCCAACGACTTCGAGCAGGTGATCCAGTACCTGGACGGGCAGCTCGACTACGACTTCTACCCGCTGCGGATGGCCCCCCTGTCGGCCACGACCCTGAACGACCTCCTGATGCGGTCGGTCCTCTTCGGGCGCTTCGCCCAGCGCCGGCGCGCCCGCATCCCGGACGACAAGGGGGGACGCTGGCCGATGACGGCCTACGGCGAGGCGACGGAGCGCGGCTCGAAGCTCTACCTCGACAACATCGCGCTCGCGGCCTCGCTGTGCGCCCGCTCCGGGGTGGCCTTGATGCTGGTGGACCAGCCCATCCACTACAGCGCCTGCTCCTACGGCGCGACCAAGATCGCGAGCGTCGAGCGCCTCCGCGCCGAGGTCCAACGCGCAGCCGACGCGATGGGCGTGCCCGTCCTCGCCGCCCATGGGCGGTTCGACTGGGAGGGGGTCGAGGCTCGGGGCGATCTGCTCCTGTCGAGCAACGAGACGGCCCTGGGCCGGGTGGGCTACGAGAAGCTGGCCGCGGTCCTGGCGCCCCAGGTGCTCGCCGCCCACGCGGCGTGGTCGAGTCGTGCCGCCGCGCCCATGGACCGTCCGTGACGATCGACCTGTTCGTGTTCGTCGCGTTTGCGCTGCTGGCCGGATACGCCGTCGCCGGGCTCGCGTTGCAGAGTATCGCCCGCCGCGCCGGCCTCGACGCGATCTGGGCCTGGCTGCCGCCGCTCGTCCTGCTCCTGCCGTTCCAGCTGGCCGGCCGATCGCTCGCGTGGGGCGTCCTGCTGCTGCTTCCCCCGCTGAACTTCGTCGTCTGGACGCTCGCCTGGGCCGAGGCCTGCGACGTCCTGGGCAAGCCGCGGTGGCTGGCCCTGGGCATGCCGGTGCCTCTCGTCAACCTCGCCGTCCTGGGTCACCTGGCCGGCCTGCCTCCCCTGCGGCAGGTCGCGTCCCTCGTGCTCGTGGCCCTGGCGGCGGGCACGGCCGCCGGCGCCCAGGCAGCGCGCGAGCGGCGCGCGTGCCGCGAGACCCTGACCGCCCTCGGCGATCCCGACGCGGACGTTCGGCGCAGGGCGGCTGAAGCCCTGGTGGACGAGGCGGCCGGCTGCGACGCGGCGGCCGCCCGGGGCGCCGCGCTCGGCGCGCTCCAGGAAGCGCTCGCAGACGAGAGCCTCGCCGTTCGCGGTCGAGCCGCCCTCTCGCTCTCCAAGGTCGCGCGCGCCGGCTCCGCGACGGGAGCGGCCGTGCTGCCTCCCGCGGTGGTCCCCGCGCTGCTCCACCTGGCGCGCGGCACCGGCGAGCGGCTCGTTCCGGACGTCGAGCTCGTGGACGCGCTGGCGAGCCTCGGCCCGGCGGCCGTCGCTCCGCTCGCCGAAGCCCTCCAGGATCCCGACAGCGCCGTGCGCTGGCATGCCGCGGGCGCCCTGCTGCAACTGGGCCCCGCCGCCCGCCCGGCGACGGCGGCGCTCCGGACGGCCATGGACGACGACGCCTGGGTCGTCCGCAACGCCGCCGGACGCGCGCTCGAGGAGGCGGCCGGAGAGGACGACGCCCCGCTCCTCGTGGACGCCCTCGCGGACGCGAGCGCCGAGACGCGCTACCACGCCGCGCGGGCCCTGGGGCGGCTCGGGCCTTTCGCCGCGCCGGCCGTTCCGGCGCTCACGCAGTCGCTCGGCGACGGCGACTGGGAGGTCCGCGTCGAGTCCGCGCGGGCGTTGGCGGCCGTCGGGCCCGAAGCCCGAGCAGCGCTGCCGGAGCTGATCGAAGCCCTCGACGACCCGGAGCCTCAGGTGCGCATGACAGTGGTGTGGAGCGTCGCGAAGCTGGGAGCGCCCCAGGCGAGCGCCATCGAGGCGCTGCAGGCCACCCTCGACGATCGTGATCGCGAGGTCCGCGCGGCCGCCGCGCGGGCGCTGGCCCGCCGGGGCGGCGAGCCCTGATGCGCGCGCTGCCGAGCCTCAGCCGCGCCGAACGCGTCGCGGGCGCCGCCTTCCTGCTGACGCTTCCCCTGGTCAATCCCTACATCCGCGGCGAGGGGAACGGCCACTACGCACACCTGCGCTCCCTCGTCGTCGACCGCGACCTGGATTTCGAGAACGAGTTCCGCCACGGCGACCCGGACTTCGTCTCGAGCACGTTCCGCCGCGCGGACGGCCACTTCCGGCCGCGGCTGGAGCTGCCCGACGGGCGCGCGCGCAATCAGTGGTCGGTCGGTCCGGCCCTGCTCTGGGCGCCGAGCTTCCTCCAGGTCCATGCCGCCCTGCTGCTCCTGCGCGCCTTCGGCGCACACGTCCCGGCGGACGGCTACGCCCTCGTCTACCGGGCGGCCTGCGCCCTCGCGACGGCCTGCTACGCGTTCTGCGGGCTGCTCGTGGCTCGGCGCGCGGCGGCCCGATGGTCGGGCTCCACCTCTGCGACCGTGGCCCTCGTCGTTCTGTGGCTCGGCTCCCCGCTTCCCGTCTACATGTACGCACTGCCGTTCTACTCCCACGCTTCCGCATCGTTCGCGACCGCCCTGTTCGTGGGGTTCTGGGCCGCGAGGCGCCCACTGGATCGGGTCTGCGAGTGGGCCTTCTGGGGCGGCTTCGCCGGATTGATGTTCGCAACCGAGCCGCTCGCAGGGACGCTGGTCGTGATCGCACTCGTCGAGTGGCTGCGCGGGCGGGGGCCGCGCGTCGCCCGGGGCCTCGCATTCATCGGTGGGACGCTCGTCGCGGCGCTCCCCCACCTCGCCGTCAAGTGGGCGCTCTTCGGCTCCCCCCTCCGGACCGGTTCGCTGATCCCCTACTTCTGGGAGGCTCCGCGCCTGGGAGCGGTCGGCTTCTCGGCCGAGCACGGGCTGTTCGCGTGGACGCCTGCCTTGCTGCTCGCCGTGCTCGGCCTCCTCGGGCTGTGTCGGCGCGAGCCCGGCGCCGGCATCCCGCTCGCGATCGCGTTCGCCGCGTACTACTACGCCGTCGCGTGCTCGCAGTCGTGGCACGGCTCGTCGAGCTTCGGCAACCGCCACTTCGTCGCCCTGACGCCGATCTTCC
>DASSJI010000294.1:0-38437 GCA_035691285.1 Vicinamibacteria bacterium | reverse complement strand
CTCCTGCTGGCGCTCCTGCCCGGAGACCTGCCGCGCGCCGCCGAGACCCAGATCGACCGGAGCGTGCTCGGCTTCTGCACTGCTCTCTCGCTGCTGACGGCGCTCCTGTCGGGCGCCCTTCCTGCCCTCGCGACGACCCGGCGAGATCCGGCGACGGCCCTGCGCGAGGGCGGCCGCGGGCTTCTGGCCGGCGGCGGACGGCTGGGCCCGGGCCTGGTCGTGGCCGAGGTGGCTCTCGCCGTCACGCTCCTCGTGGGGGCCGGCCTGCTGTTGCGCAGCTTCTCGCAGCTCCGTGGCGTCGACCCCGGCTTCGAGACGCCCAAGGCGCTCACGTTCCGCACCGCGCTCCCCGAGGCGGTCTACGCGGAGGACGACCGCCGCGTGACCTTCTACCGGTCCCTCGAAGAGCGGCTCCTGGCGCTTCCGGGCGTTGCCGCAGTGGGCTCCAGCGTCGCCCTGCCCTTGACCGACACGTACTTCAGATTCGCGTTCGAGGTGGAGGGACGCCCGTCCCTGCCGCCCGCGCACCAGCCGAACCTGGAGGTGCGCACCGTGACGCCGGGCTACTTCCGCGCGATCGGGATACCGGTGCTCGCGGGACGGGTCTTCACGGACGAGGACACGGCGTCGGCACCCCAGGTGGCCGTGCTGAGCCGGGAGGCGGTGCGCCGCCACTTCCCGGACGAGGATCCCCTCGGCAAGCGCATCACGCTGGGCTGGGGCGGCGGTCCGGGCAGGCCCAGGGCGGGGGGCGTGGTCGTGGGAGTCGTCGACGACGTGAAGGACCACGGCCTGGCGGAGGAGCATCCGGCGGAGATCTACCTGCCTCACGCCCAGCGCCCGACGCTGAACATGACCGCGGTCGTCCGCACGCTGGGAAACCCGCGCCCGCTCGCAGCCGCGGCCCGCACCGTCCTCCACGGCCTGGATCCCAACCTGCCCCTGCTTCGCGTGCAGACCCTGGAGGACATCGTCGCCCGCTCGATCGCGCGCCCGCGCTTCTTCGCGTTCCTGCTCGCGGCTTTCGCGGCCATGGCCCTCGGCCTCGCGGCACTCGGCGTCTTCGGCGTGCTCTCCTACTCCGTCGCGCGGCGCTCGCGGGAGATCGGCGTGCGCCTGGCCCTCGGCGCGCGCCCCGGCGACGTGCTGCGCATGGTGGTGGCCGAGGCGATGCGCCTCGTGACCGCGGGCCTCGTCCTCGGTCTCGGCGCCGCCCTGGTCCTGGCCCGCAGCCTCGCCAGCCTTCTCTTCGGGCTGGGACCGAACGACCCCGCGACGCTCGGCGGAGCCACGCTGGTGCTCGCGGCCGCGGCCCTCGCGGCTTGCGCGCTTCCAAGCTGGCGCGCCGCGCGCCTCGACCCGCTCCAGGCGCTGCGCACCGAGTAGGAAATGGTGCCATACTCTCGAACGCTCCCATGGCGGCGGGTCCCCTGCCGAACGCCGAGGCGGTCAAAGGGACGATGCTGCAGGCGCACCTGGCCTGGGCCCGCCAGCAGTTCGATCCGCCGACGGCCGAGAGGTTCCGCTCCGGAGTGGATCCCCGCTACCGGAACTACGTCGACCGGCCGCCCCTGGCGACCGACTGGATTCCCCTCGACGCGCTGCTGAACGTCGACGTGGCGATCGCCGCCGCCGCGGGCGGCTCCGCAGAGGACGTCTACCGCTCCCTCGGGCATCACTCGGCCACGATGAACCTGCGCGGGGTGTACAAGGCGTTCGCGGCGGAGGAACCGCACAAGTTCTTCGAGCAGCAGGCGCTGCTGCACCGGCGCTTCCAGAACTTCGGAGCGGCCTTCTACGAGCGGGGCGGACTGCAATCGGGCCGGCTCCGCATCGAGGGTTACGACCATCCCTCCCCCGTCTTCTGCGCGAGTGGCCGCGGCTACTTCGAGGGCGCCCTGGAGATGATGAAGGTGCCCGGCCCCATCCAGTGCACGGAAGTGCTGTGCCAGTGCTCCGGCGACCCGTCGTGCCTGTTCGACTTGAGCTGGTGAGGGGCCGCCCTCAGCCCCGGCCGAGCACCCTTCTCCTCTCCGAGCCGCGCAAGGCCTCGCGGATCCGGGCCTCGTCGGCGGCGGGCGCCCAGGCCGGATGCGGCACGCGCAGGGGGGCCGCGGTCGTCCGCAGCTGCGGCACGTGCCGCTCGACGGCGGCGTCCGCGAGCAGGTAGCCGTGGTTCTCGAGGACCGCGGCCTCGGCATCCGAGAACTCGTCGAGATCGGTGCGGATCTCGGCGATCACCTCGTGGGCCAGCTCCTTCGAGAATCCGCCCGTCCGGCCGTAGCGGGAGCGCGCGCTCCCCACGCCCCAGTAGGTTCCCTCGAGGGCTCCGGAGAGGAACGACGAGATCAGCCAGCGCTTGCGCAGGCCGCGGGCCTGCGCCTCCTGGATCCCCTGGTAGCGCGGGATGCGCCAGAGCAGCCCCCGGTCGCCCTCGGCCGTGAAGAGCCCGCCGGCGTCCGAGACGAGCACGATTCCGTGGTTCTTCCAGACGGGCTCGAGGCCCATGTTGTCGTAGGCGCCGCCGTCGGTGAGGCGAAGGTCCGCGAGCGCTGCGTCCCGCGCCGGTCCCGGCGGCGCCTTGCCGCCCTTCAGCGCGCCGGGCGGCAGGCGCATCGGCATCGGGTTGAACACCGGCGGGAAGCACGAGCTGGCGGCCACGGCCCGCGCCAGCGGGAAGTCGTCGGCAGGCTTCGTGTAGCCGGCCATGTAGTCGCCCATGCGGTCGCGGGTGAAGATCCAGTTGACCCCGAACGCCATGTCGGTCGCGCAGAGGATGAAGGCCGGACGCTCGGGGAGCTGCCCGAGGCGAAGCGAGGTCAGGCGCGCCTCGTAGGTCGAGACCAGGCTCTCGATGCCCGTTGCGGCTCTCGGCCAGTTCCACGGCCACAGGCGCTTCGCGATCGCGCCCGTGCGGATGTCGTGGCGCGTCAGCTCGCGCAGCGGATCCCTGATCTCGCGGTCCCAGATCTCGTCCGCGATGGGTCCCGCGGCCGGCCAGGGCACTCTCGCGACGAGGGCCGTCGCGAGCGCCGCGGCGGTGATGCTCCCGCCCGAGACGGAGCTGATCGACCGGAAGTCGTCGCGGGCGAGCACCCCCAGCTCGTTCAGGCGCCGGAGCGCGCCGAGGTGGAAGAGCGTCGCCCGGTATCCCCCGCCGGAGAGACACAGCCCGATCCCCCGGCGCGACGGCTTGGGGAGCGCCTCGTACTCCGCCGCTTCCGGCTCGGGTACGACCCATCCGCCCATCGCGCCCGAATTCTAGCCGTGCCTTAAGATTCCCCCATGGCCGGCGAGGAGAAGCGGCCGGGCGGGCAGGTCCTCGAGAAGACCCGACCGGAGACCAGGAAGCCTCCGCTTTACCGGGTGATCCTCCACAACGACGACTACACCACGATGCAGTTCGTCGTCGAGATCCTCGAGTCGGTCTTCGCCAAATCGCCCGCCGAGGCCCACCGCATCATGATGCACGTCCACACCCGCGGCCACGGCGTGTGCGGCCTCTACACCCACGAGGTGGCCGAGACGAAGGTCGCCCACGTCCACGAGCGGGCCCGGGCGAACGGCTTCCCGCTCCGCGCGAGCATGGAGGAGGAGTAGCGGGGACTACAATAGGTCCATGTTCAGCGTCGCCCTCGAGCTGGTGCTCAACGTGGCCTACCGGGAGGCGGTGTCCCGTCGCCACGTCCACCTGACCCTCGAGCACCTGCTCTACGCCGTCGCGAACGATCCCGGAGGGGAGGAGGTGCTGCGCGCCTGCGGCGTCGACCTCGACCGGCTTCGCTCGGACCTGCGGAAGGTGCTGGAGGAGGCCGAGGTCCTGCCCCGGGGCAAGGAAACGGAGCCGAACCAGACCCTCGCCTTCCGGCGCGTCCTGCAGGCCGCCGTCCTCCACGTGCAGAGCGCGGGGCGCGAAGAGGCCAAGGTCGGCGATGTGCTCGCCGCGCTCATGCAGCAGCCCCGCTCCGTGGCGGCCCAGCTTCTCGCCGCCCAGGGCGTGACCCGCCTCGACGTCCTCAACTACATCTCCCACGGCGTCACCAAGGCGACCCAGACGCCGCGCGAGGGCGCCGAGGGGCCCGCGGCCGCAGGGGTCGGCGACGAGGACGCGCCGCGGCCGGCGGGCGATCCCCTGGCCTCCTTCGCCGTGAACCTGACCGGGCGCGCCCGCCAGGGCCAGCTCGATCCCCTGATCGGGCGGCAGGCCGAGATCGAGCGCGCCCTCGAGGTGCTGTGCCGACGGCGCAAGAACAATCCCGTCTTCGTCGGCGAGGCCGGGGTGGGCAAGACCGCGCTGGTCGAGGGCCTCGCCCAGCGGCTCCTGGCGGCGGACGTCCCCGAGCTCCTGAAGGGCGCCGAGATCTTCGCCCTCGACGCGGGCGCGCTGCTCGCCGGCACCCGCTACCGGGGCGACTTCGAGGAGCGCTTCAAGGCCCTGATGGCGGCTCTCGTCAAGCGCCCGCGGCCCATCCTCTTCATCGACGAGCTGCACACGATGGTCGGCGCGGGCGCCACGACCGGCGGCACGATGGACCTCGCCAACCTGGTGAAGCCGGTGCTCACAGAGGGGAGGGTTCGCCTCATCGGCTCCACGACCTTCGAGGAGTACAAGCACGTCGAGAAGGACCGGGCCCTGTTCCGGCGCCTCCAGAAGATCGCCGTGGAGGAGCCGTCGTTCGAGGACACGGTGAAGATCCTGAAGGGCCTGCAGCCGCGCTACGAGGCCCACCACGCCGTGTCCTACACGGACCCGGGGCTCGAGGCCGCCGTGAAGCTCGCCCAGCGGCACCTGCGCGAGCACCGGCTGCCGGACAGCGCGGTCGACGTGATCGACGAGGCCGGCGCGGCGCTGCGCCTGCGCGCCGAGGCGGACGCCCGGCCGACCGTCGACGTGCCGGAGGTCGAGAAGACGATCGCGCGCATGGCGCGCATCCCCGAGAAGCAGGCCTCGCTCTCCGAGAAGGAGCGCCTCAGGACCCTCGAGGAGACGCTGGGCCGCGTCGTCTTCGGCCAGGGCCAGGCGGTCAGGATCGTGGCCGGGGCCATCAAGCGCTCGCGAGCCGGCCTCGGACACCCCGACCACCCGGCCGGCTGCTTCCTGTTCACGGGGCCGACGGGCGTCGGCAAGACCGAGCTCGCCAAGCAGCTCGCGCGCCACCTGGGCAACGAGTTCCATCGCTTCGACATGTCGGAGTTCATGGAGAAGCATGCGGTGGCCCGGCTGATCGGAGCGCCGCCCGGCTACGTCGGCTTCGAGCAGGGAGGGCTCCTGGTCGACGCCGTGCGGAACCACCCCTACAGCGTGGTCCTCCTCGACGAGATCGAGAAGGCGCATCCCGACCTGTTCAACATCCTGCTCCAGGTGATGGACCACGCGACCCTGACCGACAACAACGGGCGCAAGGCGGATTTCCGGCAGGTGATCCTGATCATGACCTCGAACGCCGGCTCCCGGGAGATGAGCGCGAAGTTCATCGGCTTCGCCCAGGACCGCGGCCGCGAGGCGAAGGCGCGGGGCAAGCAGGCGCTGGAACGGCTCTTCAGCCCCGAGTTCAGGAACCGCCTGGACGCCATCGTCACCTTCGACGCGCTCACGCCCGAGACGATGGAGACGATCGTCGAGAAGTTCGTGCTCGAGCTGGAGGCGCAGCTCGCCGAGCGGCGCGTGGCGATCACGCTGCAACCTGCGGCGCGCGCCTATCTCGCGCGCAAGGGCTACGACCCCACCTACGGGGCCCGCCCCCTGGCCCGGCTGATCCAGGCCGAGGTGCGCGATCCGTTGACCGACGCGATCCTGTTCGGCGCCCTCGAGCACGGAGGCACGGCCACCCTCGGCGTCGAGGGCGAGCAGCTCGCGTTCTCCTACGCGCCGCTCCCGGCCCCCTCCTCGCCCGTCGGGGCGTGACCGTCTACCGTCTCGGCGCAGACCTCGCGTTCCCCCCGGTCGACGAGGCGGAGGAGGGCGGCCTCCTCGCCGTCGGCGGCGACCTCGCAACCGAACGGCTACTGCTCGCCTACCGCGAGGGCATCTTCCCCTGGTACGAGAAGAGCCCGATCCTGTGGTTCTCGCCCGACCCGCGGATGGTCCTGCGGGCCGAGGACCTGCGGGTCTCGCGCAGCCTCCGCAAGACGCTGCGCAAGGGTCTCTACCGCATCACCCTGGACACGGTGTTCGAGCGCGTGATCGAAGGCTGCGCGAGGATCCGCCGGCCGAGCCAGCGGACCACCTGGATCACGCCAGGGATGCGCCGCGCCTACGGCGAGCTGCACCGGCAGGGCTTCGCGCACTCGGCGGAGGCCTGGCGGGGCGACGCGCTCGTCGGCGGCCTCTACGGCGTCTCGCTCGGAGGTGCCTTCTTCGGCGAGTCGATGTTCGCGAAGGCACCGGACGCCTCCAAGGCCGCCTTCGCCTTCCTCGTCGAGCGGCTCGCCGCCTGGGGTATCGGACTGATCGACTGCCAGGTGTACACGCCGCACCTGGCCCGCTTCGGGGCGACGTTGTGGCCGCGGCGGCTGTACCTCGCGGAGCTGCGCCGGGCGCTCCGGAAGCCGACCCGCGCCGGCCCCTGGTCGGCCGACCCGGCGGCTACTCCCTAGGCGGGCACGGGCAGGGCGGCGCGGGCGGAGGTGGAGCGGGCCACTTCGCCACGATCGACGCGAGGATGGTGTTGTCCGTGCTCTTCTTGCCCGGCACCGGATCCCGCAGGTACAGGAGCTCGTGGCCGAGCTTCAGGGCGAAGACCTTGTTCATGTTCGCCGTCAGGGTCGCCCGATGGGCGACACGGCCGTCGGAAGACTCCTCGAAGCTCTGCAGGTAGCTCACGTCCTCGGCGAACTCCGCGCTGGGGCTGATCTGGAACTTGTAGGCGAGCCCCGCGCGGCCGCCCAGGAAGTTGCGATCGGGGCTGGGCTCGCTGCGCTGCTCGGCCGTGTAGGCCAGCGACGCGGACACAGCCAGGAAGTGCTTGGGGCCCGCGGCGAGCTTGTACAAGCCGCCGGCCTCGAGGATCTCCTGGCCGTCGATGCCGGCGAAGACGTCGCGCAGGTAGGAGCCCTGGGAGTAGAGGGCGAAGCGGGGGCCCAGGGCGCGCTCTCCGCGCAGCAGGGCGTCGAACTTCTC
Source organism: Vicinamibacteria bacterium (assembly GCA_035691285.1). GTDB lineage: Bacteria > Acidobacteriota > Vicinamibacteria > Fen-336 > Fen-336 > DATFEN01. The sequence continues at coordinate 31,317 of DASSJI010000294.1, read as the reverse complement.
GGCGCTCTTGACGTCGCTCGTCTCGGTGCGGACGAAGGCCGTCGCGAAGGCGACCTTCCAGGGATCCTTCTGGCGGAGCAGCTTGAAGACTGCGCCGAAGGTCGAGGCGTCGGAATTGCCCGCCGTCTGGACGTAGGACAGGCCGGCCTCCCCCGACCACACGGGCGGCGGCGGCGGCTCCTGGGCCCCGGCCAGGGGCGCCATCGCGAGCGTCACGACCATCCACCGGCGAGCCTTCATCGAACCTCCTGGACCCTAGCGCGGCCCCGAGCGGCCTGCGGATGATACCAGCGCCGCGGCGAAGGCCTCGAAGTCCCGGGGCGCGGAGCACGCGATCCTCAATCGCTCGCCCGAGATCGGGTGGTCCAGCTCGAGCCTGGCGGCATGAAGCATGAGCCGGGGGGCGCGCGGCCCCGCTCGCCCTCCGTGGCGTTCGTCCCCGAGGATGGGCAGCCCGGCCCGTCGCAGGTGGATGCGGACCTGGTGCTTGCGTCCCGTCGACGGGTGCGCCTCCACGAGGAGCGCGCTCGCGAGCCGGCGTCGAAGCACGACGTCCGTCACCGCCCGGCGCCCCTCGATGGGCGAGTCCACACGGAAACGCTCGGCCGGCGGCCGCTCCGGACGCGCCGTCAGCGCGACGTAGGTCTTCTCGACGCGGCCCGCCGCGAACGCGTCCGCCAGCGCGGCGTTCGCCCGCGCGTCGTGAGCGAAGAGCACCACCCCCGACGTCTCGCGATCGAGGCGCTGATGGACGGCGAGGTAGGCGCCTTCGCCGCGGCCGACAAGCCAGGCCCGAACCGCCCCGAAGAGGGACGACCGCGAGGCATCGGCCGTGGGCACGGTCGCCAGGCCCGCCGGCTTCGCCACGGCGATGAGCGCGGCGTCGTGGTAGAGCACGTCGCGCGGCGCGAGGGCAAACGCGACGTCCGGGCGCCGCGGGGAGAGCCGGGAGCGGTCCACCAGCAGCTCCAGGGACCAACCCGCCGCGACGGGGACGCCCGGGCGCCGCAGCGGCCGGCCCCGGAGCCGGACCGCTCCGCCCATCACCAGGCGACGGGCGGCGCTGCGCGGAAGCGGCCGCCCCAGGCGTCCCGAGACGCGATCGGCGACGAGCTCCTCGAGGCGCCGTCCCGCCTCGGCCACGCCGATCGCCACGCGAAGGCGGAGGACGCTCTCCCGCGTCAGCTCGCGTTGCTCTGGCGCAGGCGGCGCGCCATCACGCGCATCACCTCGAGGGAGAACCCCGGGACCTGCTTCACCAGGTTGCGGAAGGTCTCCTCGCGGATCGCGACGAGCGAGCAGTCCGGGCCGGCCACGGCGGTCGCGCTGCGCGGCGCCGCGTCGACGAGGGCCAGCTCGCCCAGGATGCCTCCGGGCCGGACCGTCTCGAGGAGCGTGTCGCCGATCCGCAGGTCCACGCTTCCCGTTCGAACGATGTACATCTCGCTGCCCCGCTCTCCCGCCGAGAAGACGACCTGGCCGTTCTCGAAGAGGATCGGGTCCTCCTCGCTCATCATCAGCGCTTCCATGTACGAGTGGATCTCGGCCATGGGCCGGAGGCTAAGGGCGAGGCGCTTCGCCTGTCAACCGCCGGAACACGCCGTGGGCGCCCAGCGTCTCGCACGGCTCGAAGCCGGCCTTGTAAGCCATGGCGCGGCAACCAGGCACGTAGTACCCCAGATAGAGCCAGGGCACGCCCCGCGTCCGGCACTGCTCCGCGAGGCTCAGGACGTTGAACACGCCCAGGGAGCGCCGAGGCTCGTCGGGGTCGAAGAAGCAGTAGACCGCGCTCCACGCCAGGGGCTCGCAATCGACGAGGCACACGGCGAGCAGTCGCCCCTCGACGCGATAGGCCACCTCGCGCGTGTCGACCCCGCTCGTGTAGAGGAAGCTCGAGAACTCCTCCCAGGAACCGTCCATGGCGCCGTCGTGGCGGGCCTCGAGATAGCGGCGGTAGAGCCCCCACTTCTCCGTGGTGGGATCGGGACGGGAGACCTCCATCTCGACGTCGCGGTTGCGAGCGAGGCAGCGCCTTTGGGAGCGGGTGAGCGCGAGCTCCTCGACGGGCACGCGCAGGATGCGACACTCCGCGCAGCCCTCGCACGCCGGCCGGTAGAACACCCGGCCCAGGCGCCGGAAGTTGAGGTCCATCAGGGCGTGGTAGGTGCCGGGGACGATCGGCGCGGGCAGCACCGTGAGCTGCCGCGCCTTGCGGCCCGGGAGGTAGGGACACGGAAAGCCCTCCCCTGGCTCGGGCCGCGCCTCGTCGAGGGCGCGGGCGAAGCCGTCGCGGTAGACGTCCTGCGCCCGCGCCAGTCGCTCGCGTCCCGTCAAGGCCGCGGGCTCCGCGCCCGTGCTAAGGTTCCTCCGTGGCGCGCACCGAGGAGGCCTACGGGCGGCTGCTCGACGAGATCGCGTCCGAGAAGGCGGCGGCTCTCCGCCGCATCGCGGGACGCCTCGAGGCCATCCTCGCCGAGCTGGACGCGCTGCGCGAGGCCCTCGCGGCGGCTCCGGCCGAGCGGCTCCGGCTGGTCGTGCGCTTCAACGAGGCCCGGGACCAGGCGCGGCTCCATCGCTGGTTCCTGGAGGTGCAGCGCGAAGCCGTGGGCCTCTTCCGCCACGACGATCTCGACGCGTTCTACAGGGTTCCCGCGCCGATCCGCGACTGAGGGCGCCGCTCGCGCCCCTTGCGCAGCTCGGGGAAGCGCGCCACGGCCTTCGCGAAGCGCTCCTCGAGCAGGGCGCCCGCCTCGCCGGGGAGCGGCCCGAGGCGCTGCCAGGCCGCGCGCGCCTGCTCGACCTGCTCCCGCTCCGCCCGCCGGCGCGCCTCGGCCTCGGCGGCGCCGCCCATGGTGTTCGTGGCGAGGGCCTCCTTGAGGCGGCGCGCCAGCGCCTCGCCGGTGAGCGGCTCGTCCGCGGGCTCGGCCCGCGCGGCGATCGCCTCGACCTGCGCCAGGATCTTCTCCTTCCGGAGGCGGGTCGTCTCCGGGTCCAGCTCGGTGCCCTTGAAGGCTTCGGGATAGGCGGCCACGAGGCGGCCACGAACCGCCAGGAAGCGCTCGCTCAGGGCCTGCTCGTCGGCCGGCGGCAGCGGCTTCTGCCGCGACTGGGCCTGGATCGCCTGCACCTTCGCCGCCAGGCCCTCCGCCGGGGCGTCCCCTGCGCCGTCCTTCGGCAGGAGCCCCTCCAGCTCGGCGATCAGCACCTCGCGCTCGGCCCGCCGCGCCTCGGCGGCCACCTGGTCGCGGCGCTTGTAGCGGTCGAAGAAGGCGTCGCAGGCCTTCTTGAAGCGCTGCCACACCTCCTCCGACTGGTTGCGCCGCACCGGGCCGACGGCCTTCCAGTCGGCCTGCAGCCTGCGGACCTCGGCGGCAGCCTTCTCCCACTCGGTGGAGGACTCGAGCGCCTCCGCGGCGACGCACAGCGCGACCTTCTTCGCGAGGTTCTCCTTCCACTCGTCCTTGCGCTTCTTCAGGTCCTCCTTCTGGCGGGTGAAGAAGCGGTCGCAGGCGCCGCGGAAGCGCTTCCAGATCTCCTCGGACTTCCGGTGCGGGACCGGCCCGATCTCCTTCCACCGCGCCTGGAGCCCGCGCAGCTCGGCGGCGGTCCTCGCCCACTCGGTCGACTCGGCGAGGGCCTCGGCCTTCGCCGCGAGCTCCTGCTTCCTCGCCAGGTTCTCCGCCTCGGCGGCGTGCTTCCGGGCGAAGAACGAGTCCAGCTTCGCCTTCACCCGCGCCCGGGCGGCCTGGTAGCGGGAGCGCAGCGCCTCGGCCTCGTCCCGGGGCGCATGGCGCGCCTCGGCCCAGCGCTGGTCGCACTCGTGGAACTCCCGCGCGGCCCGCTCGACGTCGTCCCGCGCGCCGAGGGACTCCATGCGCTCGCAGAGCTGCTCCTGGATCGCGGCGTTCGACCAGCGCGTCCAGTCCTCGGCCTCCCGGAGGGGCTGCGTCTTCGCGAACAGTGCCGCGCGCGCCGCGCGCACCCGGTGCGCCAGCTTGCCCGGAGCGTGGGCGAGGTCCTCGTGGGCCGTGTGCACCGCTCGGAGCGCGGCATCGGCGTCGCGCAGCTCGAGGGCCGCGGCAGCCACGAGCGCCTCGAGCCGCCCCGCCAGGGCCTCCATCCGGACGAGCCGCTCCCGCCGCTCGCGCTCCTGCGCCTCGCGATCGGCGGGCGGCGCGGCGGGAGCGGCAGCCTCCGCGATCGGCTCCGCCGTCGTGTCCTCCTTCACGACCGGCGCGGCCTCGGCTTCCGGCCGTGCCGGAGGCGCCGCTTCCGCCGCCGGCGGCTCGGGCGCGGCTTCCGGCTCGCGAGCGGTGCCGGGGGCGGCCTCGGCCGCTGGCTCGGGAGGCCCCGCTTCGGCCGCCGCGGGCTCGGCGACGGAGGCTGGCCTCAGCGCATCCAGGCGCGCCCGCGCCCGTCGGCTCGCGCCGGCGTGGCGCGCACGGGCGACGATGCTCGTCAGCGCGGCGAGATCGTCCAGGTGGTCGACGGCGCCCACCGCGACGTCCTTGTGGTCGCTCTTCAGCGCGATCTCGGCCAGAAGCTCTGCCGAGCGCGTGCGCGCCAGGGCCTCGCGGCGCACGGCCGGATCGTCGGCCAGCTTCGCGAGGGTCGCCACCTGCCGCTCGTCGTTCACGAGCCCCAGCGCCGCGAGGCGCACCGGCGCGAGGGGCGACGAGCGCGCGGCCTGGACGATGTGCCGGGTCTCGTGGAGCAGCGCGACCGCCGCCAGCCCCTGGGCCTCGTCCGTGCCGAGAGCCTTCTCCAGCAGCCGCTCCTCGGCCTCGCGCCGCACGCTCTCGTCGGCATCACCCTGGGCCAGCTCGGCCAGCACCGCGAGCGCCACGACCTTGCGGGCCGCCGCGCGCCGCACGCGCGGGTCGGCGTCCCCGCGCGCGAGCCTCGCGATCAGCTCCTGCTCGTCGGCGGCCAGGTCCTCACGGACGCCCTCGGCTCGCACGGCGGGATCCTCGCTCTCCCAGCGGGGGCGCTTGCGGAAGCGGTCCAGAAGGGTCATCCCAGGGTCACTCCGGAACGCCTATGGTAGCCCAACGGCGTGCTGGTAGACGCCGAGGAGGCGGCGCATCAGGTCCGCGGGTTGGAAGAGCGCCTCGAGGCGCCGCCGCTCCGGCTCCGGAACCGGCCCCGACGCGAGGGCCTCGCGCAGGCGCCCGGCCACGGCATCGACGTCTCCCCAGGCAGCGAGCGGACCGGGGTGCCACTCGGCGATCCCCCCGCTCTCCCACGCGGCGACCGGCACCCCGAGGGTCAGGGCCTCGAGGCCCGCGATGCCGAACGGCTCCTGCCAGCGAGGCGTCATGAGAACGGCGCGCGCGCGGCCGAGCAGCCGCCCGAGTGCGGGCCGGCCGAGCCAGCCGGTGACCGCAATGCCCTGGCTCTCGATCCAGGCGCGGAGCGGCCCCGTGCCGGCGGCGATCAGGGGAAGCTCGGTGCCGCAGCGCCGCCAGGCCTCGACGGCGTCCCGGACGCCCTTGGACTCGACGAGGCGCCCCACGACCGCCACGCAGGGCGGGCCGCCTCCGCCGCTGCTCGCGAGGTCGTGCACGAAGGGAGGGACGACGGTCACGGCCGCAGCCGGCACGCCGGCCGCCTCGAGCTCCCGAGCCATGTACCGCGACAGGGTCACGACGCGCAGCGCCCGGAGGGTGGCGAGGCGCGCCTCCGTCACTGCGTAGACCCCGCGGAAGTAGGCCTCGTCCTCGAAGCACGCCACGCAGAGCTCGGGCCGCAGCGCCTCGTGGCAGGTCCTCCCGTCGAGCCTCCACTTGCCGCGCGTCGGGCAGAAGTAGCGGTGGTCCTGGACCGTGATGACGGCCGGACGGCCGCAGGCCCACTCGAGCGCCTCGGGATTCACGACCGTATGGAGATGCACGACGTCGGGGCGAAACCTTGCGACGACCGGGCTCGGATCGCAGGGCGCCCGTTCCCGGCTCGCGAGCCCCGGCACGAGATGGACCTCCACCGGCGCCCGCGCCTCCTGCGTCTCGGCCGCAACGGCCACGACCAGGCCGGCCCGGCGCTGCTCCTCGAGCAGGCCCGCCAGGTGGAGGTAGGCGCCGCCACGGTCGAGGTAGCGGTCCACGAGGTGCAGGACCCGCACCCCAACATGCTATCGTCCGGCATGCCCAAGCTGGTCGAGTGCGTGCCCAACTTCTCGGAGGGCCGCGACCGCCGCGTCGTCGACGCCATCGCCGACGCGGTGCGCCAGACCAGAGGCTGCACGCTCCTCGACGTGGATCCCGGCGCCTCGACGAACCGCACCGTCTACACCTTCGTCGGCGAGCCGTCGGCCGTCGTCGAGGGCGCCCTGGCCGCGGCCCGCGTCGCCCGGGAGCGCATCGACATGCGCCGCCACGCGGGCGAGCACCCGCGCCTGGGCGCCCTGGACGTCTGCCCCTTCGTGCCGGTGGCCGACGTCTCGATGGACGAGTGCGCCGGGTGCGCGCGCGAGTTCGGCCGCCGCCTGGCCGCCGAGCTGCAGGTGCCGGTGTACCTGTACGAACGTGCCGCGACCCACGCCCACCGCCAGAGCCTCAAGCAGATCCGGGCCGGCGAGTACGAGGGACTCGAGGAGAAGATCCGGCGGCCGGAATGGAAGCCGGACTTCGGCCCGGCCGCGTTCGTCCCGACCTGGGGAGCGACCGTCACGGGCGCCCGCGACTTCCTCATCGCCTACAACGTCAACGTCCTCGGGACGAAGGAGCAGGCCCACCGCATCGCCCTCGACCTGCGCGAGCAGGGCCGCGGCCCGGATCAGCCCGGGCGGCTCAAGGCGGTCAAGGCGATCGGCTGGCACGTGGACGAGTACGGGCTCGCCCAGGTGTCGATGAACCTCGACGACTACAAGGTGACGCCGCCCCACGTCGCCTACGAGGCGGTGGTGGACGAGGCGCGAAGGCTGAAGCTGGGCGTCGCCGGCTCCGAGCTCGTCGGCCTCATCCCCCTCCAGGCCGTGCTCATGGCGGCGGAGCACTACATCGAGAAGGAGGGCCTGTTCATCCTCGACGAGCGCCAGAAGGTCCGCCTCGCGGTCGAGCGCCTGGGCCTGTCCTCCATCGCGCCGTTCGTGCCGGAGAAGCGCGTCATCGAGTACATGATCGGGGACGCCTCCAGGGAGCCGCTCGCGTCGATGAGCGTGCGCGGCTTCGTCGAGCTGCTGGGCGCGCGCACGCCGGCGCCGGGGGGCGGCTCGGCCGCGGCGCTGGTCGCGGCCATGGGCGCGGCCCTCGGGGCGATGGTCGGCTGGATGACGTACGGCAAGCGGAAGTTCGAGGACAAGGACGCGCTGATGCGCCGCCTCATCCCGCCCCTTCACCGGGCCATGAAGGACCTCCTGCCGATGATCGACGCCGACACGGCGGCCTTCAACGACTACCTCGCCGCGACCGGCCTGCCCAGGGAAGACGACGCCCAGAAGGCCGCCCGGGCGGCGGCGATGCAGGCGGGGCTCAGGAAGGCCATCGGCGTCCCTCTCGCGACGATGCGCGCCGCCGACGCCTGCTGGGACGCCCTGGTGGAGATGGCGACCCACGGCAACTTCGCGTCGCGCTCCGACCTCGAGGTCGGCGCCCGCTGCCTCGAGGTGGGCCTCTGGGGCGCCTTTCGAAACGTGCTCGTCAACCTCGGACCCATCGAGGACGCGGCCTTCCGGCAGCAGGCGCAGGCGGAGGCCGAGGCCCTCGCGACGCGGGCCCGCGAGCGCTGCGCCGCGGTCCTCGCGGCGCTCGAGGCGAGGAGTGGCTAGCCGCGCTCGCGTAGCCGCGCCGAGATCCAGAGCGTCCGGTGGCCCGCCGTCAGGAAGGTGCCCGCCGCGATCAGGGCGACGGTCCAAAGGACCACGCTGCCGCGAGGCGCGCGAAGGGCCGCGGACAGCGGCGCGTCCGACAGGCACGCGAGGCAGGTCAGGACGAGGCGCTCGGCCCGCTGCATGAGGCCCTCCTTGCAGAGAACCCCCACGCTCTCGCCCCGCGCCCGCGTGTAGCTCACGAGCAGCGAGCCCGTGATCGCGGCGGCCGCGAGCAGCGGCCCCCACGCGAAGGCGCGAAGGTAGTAGACGAAGCCGAGGAAGGCGAACACCTCGACGAAGCGGTCGAGGGTGCTGTCGATGAACGCGCCGTAGGCCGACACGACCTTCCGCGCGCGGGCCAGCCGCCCGTCGAGGATGTCGCAGACGCCTCCCAGCGCGATCGCCCAGCCGCCCAGCTCCAGCCGGCCTGCGGCGATCAGGGCGCCCGCGAGCGCGCCGAAGGCGAGCCCCGCCAGGTTCATCGCGTCCGGTCCGACGCCCAGGGCGAGCAGCAGCCGCTCGAGCGGCCCGATCGCCCACATGAACCAGTGGACGAAGAAGTCGCCCACGCCCAGGAGGAACGTCGCGCCCTTCCGGCGGGCGTCCTCGTCGGAGCGCCGCCCGAGGAGCGCATAGGCTCCCATCGAAGCGACGGCGAGGGCGAGTGCCGTCACGAGAGCGACGAGCGAGGGCGTCACTGCCGCCGGTCCTTGTCGCGAAGATAGCGGAAAACCCGCGGCCACAGGAAGACGAGAGGCAAGCGGCGCTCTCGGGGCGTGAGCTCGATCGGGCGGCCGGTGTGGCGCTCGGCCTTCCGCCGGATGTACTCGAGCCAGCCGTCGAAGGTGAGCATGTACTTGAGCCAGCGCGCGGTCGCCCGCCGCTTCGAGCGCCGGAAGAAGGACTCCACGTGCCGCCGCGCCGCGAGGGGCGGCGCGTCGCGCAGCCGGTAGACCCCGTCTCCGAGCGCCACGAGCTCCTCCGCCGTCGCCCAGGCCTCCAGGATCGGGGCGTACACTTCGACGAGATACGGCGCCTGCACGGCCCAGAGGGCGTCGGCACGGCCGGCCGGCTCGGGGCGGATCTCCTGCGACAGCGAGACCTCCAGGATCCGCCGCGTGTAAGTCCGGGCATCGAAGCGCTCCGGCAGCCAGGGCCAGCCCCAGTCGAGGGTCACGGCATGAGCCTGGGCGACCCCCTCGAGAGCCAGCGCCGCCGCCTCGGTGTCGGCCGCGTACACGCACTCCGCCGGCTGGAACAGCCGGCCGGCGCAGAAGTGGTCGCGCCGAAGCGGCCCCGTCTCGCGCAGGAACGTCTCCTGCGTGACCACGGAGAGCTTGCCGAACGTCCCCTCCGGACCGCCGAAGGCGAGCTGGTTCGGCGCCAGCCAGGTGTTGAGCCAGGCCACGAGGCCCGCCGGCCGCCGCAGCCGGCCCGCCTGCCGCAGGCGCTCGTAGAAGTCGGAGTAGCGGCGCACGACCACGAACAGGTCGTAGGCGCTGAAGCGGTCGCGCGAAGCCGCGCCGGTCTTCTGCGAGCCGAAGAACACCACGGCTCGGACCGAGTCTCGAGCCACCTCGGCCAGGCGCCGGGCGATCTCCGCCGCAGCCGGCGTCGAGGCCAAAGGCGGCAGGACCCGCGGCCGGAGCACTTCCCGCGCGACGTCGAGGGGCGCCACGCTGGGCTCAGGCCGCCTGCTGGCGGCGGCGCTCCAGGAGCCGCTCCACGATTCGATGACGGAGGCCGTCGACGAAGGCGGGCAGCGCCGCGTCCTCGGCCGGCGGCTCGAACGGCCCCAGCACCTCGGTGTAACCGCGCAGGCGCGGCACGTTGCCGAGGAAGTCCACTAGGCGACGGCCCTTCCAGTAACCGTCCGTCACGAACAGGTAGACGGGTACGCGCCGGGCCTCGAGGCACGCGATCGTGCCGGCCGCCTTGAAAGCCCTCACCTCGCCGTCCAGGGTGCGGTGGCCCTCGGGGAAGATCAGGATGCCATGGCGGTTCTCGAGGGCGCCCCGGCGCATCGCCTCCACGGCGCCCATGGCGTCGCGCTTGGGATCGACCACCGGGCATTCCAGCAGCCAGATCGAAGGCGCCACGAGGGGAATGTACCAGTGGGTGTAACGGCGCCGTGGTACGAACGCCGGGACGAACGGATCGCCCATCATCGTGGCGATCAGGATGTCGATTTGGGACTGATGGTTGCCGACGACGAGGCACGGCTCCCTCGTCGGAAGCCGTCCGCTCCACTGGAAGCGTGCCCCGCCCAGTCCGAAGAAGAAGAGGATTCCCCTCACCACGAATCTCATGTACCAGGAGACGAGGCCTCGGCGCTTCGCGCGCCACATGGCTCCGACCGGCAGCACGAACGGATAGAGCAGGAGGGCGCAGGGTCCGCCCATCCACAAGAGCGCGGCGACGAAAGCGAGGCCGCCGCGGAGCGCGCGCAATGAGGTCATCACGCCTCCGCGGGAACCAGCACGTCCAGCGCCTGCGGGACGGCCTCGACGCGCAGCTCGGACGCGGACGCGCGATTCCACTCGCCGTCGGTCTCGTACGCGGGCGGAGCGGCGAAGCGCAGGACGAACCTCCGGCCGCGCGAGGTCTCGACGTGCGGCGAGCCGAGATGCGTACCGGCGCGCAGCTTCTGCATGATCCCGACGCGCGCCCAGAAGCCCATGTTGCCGAACACGACGGCGTCGAGTGCGCCGTCCGCCAGGTCGGCCTGCGGCGCGATCTGGAATCCGCCCCCGAACACGCGCGCGTTGGCGAAGACCAGCATCAGCAGCTCGCGCTTCTGCGGCGACTCACCGTCTCGGCCCCACTCCATCGGGAAGCCGGGAAACGAGCCGAGCTGGCGCACGGCGCAGTAGAGATACAGCAGGCTGCCTTCGAGATAGGCGACGCTCCAGGAGTCCTCGAGCACCGCCACGTCGTAGCCGAAGCCCGCGATGTTCAGGAAGTAGCGCTCCTCGATCCGTCCGACGTCGATCGACTTCACGTGGCCGTCCCGAATGATCTTCGCGCAGCCCTGGACGTCCCGCTGTGGAATGCCGAGGGACTTCGCCAGATCGCACCCGGTACCGCCCGGCACGAGTCCCAGGCGCGCGCGCTTGCCTGAGCGCAGGATGGCGTTGCCGACGTTGCTCCAGGTGCCGTCGCCGCCCACCGCGACGATCGTCCCGTAGCCATCGGCCACGGCCTTCGCGGCGAGCTCCGCCTCCTCCCCCGCCCGCGTGGTCAGCGCGTGGGCGACGTCGCCCGCGCCATGCAGGCCGTCGAGGACCGGCGTCACGAACCGCGCCCCGCGGCCCTTGCCGGAGTGCGGGTTGATGACGACGAAGATGTCCTTCAGACGATCTGGAGCGTGATGAGGGGGTCGAAGGTCTGTCGCCCGTCCTTCATCCACAGCTCGCGGAACGGCACGTCGTACACCTCGGAGATGGCCAGGTCCTTGTTGAAGGGATGGTCGTAGAGCACGACCTTGCCCAGCTCCTCCTCGTGCTCGCTCTGCGAGCCCTCCATCACGATGCTCGCCAGGAAGGCTCCCTGCCCGTCCTTCATGAAGGACTGGTACAGGTGCGACACCGGCGCCCAGGAGTGATCCGTGACCGTCAGCTCGGCGACGGGCTCGGCTCCCGCGCTCACCTTGGCCGAGAGACGGCCCTTGTCCTGCTGGAACTGGATCGCCACGTCCTCCATCCAGTGGGGCAGGTGCCAGCGCTCGATGGCGTGATCCCGGGCCGCCTTCGTCGTCGTGGCCACGAGGTAGGGAAAGAAGGCCGACTTGGGCAGGCGTTCGCCGGGCTTGACCGTGGGCGCCACGATCACGGCCATGACCACCTCGCCGTAGGCGCCCACCATGCTCTCGTTGAAGTCGAACGCGGTCATGGCGAAGATGCTGGTGCCGTGGTGGACCTCGACGGGCTCGAGGTGGCCCGGCAGTATGCGCCGCGCGTTCTCCGTCGGGAACTCGAAGAAGCCGCTGATGGCATTCCTGTAGCCGTACCGGGTCTTCCCGTCGTTCACTGGATGATCCCCTCCTCGCGCAGCACGCCCGCGATCACGCTGGTGGCGAACTCGAGGTCCTGCTCGCTGTGCGCCGCCGACACCGAGATGCGCAGCCGCGACTTGTGCTTGGGCACCGCCGGATAGGTGACCGGCTGCAGGAACAGGCCCCGTTCCTGGATCTTCTCCGCCACGGCGAACACCCGCGCGTCGTTGTTGACCTGCACCGGCATGACCTGCGAGGTGGACTTGCCGATGTCCACGCCCTCCTCTGCGAAGCGCCGGCGCAGGTAGGCGACGTTGCTCCACAGCCGGGTCCGGAGCTGGGGCTCGGCCTCGACGATCTTCACTCCGGCCAGCAGGCCCGCGGCCAGCGACGGCGCCAGGTTGCAGGAGAAGAAGCGCGAGCGGCCGAAGGCGTTCACGTAGTCGACCAGCTCCTGGGAGCCGCACACGAAGCCGCCCTGGCCGCCGAGGCTCTTCGAGAACGTGCCGAGGTGGAAATCGACCTCCTGGTCGAGGCCGAAGTGCTCGGCCACGCCCCGGCCGTTGGGCCCGAACAGGAACGTGGAGTGGGCCTCGTCGATCAGGACGCGGGCGCCATGCCGCTTCGCCACCTCGACGATCTCGGGCAGGGCGCAGACGTCGCCGTCCATCGAGTAGACGCCCTCGACCACCACCAGCTTCTTGCCCGTGCACTTGAGGAGCTTGCGCTCCAGATCCATGGGGTTGTTGTGGCGGAAGAACAGCGTCTTCGCCTTGGCGAGGATCGCTCCGTCCACGATGGAGGCGTGGGAGTACTGGTCGAGGATGACGTTGTCGCCGGAGCGCATCAGCGCCGAGATGAAGCCGACGTTTGCGCTGTAGCCCGTCGGGAACAGGATCGCGGCCGGCTTGGCCTTGAAGGAGGCCACGGCCTCGGCCAGCTCGTTGTGGATGTCGAAGGTGCCCGAGAGGATCGGCGAGCCCGAGGCGCCCAGGCCGTACTTCTGGACCGCGTCGATGGCGGCCTTCTTGACCTCGTCGCGGTACGAGATGCCGAGGTAGTTGTAGGAGGCCAGGTTCAGGAGGTCGCGGACCTCGCCCGTCTTGCGGTCGCGCACCAGCACCCGCGTCGTGGGCGCCGTCTGGAGCGGCTCGCAGTAGAGGTAGTACCCGTTCGGGAGCGCCTCCTGGTACCAGGCCTGGAAGGGCCCCAGCAGGTTGATCGGGTCGTCCCCCGCGCCGTAGTAGAAGTTGCTGTAGTCGTACTCGGCGAAGGACGGTTTCTCGTCCGCCGCCTTCTTCTGGGCCGCCTCCATAGTCTTCCCTCGCAAGCCGCGCCCGCGCGCACGCGGGCACGCGATGTGGGGCGTCGGAACAGCCGCAAATCATACCAGCACCCGGGACGCTCTGGAAGCCCCGGCCTCGACGGCCTCAGCGGGGCTTGTAGAGCCGCGCGGCGACCGCCCGAGCCAACGGCATCGGGACGAGGGACACGGCGACGGCCAGGAGACGATTCGGCCAGCCCACCACGACACGGTCACGCCCTCGGTCGAGGCCGCGGAGCGAGGCCTCGACGACCTGCCGGGCGCTCGCGCGCGGCAGGCGGTTCGCGAGCAGGCCCTCGTGGCTCGCCTGGCCGAAGAACTCGGTCTCCGTCGGCCCCGGACACAGGAGCTGGACGCGGACGCCCGAGCCCTTCAGCTCGACGGCCAGGGCGGCCGTGAAGGCCGCCGCGAAGGCCTTGGTCGCGGAATAGGTGGCGAAGTAGGGGATCGGCTGGAACGCGGCGGTCGAAGCGACGTTGATCACGGAGCCCTCGCCGCGCTGGAGCATCGCCGGCAGGAAGAGGCGCGTCAGCGCCACCATGGCCCGGGCGTTCAGGTCCACCATCCCGACGACGCGCTCGTACGGCTCCTCCTGGAAGCGGCCGGTGTGCCCCACGCCCGCGTTGTTCACGAGGAGGTCGACCCCGAGGCTGGCGCCATTGACCTCGTCGAAGACCGCCCTCGGTCCCTCGGGCGTCGCGAGGTCCGCGCAGACGACGGCGACGGCCTCCGCCCCGCCCAGCTCCTGCTGCAGCAGGCGCAGCCTCTCCTCGCGGCGCGCGACGAGCACCAGGCCGTGGCCCCGGTCGCGCAGCGCCCGGGCGAACGCCGCGCCGATTCCCGCCGAAGCGCCGGTGACGAGGGCGCGGAGCCCGGCGGCGGCCACCCTAGCCGACCAGGACCTCGTCCTCGGCCGCGGGCTGCGGCGCGGGCATCGGCGCCGTCAAGGACGGCCTCTTCGGCAGCAGGGCCAGCGCCCGCTGCGGCGCGCGCCAGTTGTCGAGGATCGCGGTCTGTTGCACGCAGTTCACCGTGCAGTACGCCGCGCAGGACTTCCGCGTGTCGTACTCGCGCCGGACGTCCGCCAGCGAATAGCGCTCCAGCGGGAGGCCCGGAAGGCCGCGCTGCTGCGAGCAGTAGCTCACGAGCCCGTTCTCGTCCACGTACAGGTAGCGCGCCCCGGCCCGGCAGCTCCAGTCGTTCGAGAGGCCGCGGGCGAGGTTGTCCTGGAACAGGCGGTTGAAGCGGATGATCCCCCGGCGGCCCACTCCCTTGAGCTCCTCGTAGACCCGCATCTCGCGAGGGCTCAGCGGGCGGAGCTGGCCGTGGCCGTCGTGGATGATGCCCAGCGAGCTCATGAAGCCCAGCTCCCGGGCCCGCCGCGCCACGACCAGGGCGTCCTCGGGCTTGCGGATGCCGCTGCCCACCACCGAGTTGATCGCGACGGTGAAGTCCGCTTTCTCGGCGAGCCAGCGGAGCTTGGGATCCAGCAGACGCAGGCTCTTCATCGAGCTCTCGTCCGGCTCGACGTTGTCGACGCTGATCTGCAGATGGTCGAGGCCCGCGGCGTTGAGCCGCTCGATGCGCTCCGGCGACAGGTAGTAGCCGTTCGAGATCAGGGTCACGATCATGCCGCGCCGCCGCCCGTGGGCCACCAGGCGGTCCAGGTCGGGGTGCATCATCGGCTCGCCGCCGCTGAAGGTCATGACCGCCGTCCCCAGCTCGGCCACCTTGTCGATGCGCCCCAGCATCACGTCGGAAGGCACGGGCTTCGAGACGGCGTCGTACTCGTTGCAGTAGGAGCAGGCGAGGTTGCAGCGCCGCATCGGGATCACGTGGACCAGGATCGGATGGTGGCGGTGCGCGAGGGCACGGGCGAACTTGCGCGCGATGCGGAGCGTCCGGACCACGCGCGTCTTCAGCTTCATTCGGCGAAGGCCCGGGATCATAGCAGAATCCCGCCGACCCGCACCTCCGTTTCTTGCGTCGCCGCCCCGCGCGGTTTACCCTCTTGGGCTCTCGGGATCACTGAGCCCACCGCATGGCCAACCTCGCAGCCGCCAACGTGATGCACCGCAAGACGCGGACCGCCGTGTCGGTGTTCGCCGTGGCGATGGAGGTCGCCATGGTCATGCTGCTCGTGGGCATGGCGAACGGCACGCTGGGCGACATCGCCGACCGCCTGCAGAACGTCGGCGCCGACGTGCTGTTCCAGCCCCCGGACGCGTCGCTCATCCTGGGGGCGACGAGCGCGGTCATGCCGGTCCGCTTCATCGACCTGATGAAGGAGGTTCCAGGGGTCAAGGACGTGGCGCCCGTCCTCAACTGGCACGTCTCGAACATCAAGGGCGAGTCTCGCGCCGTGAACCTGTGGGCGATCGACTACCCCTCCTTCCAGCGCATCTCCGGCGGCCTGGACATCCTCCAGGGAAGCGGCCTCGAGGAGCCCGACACCCTGGTCATGGACACGGTGCTGGCCGGCGCCACGGGGGTGAGGGTCGGCGAGACGCTGCCGATGCTGAACCGGCAGTTCAAGGTCGCCGGCATCTGCCGCGCCGGCGCCGGCGGTCGCCTGTACGCCCGCCTCGACGACATCCAGGAGGCGATCGGGACGCCGGAAAAGGCCTCGTTCTTCCTCGTCAAGGGCTACTCGGCCCTGGAGGCCGACAAGCTCACCGCCGATCTCCAGGCCCGGTTCAAGGGCTACAAGATCACGCCGATGGCCCAGGTGTCGAAGGTGATGCAGCAGAACGCCGTGGGCCTGCAGCAGTTCAAGGAGGCCCTCACCGGCATCGCGGTCGTGATCTCCTTCCTGGTCGTGCTGCTCGCCATGTACACGACCATCATCGAGCGCACCCGCGAGATCGGGATCCTGCGCGCCATCGGCGCCGGCCAGGCCACGGTGGTGCGGCTGGTGATCGCCGAGAGCGCGCTGATCTGCGCTGCGGGCGTCGTCGTCGGCATCCTGCTCGCCATCGGCGGCTCCTGGTACCTGCCGCGGGTGTTCCCCACCCTGGCCGTCACGCTGTCCCGCCAGTGGGCCGCGATCGCCGCGGCCCTGGGGCTGTTCGGCGGGCTGCTCGGCTCGATCTATCCGGCCGTCAAGGCCGCGCGCATGGACCCGATCCAGGCCCTCAACTTCGAGTGAGGCGCCGCGTCCCGTGACCCCGTAGAGCATGGGCCTCCTCGCCAAGGTGGTGGAGCGCGTCTCCGACCACCCGGTGCTGTTCATCTTCTTCCGGAGCCTGCTGGAGAACGACTTCCAGGAGATCCGGGCGCGGATCCGCCGCGACCTGGTGCTGGGCCGGGGACTGCGCAGCCTCGACCTCGCGTGCGGGCCCGGCGCCTTCTCCGACCTCTTCGACGGCGACGACTACGTGGGCGTCGACCTCAACCGGCGCTACATCGACCACGCCCGCCGGCACCGCCGGGGCACGTTCGTCGAGGGCGACGCGCGCTGCGTGGAACTCCCCGACGCGCGCTTCGACCAGATCCTGATCTTCGGGCTGCTGCACCACCTGCCCGACGCGGACGTGCGGGCGGTGCTGGGGGAGTGCCGGCGCCTGCTCGCGGCCGGCGGACGCGCCCTCGTCATCGAGGACATCCCCACGCTCTCGAAGCTGAACCTGATCGGGCACCTCATCCACAACGTCGAGAACGGCGAGCACATCAGGCCGCCCGAGGAGTACCGGCGCCTCTACGCGGAGGCCCTGAGCGTCGAGAGCGAGGAGATCCTGCGCAGCGGGATCTGCGACTACTACGCGGCCGTCCTTCGGGCCTGAGCTCCGCCGCGGCGGGCCGCTTCTCCTTTTCTTCGCCCTGGCGGGCGCGGCCGCGCCGGACCTGGGCGCGCGCCTCGCCCGCACGGTCCTCGTGGACCTCGGGCCCAACGACTTCGACTACGTCCGCGGCTTCCGCGAGGACTGGGAGCGCGACGGCCGCACGCGCTTCCACTGGACGAGCCCGGCGGCGCGGGTCGACGTGCCGTACCGCCTCGCCGGCGAGGGCTTCTGGCTGCGCGCGCGCGTGCGCAGGCACTTCCTCGAGCCTGCCGAGATCAAGCTCAGCGCCGAGGGCCGGACCGTGCACGTCTTCTCGATCCAGGCCGACACGAAGATCCCGTATCGCGTCGAGTCGGTCCCGCTGCCGCGGCAGCGAGGCGCGGCGCCGTTCCAGCTCTCCATCCAGTCGTCGTCGGAGAACCCGCGGCCGCTGGGCGTGGCGATCGACTGGATCGAGATCGAGCGGTCGGGCTCCGGGACGATCGCTCCCCTTCCCGCGATGCGATGGCGCGCCGCCCTTGTCGCGCTCGCGGCGTTCGCGCTGCCGTGGCTGCTCGGATCGCTCGGAGCCGCGACGTGCCACGCGGCCGCGCTGCTGGCCAGCCTCGCCTGGGGCGTTGCGGCGCACCCGGTCGCCGCCGAGCGCATCCTGCGCGAGGGCTGTGCGGCGTACCTCGCCGTCGCGCTGGCGAGCGGTGTCGTGCTCTGGCTGCTGCGCAACCGTGGGCGCCTGGCGGCGCCGACCGCCGCGGTCCTGGCGATCGTCGTGATGGTCGGGCTCGCGGTCCGCCTGGCGCTCCTCCTCCACCCGCAGTTCTTCTACCCGGACGTGCGCGTGCACGCCGCCTTCGCGCGGGCCCTCGCCCGGCAGGGCTTCGCCGCCTTCATGGGCGACTTCACCGTCAACCAGTTTCGCTACAGCCTCGGCCTGCAGCTCGAGAACGGGCACTGGTACGCGTTCCCCTACCCGCCCGGCTTCTACGTGCTCGCGGCCCCGCTCTCCCGCTGGGCCGGGTTCGTGCCCGAGGTCGCCGTCTCGCTGACGGCTGCGGCCGTCAACTCCGCGGGCGCCCTGCTCGTGTTCGGGATCGCCCGCCGGCTCGGGCTCGGCGCAGCCGGCTCGATCGCTTCCGCCGCGGCGGTGCCGCTGCTCCCGCTGTTCACCACGCGGCTCTCGCTCGCCTACTTCCCCGCGATGGCCGGACAGTTCCTCGACGCGGCCGTCGTCCTCTACGTGCTGGCGCGGCGCCGGGACCTCGCGCGTCCTCGCGTCGCGGCCGGGCTCGGCGTCCTCGTGGCCGTCGGGCTGCTGACCTACACGCAGTCGCTCGTGAACCTCGGCCTGCTGCTGCCGGGCTTCCTCGCGCTGCAGGCGGCCTTCGATCGCGCCTCCTGGCGACGGCATCTCGGCCTTGCCGTGGGGGCGGCCTTCGGGGCGCTCTTGGCCCTCGGCCTCTTCTACGGACGCTACGTGCCGATCTTCATCGACATGCGCCGCGGCGTGCCGATGGCGGGCGAGCCCATCGTGCTGGAGCGGATCGCACAGCAGGAACGGGCGCGCATCGCCGCCGAGGAGCCTGCGGAGACGGGTGTCGACGATCCGTACGTCGGGCCCGACGTCGATCTCACGCGCGGGCTTCGGAAGGCCGCGGCGCGGCTGTGGATCTTCTACGGCGTCTTCTCCCTCGCCGTCGCCTCTGGTTTTCTTTTGCTGATCAAGAGATCCGAGGCCGAGCTCGCGCGGTTCCTGATCGCCTGGGGCGCCGTCTACGTGCTGCTCAATGTCGGCTCGGCGGGGTTGCCCGGCCCGAACCTGCTTCGCTACAACAAAGACCTCGAGATCGTCGCGCCTCTGTTCTGCGTCAGTCTCGGCGCGGTCGCGGCCTGGCTCTTCGATCGTGCTCGCCCGCTGGGGACGGCCTACGGCTTGGGCTACGTCGCCTGGGGCACGTGGCGCGCGCTCGAGGCGTTCACCGCGCGGACCTACATGGAGCGGTGATCCTGCGCGGACGTGTCGAGCGCAGCGACGCCGGCTAGTCGTCTTCGCGCGTCAGGGCTTCGATGATCGACTGGAGCGCGCGCACGATCTCCTCCCGCGGCACCTGCGATTTCCGAAACTGCAGCGCGAGCGAGAAGCCCTTCTCCTTGGGCTGGAAGCGGAACACGTAGTGTCTGGGGCGCCCGCGCTGCGGCCTGGACGCCTGTCTCGCGGCGCGGCGCGCGACTTCGCGCGTGGCTCCCTCCTGCTGAAGCTTCTCGATCAGGGCCACCATTTTCTGGGGCTCGCCCTGGCGGACGACTTGCAGCAGCAATGACTTGCTGGCAATGTCGGCCAGCCGACACAACTGACGCACTTCCTCCGGCATCGCGGTCAGGGAGAGCGTCTCGGTGAGCGACGTGCGGCTCTTGCCCAGCTTCTCCGCCATCTTCTCGTGGGTGTAGCCGTAGGTGTCGGTGAGGATCCTCAGTGCGTCGGCTTCCTCGAAGGCGCTCAGGTCCTTGCGCTGGAGGTTCTCGATCAGCGCCAGCTCCATCGTCTCGGCGTCGGAGCTGTCCCGCACGACGCACGGAATCTCCGCGAGGCCGACCTCCTGCGCTGCGTGGTAGCGACGCTCGCCCGCGATGATCTGGAAGCGCGAGCCCGCCGGGCGCACGAGGATCGGCTCGAGGATGCCCTTCTCCTTGATCGAGGCCACCAGCTCCGAGAGGTCCCCCATCGCTTGCCGCGGCTGGTTCGGGTTCGGATCGATGTCCTCGATCGGGATCAGCCGGCCGAACGGAGCGCCGCCCGGTCGAGTGAGCTGGTCGACGTAATGGGTCTCGTGGCGCATGCGCAGGGATTCGGGCAGGCCGGAGCGCCTCGCGCTAGACACGTTCGATGACCTCCTCGCAGAGCCGGTAGTACTCGTAGGCGCCGCTCGACTGCGGCGCGTAGGTGAAGATCGACTCGCGGTGCGCGGGGCTCTCCTCGAGCCGTATGCTCTTGCTGATCGTGGTCTGGAACAGCCGGTCGCCGAAGAGCTCGCCGATGGCCTTCTGCGCGTCTCGCGACACGTTTGTGCGCCGGTCGTGGAGCGTGATCACGGCGCCGAGCAGCTTCAGGTTCGGGTTGGGTCGCGAGCGGATCTTCTCCACGGTCTCGAGCAGGTCGTCCGTGCCCTCGAGCGCGAAGTAGCTCGACTGCACCGGGACCAGGAGGTGCGTCGCTGCCACGAGGGCGTTCACGGTGATGAGGCCGAGGGCCGGCGGGGTATCGACGATGACGAACTCGTAGGCGCCCCGGACGCTCTCGATCTTGTCCTTGAGGCGGAACGGCGCGTCCAGCTCGCCGACCAGCTTGGCCTCGAGCTTCGCCAGCGAGATCCGCGAGGGCGCGACGTCGAGGTGCGGGACTCCGGTCGGCACGATCACGTCCTTGAGCGGAACGGCGTCCGCGATCACCTCGTACATCGACCGCTCCAGGCTCCGCACGTCGATGTAGGTGAGCGAGGAGTTCGCCTGGGGATCGAGGTCCACGAGGAGCGTCCGGCGCCCGCGCATGGCCAGGGCCGCGGCCAGGTTGATCGCCGTGGTTGTCTTTCCGACGCCGCCCTTCTGGTTCGCGATCGCGATGACGATCAACGGGTCCTTCCGGGTGTGCAGCGCATGAAGACGCGGCGGATCTTAGTCAGAACGAAAGCCGAGGGTCAAGACTTCGCGTCGCGGGAGCGACGCACGTCACATCTTGTACTTGCCCAGCTCCTCGTCTCCCAGACCCTCGAGCCACTTCCTGAGTCGCCCGATGTCGCTCGAGCCCTGCGCCGCGTCGGCGTGGCTCGCGCCGTCGATGACCGATTCCTCGACGAAGATCGGCGACCGCGTGCGCAAGGCGAGCGCGATGGCGTCCGAGGGGCGCGCGTCGATCTGGATGGTGCGCCCGCCCGCAATCAGGTGGATCTCGGCGTAGAACGTGTTCTCGCGCAGGTCGCAGACCACGATCCGATCCACGCGTGCCTCGAGGTCCGAGATGACGTTCCGAAGCAGGTCGTGGGTCATGGGCCGAGGCGTCTCGACGTTCTCGATCTGCAACGCGATCGCGTTGGCCTCGAATACCCCCACCCAGATCGGCAGGACGCGCTCGCCGCTCTGGTCGCGGAGCACGATGATCGGGGCGCTGGTGATCGGGTCGATCATCAGGCCCTTGATCGTCATCTGGATGGCCATCGCGGACGCCTCGGACAGAATATACGGAGGACGGAAAGCGCCGTCAATGAGTCGTTTCCCGGGCGACGCCGCGAAGCGAGTTCGGGCCCGAGGCGATGATCTCCACGTTCAGGAGCCGTCCGAGCCGCTCGGGCGGGCCGTCGAGGTGGACGATGCGGAAATCGCGGGTGCGCCCCGACAGGCCGCCTTCGGAGCCGACGGCATCGATCAGGACTTCCTCGCACGTCCCCACGCGCGCCGCGTTGAGCCGCTCCTGACGGCGCTGCTGGTTCGCGTTCACCACCTGGAAGCGGCGCTTCTTCTCGGCCTCGGACACGGGGTCGCCGTGTCGCAGAGCGGTCGTACCGGGACGAGGCGAGTAGAGGAACACGAAGAGGCCGTCGAAGCCCACCTCCTGTGCCAGGTCCACCGTAGCGGAGAAATCCGCCTCGCCCTCTCCGGGATAGCCGACGATCACGTCGGCGGTCAGCGCGAGCGCCGGGACGTGCTCGCGGAGCAGGGCCACCTTCTCTCGGTACTCCCCCGCCGAGTAACCTCGACGCATGTCCGCGAGGATGCGGTCCGAGCCCGATTGGAACGGCAGGTGAAGGTACGGGCACAGCCTGGGCAGGTCGCGCAGGGCGCGTGCGAGACGCTCGCCCACATGGCTCGGGTGCGAGGTGGTGAAGCGCAGCCGGCGCAAGCCAGGCACCGCGTGGACGGCCTCGAGCAGGCCTGCGAAATCGACGCCGTCGTGGTGGTAGGCGTTCACCGTCTGGCCCAGGAGCATCACCTCCGGATAGCCACGCTCCACGAGGCTTCGCACCTCCGCGACCACGGCCCCGGCGGGCCGGCACACCTCGGTTCCCCGCGTCCGGGGCACGACGCAGAAGCTGCAGACGTGGTTGCAGCCCTCCATGACCGACACGAAGGCCCGGACCGGGCTCGAATGGGCGATGACGGCGTCGGGCACGCCAAACGCGTCGGCCTGCCTGTCGAGCTCGACCACCGGCTCCGCATCACCCTGGGCCTGGCGAAGCAGCTCCGGCACGCGAAGCAGGTTGCGCGTGCCGACGAGCAGGTCCACGCCAGGCGCGCGATCGAGCACTTCGCGCCCTTCGAGCTGCGCGACGCACCCGCCGACGCCGATCTTCATCGCGGGCTTCTGGCGCCTCAGGCTTTGCAGCCGGCCCACGGCGTGGAAGAGCTTCTCGGCCGCTTTCTCGCGGACAGCACAGGTGTTGATGAACACGAAGTCGGCGTCCCGCGCCGACGCCGCGCGCTCGTAGCCGTCCGCCAGGAGCAGACCCGCGACCTTCTCCGAGTCGTTGACGTTCATCTGGCATCCGAACGTCTCGATGTGGAAGCGGCTTTTCTTCGCAGCCATCGAAAGATCTGCCTCAGGCCCGCAGTGCCTGCTTCACCATCTCGCGCGCGTGGCGCCGCGCGGTGTCCGTGATCGTCTCGCCCCCCAGCATGCGCGCCACCTCCTCGATTCTCTCCTCTCCCGAAAGCGGCCGTACCTCGGCGATCGTGCGGCCGTGGTCCGTTCGCTTGCTCGCCACGAGGTGGGAGTCCGCGAGCGACGCGATCTGCGGCAGGTGCGTCACGCACAGGACCTGGTGTCGGCCGGCGATCGCCTTCAGCTTGCGCCCGACGACCTCCGCCACGCGGCCTCCGATCCCGGCATCCACCTCGTCGAAGACGAGGGACTGGCCCGGCGCCTCGAGTCCGGACGCCGCGTTCAGCGCCAGCAGGATTCGACTGAGCTCCCCGCCGGAGGCGATCCTGGCCAGCGGCCTGAGCTCCTCGCCTGGATTCGGCGACAGGAGGAACTCGGCCGTCTCCAGGCCCAGGGCGCTCCAGCTCGAGCTGTCCCCCGGGTCCGCCGGCGACACGTCGGGATCGAACTGGACTCGGAAGCGCGTGCGCTCCATCGCGAGCTGCGCGAGCTCCGCCTCGACGCGCCTCTGCAGGTCCTTCGCGGCGGCCCGCCGCTTCTTCGACAGCTCCAGCGCCGCGGCGAAGTAGCGGCGCGCCATCTCGCCCCTGGCGCCGACGAGGTCCCGCTCCCTGTCCTCGGCCGACCCGGAGGCCTCCAGGTCGGCCCGGCATCTCGCGCCGAACGCGACGATGTCCTCGACCGTGGCGCCGTACTTCCGCTTCAACCGCTCCACGAGCGCGAGGCGCGACTCGATCTCGTCGAGTCGGCCCGGGTTGACCTGGAGCCCGTCCTTGTAGTCGCGGAGGAAGTAGGCCAGGTCCTCGAGGGGCGCCACGACGCCGTCCCGGGCGCCCCGGTGGCTCTCGAAGCGGGCGTCGATCCCCGCCAGCTCCTCGACCCGCCGGTACACCTGCTTCAGCCGCGCCAGGGCCGCGCCTTCCTCCTCGTACAGGAGCGCGTAGGCCTCCTCCGCGAGCGTCGCGAGACGGCCCGCGTTCGCCTGCACGGCTTTCTCCTGGTGGAGCGTCTCTTCCTCGCCCGGCAGGAGCCGGGCGGCCTCGATCTCCCTCGCCTGGAACTCGAGCATCTCGCGGCGCCGCTCCCACTCGCGCCGATCCCGACGCAGACTCTCGAGCTCGGCGTCGACTTCGCGGAGGCGCGCGAAGAGGGGGGCGACCTCGGCGGTGGCCGAGACGCCGGCGTGCCGGTCGAGCGTCTGGACGTGCGTCTCGGGATCGAGCAGGCCCTGCGGTTCGTGCTGCCCGTGGATGGTCACGAGCTGCGCCCCGAGTTCGCGGAGCAGCACGAGCGGAACAAGGGCGCCGTTGACGGTCGCCCTGCCCTTGCCCGAGGCCTGCACCTCGCGGCGGATCACGAGCTCTTCGCCGGCCGGCAGCCCGTGCGCCTCGAGGAACCCCCGCGCCTCGGGTCGCTCGAGAAGGCCCTCGACGCTGGCCTGCTCCTCGCCGCTCCGGATCAGCTCGGGCGACGCGCGTCGACCAAGGAGCAGGCCCAGGGCGTCGACGAGGATCGACTTGCCCGCCCCGGTCTCCCCCGTGAGGAGCGTCAACCCCGGCCCCAGCTCGAGCTCGACGTGACGAATCAGGGCGATGTTACTGATTCTAAGCCACTTAATCATCGTGAACGGTCGGCGTCACCGAGGATAGCACAGGGCCGACTGCGGTGTAAATCACGTTCCTTCTTGAAGATCCGGGATTTCCGTTGACAGCCCCAATCCCTTGTGGCATCTTCAATTGGCAGCGCTATTTAGAGAGGTTGGTGTGCTTTTCGCGCTCATCCTGGGTCAAGGGGCGTTCAGGGGCGGGCTGGAGAGCTGGCTGGGCCAGACGGGTCCCGTCGCCAAGGGCGTCCTCGTCCTCCTGGTCGTGTTCTCGCTCCTGTCATGGGCGATCATCATCTATAAGGGCGCCGCCCTCCGACGGGCCTACTCGCAGTCGGAGACGTTCCTGCAGATCTTCCGGAAGAGCAGCAAGTTCTCCGAGGTCAACGCCGTTTGCGCACAGCTCAAGGCCAGCCCCCTCGTCGGCGTGTTCCAGGCAGGCTACCTGGAGGTGAACCAGCAGGTCCGCACGAGCCAGGGCGACGCGAAGGCGAAGCCGGTCGTGAGGAGCCTCGAGTCGCTGACCCGCGCGCTCGTCCGCGCCGCCACGGCCGAGGTGACGCGCCTGGAGCGGCGCGTCACGTTCCTCGCCACCACGGCGAGCGTCACTCCGTTCGTCGGCCTCTTCGGCACGGTGTGGGGCATCATGAACGCGTTCGGGGACATCGGGCGCATGGGCTCGGCCAACCTCGCCGTCGTCGCGCCGGGCATCTCCGAGGCGCTGATCACCACCGCCGCCGGCCTGGCGGCGGCCATCCCCGCGGCGGTCTTCTTCAACTTCTACAGCAGCCGCATCAAGGTGCTCTCCTCGATGATGGACGACTTCGCCCTGGAATTCCTCAACATCGTGGAGCGTAACTTCACGTAGATGCAGACCGGCGCCCAGGACGGCGGCTCTGGAGCGGCGGCCCTCTACCGCGGCCTGCGCACGCGGCGCGGCGGAGGCGTCCTCGGCGAGATCAACGTCACCCCGCTCGTCGACGTCGTGCTGGTGCTCCTGCTCGTGTTCATGGTCACCGCCCCGATGATGAGCCGCGGCATCGACGTGTCGTTGCCGGTGGCGAACCAGCCGCAGATCAACCCCGAAGAGCGCCTCGTCTCGATATCGATCAAGGAGGACGGGCGCGTGTACATCGCCGACCAGCCCGTGGCGCTGCCGCTCCTCGAACAGAGCGTCAAGGGGATGATGGACGGTCGCGAGCAGAAGGTCTGCTACCTCCGGGCCGACGAGCGGCTGCGTTACGGAAGGGTCATCGAAGTCGTCGACATCCTGAAGCGCGCCGGCGTCGAGCAGATCGGCTTCGTCTACGTGCTGCCGCAGGAGAAGGCCCAGGCCAGCCGGTGAACGACCCCGTCGACCGCGTGATCGTCGAGCGCGAGGAGATGGACCGCGGCTTCCCCGCCGGCGTGATCGTCTCCGTCGCCGCGCACCTCGCCGTAGTGGTCGGTTCGGTGCTCGTGGCGATGCTCGCCCCGGCCAAGCCCCTCATCGACGTGGTGCACGGCATGGCCGTTCCCCTTCCCCCCGGCGGGGGCGGACGGCCTGCCGTCGAGCCGCCCGCGGCCGCGCCCCAGGCGCCGGAGCCCGCCGCCGAGCCGCCGAAGCCCGAACCCGTGAAGCCGCAGGTGATCAGGCCCCCGAAGGAGGCGCCGAGGAAGGGCCTCCCGGAACCGGACGCGAAGCCGCAGAAGAAGAAGCCCACGCCCCAGCCGGCTCCCGCCAGAGCCGCCGGCGCCGCGGGCGGGAGCGGAACGTCGACGGATCCGGTTGGAATCGGCATCGGCCCTCCGGGGCCGGGCGTGCCCGGAGGAACGGACCTCCTGGGCGACTGGTATCTCGCCGGCGTTCAGCGAAAGATCTATGCGCTCTGGGTCCAGCAGATTCGGCCCGAGTTCCAGCAGCCCGTCGCCGTGACGTTCGCGATCCTCGCCGACGGCTCCGTGACCGACGTGACCGTGGTCCAGTCGAGCGGCATTTCCCTGATCGATCGAGCCGCGCAGCGGGCCGTCGTCTCGTCGGCCCCGTTCGGCCCTCTTCCCAGGACCTATGGCACTGACCGCTACACCATCCAGGCCGTCTTCCGTCCGACGAGCTGAGGCCCGCCGCGGCCTTGCGCTCCTGGTCGTCGCGCTCGCGGCGGTCGAGACGCGCGCGCAGCAGACGACGCCTCCGCCGACCATCTACATCGACGCCAGCGCGCAGCGCTTCGCCGTGCCCGACTGCATCCCCAAGCGGCCCGACGACGCGTCCCGCGAAGCCTGCCGCGTCTTCACGCAGGTGCTCCGCAACGACCTCAAGTTCGAGGGCCTGTTCCAGTTCGTGCCTGAGAGCCTGTTCTCGGCGATCGCCGCCCTGGACCCGGACAGGCCGAACTTCGAGGACTGGAAGTCCATCGGCGCCAAGGTGCTCGTCGTCACCCGCGCCGACGTGGCGCCGGGCGGCAAGCCCGGCGATCCGGTCGAGATGAACGTGGAGGCCCGGGTGTTCTTCGTCGACACCGGCCAGGCCATGCTCACCAAGCGCTACGCTGGCAAGGCCGACAACCCCCGCATGTTCGCCCACCAGCTCTCCGACGACGTCATGACCCTGACAGCGTACAAGGGCGTGGCCCGCACGCGCATCGCGTTCAGCTCCGACCGCACCTCGAGCAAGGGCAGGATCGCCAAGGAGCTGTTCATCGTGGACTACGACGGCTACAACCCGCGCCAGGTGACGGTCAACGGCTCGATCAACATCCTGCCGGTGTGGCGCCCGGACGGCCAGGCCCTGGCCTACGTCTCCTACCGGCAGGACCGCACACCGCGCATCTTCCTCGCCGAGATCTTCCTGGGCCGCTCCGCCGGCAACATCACCGGCGAGCGGGCGAGCGGCGAGCGCACCAGCCAGGCCATCGCCGCGGCCTGGAGCCCCGACAGCAGGAGGATCGCCTTCGCCAGCAACCGCTCGGGCAACATGGAGATCTACTCGGCGAACGCCGACGGCAGCGACGTGCGCCGCCTCACGAACAGCGCGGCTTCCGATACCGCGCCCTGCTGGAGCCCGACGGGCAGCGAGATCGCCTTCACCTCGGACCGCACCGGAACCCCGCAGCTCTGGGTCATGGACAACGAGGGCCTGAACGTGCGGCGGCTGACGACCCTCGGCAACTACAACGACGCCTGCACCTGGAACCCCTCGAAGCAGTACAGCGAGGTCGCCTACACCTCGCGCATCGAAGGCGGCTTCGAGGTGGCGGTCCTCGACCTCGCGAGCCGCAGCGTGCGGCAGATCACCGAGGGCCGCGGCAGCTGCGAGTACCCTTCCTGGGCGCCCAACGGGCGCCACCTGGTCTTCTCGTGCAACCGCAGCGGCTCGTGGCAGTTGAGCGTGGCCGACCGCGAGGGACGCCAGATGACGACCCTCGGCGCCGGGCCGGGGAACAACGTGCAGCCGGACTGGGGCCCGTGAGGCCCGCTAGACAGGAGCCATGTGGATGAAACGTCACGCGCACTTCGCGCTGGTGCTGCTCGCCTTCCTCGCCGCGTGCGGCGGCAAGCGGCCGCCCGCCGTGGCAGACGCACCGGGCTCGGGCCGTCCCACGCCTCCTCCCGTCACGAGAGCCGAGACCCTCGAGGGCCCGGACGTCCGTCCCGTGGACGCGGGCGGCGGGCTCACCGAGGGCGAGCTGAGCGACGTCTCGGGCGAGGGCGGCCCGCTGGAGGACATCCACTTCGACTACGACTCGGCCGCCCTCACCGACGCAGCCCGGGCGACCCTCGAGCGCCACGCCGCCTGGATCAAGGCGCGCTCCGGGCTGAAGGTCGTCGTCGAGGGCCACTGCGACGAGCGCGGCACGGTCGAGTACAACCTGGCCCTCGGCGACCAGCGCGCCCGCGCGGCCCGGGACTACCTCGTCAACCTGGGCGTGCCCGCCTCGATCCTGAGCGCCGTGAGCTTCGGCAAGGAGCGGCCCCTCGACCCGGCCAGCAACGAGGCCGCCTGGGCGAAGAACCGCCGCGGGCACTTCGCCGTCTCGCGCTGAGGCGCGCCCGAGGGAATAATAGGAGGCGACGGGGCGCCCGAGCGCCCGTCGCTCAGGAGGTCCCCGCATGCGTCGATACGCGGCGCTCGCCGTCATTCTCGTCGCGGCCCCGCCCGCGGGGGCGGCGAACAAGGACATCGAGCGCCTCCAGTTCCAGATCTCGAGCCTGGCCGCCCAGCTCACCGACCTGCAGCGCCTGGTGCAGGACAACGTCGCCGAGATCCGGCGCCTGAACGAGTCGCTGGCCGAGCAGGGCTCGATCGTGAAGCGCGGCGCCCAGGACCGGCGCACGCAGGACGAGTCGGTGCAGGTGGCGCTCAAGGACATCACCGACCGCCTGGGCGAGATCCAGGAGCGGCTCCAGGCCAGCGTCCTGGTGCCCCAGGCGCCTGCGGCCTCGTCGCCGTCGCAGCTCCCGCCCGGCGAGACGCCCACGGCGCCCGGTCCCGGCTCGCCGGCGTATCCGGCCCCACCCGCCGGTCCCGCCCCTGCGCCTCGGGAGCTCTACAGCCAGGCCTACGCCGACTATGCCCGGGGCAACTACGACCTCGCGATCAGCGGCTTCGAGGAATACCTGCGGACCTATCCCAGCACCGAGTTCTCCGACAATGCGCAGTACTGGATCGGCGAGTGCCTGTACGGGAAGCAGAAGTACGCGGAAGCCATCGAAGCGTGGAACACCCTGTTTCGCGACTTCCCCTCGAGCGACAAGCTCCCCGACGCCCGCTTCAAGAAGGGGCTGGCCCTGGAGCGGCTGGGCCGGCGCAGCCAGGCCCTCGTGGAGTACCGCTACGTCGTCGATCGCTATCCGAACTCGGAAGCCGGGCGCAAGGCACGCGAGAAGCTCAACGCGCAGTAAGGAGAGAGGTCATTCCATGGCGAGCGTCAACAAGGTCATCCTCATCGGCAACCTGGGCAAGGATCCGGAGGTCCGCTACCTGCAGTCGGGCGACCCGGTCGCGAACTTCTCGCTGGCCACGAGCGAGCAGTGGACCGACAAGAGCGGCCAGCGGCAGGAGCGCACCGAGTGGCACCGGGTCGAGGTCTTCGGCAAGACCGCCCAGGTCGTGCGCGACTACTGCAGCAAGGGCAAGCAGGTCTACATCGAGGGCTCCATCCGCTACGACGAGTGGACGGACAAGGAAGGCAACAAGCAGAAGATGACGAAGATCCGGGTGAGCGGCCCGAACTCGCGCCTCGTGCTCCTCGGCGGACGCGGAGGACCTGGCGGCGAAGGCCGCGGCCCCACGGCTCCCGAGCCGGGCAGCCCGCCCGACGACTTCCAGCCCACGGACGACGACGTCCCCTTCTAGGCGCGGCGCGGGACGCGACCGCCGATCGGCTGATGGCCACGCTGCTCGCGCTGGAGCGCTTCCTCCCGCCGTTCCGATACGACCAGGAGACCGTCGCCGGCTGGGTCCGGGAATGGCTCGACTCGACCTCCGATCCCGAGGCCCGGCGCCTCCTGTCGGTCTACGCTCGAGCCGGGATCAAGGCCCGCGCCAGCGTCGTGCCCATCGAGCAGGTGTTCCGGCCGGGCGACTTCGAAGCCCAGAACGAACGCTACCGCGAGATCGTGTGTCGGGAGGGCGCCGCGCTGGCGCGCCGGGCGCTCGAGGCCGCGCGGCTGTCGCCGAAGGACCTTTCCGCGATCGTCAGCGTATCGTGCACCGGCTTCATGATCCCGGCGGTCGACGCCTTCGTCGCCGACGCCCTCGGCCTCGGGCCCCTCCTCGTGCGGCTCCCGATCAGCGAGAGCGGGTGCGCCGGCGGAGTCGTCGGCCTCGCGAGGGCTGCGGACTACCTCGCCGCCCATCCCGACGGAGCCGCGCTGGTCCTCGCCCTCGAGCTGTCCAGCCTGACGTTCCAGCGCTGGGACACTTCCCCCACGAACGTGGTCTCCACCGCGATCTTCGGCGACGGCGGCGCGGCCGTGGTCCTCGTCGGACGCGACCATCCCGCGGCCCGAGGCGGTCTCGGCCGGGCGCGGCTGCTCGACGCAGCCAGCGTGTTCTTCCCGGGCACGACGCACCTGATGGGCTTCCGGCTCCGCAACCAGGGCCTCCAGATCGTCCTCGATCGCGAGCTCGCCCCCTTCGTCCGCCGCGAGGTGGCGGCGGCCGTCCAGGGCTTCCTCGAGCCGCGCGGCTTGCGTCGGGAAGACGTCACGCGCTGGATCCTCCACCCGGGCGGCCAACGCATCATCGAGGTGATGGCCGACCGGCTGGGCCTCACTCCCGCCGACCTCGCACCGACGGAGAAGGTGCTCGCCGAGCACGGCAACATGAGCTCCGTGACGGTGCTCTTCGTGCTCGAGGAGATCCTCCGCTGCGGCGGCGTCCGCGCGGGCGAGCGCGGTCTGCTGGGCGCCTTCGGGCCGGGCTTCTGCGCCGAGTTCGCGCTGCTGGACTTCCTGTGAGGGCTCGTTGCGACGCAGGCCGGGGCAACCACAGAGGACACAGAGAGACCCGGAGAGAGCACAGGGACATCAAGTCAGCTCATGCGACCAACGAGCGCCTCTCGGCGCCCTCTCCGCTCTCCTCGGTGCTCTCTGTGGTTGTTCGGGCCGTGGTGACTCCACCGTGGTCGACTTGAGCCGCCGCGCCACGGACCCGGAGCTGCTCGACGAGGGCGTGCCCGAGCACGAGGCCGCCCGGAGCCTCGGCGACCTGCGCTTCGTCAACCGCTGGCTGGGAGGACGCCGCAGCCTTCTCGCCGCCACGCTACCCCACCTCGGTGGCTCGAGGCCGACCCTTCTCGACGTCGGCTGCGGCTCCGCGGACCTTCCGCAGCTCCTCCTGCGGACGGTCGGGGCTCGGCTGCTGGCCGTGGGCGTGGACCTGAAGCTGGCGCACCTGCGCCAGGCGCCCGCCGACGTGAAGCGCGTCGTCGCCGACGTGCGGCGGCTGCCCTTCGTTCCGCGCAGCTTCGACGTCGTCACCGCCTCCCTCTTCCTCCACCACTTCGACGGCGGCGAGGTGGCGGAGGTCTTGCGCACGCTCTACGGTCTCGCCCGGCGAGCCCTGGTCGTGAACGACCTGCGCCGCGCCCGTGTCCCCTACGCCTTCGGCCGGGCGACGTTTCCCTGGCTGTTCCGCTCCCGCGTCAGCGTCCAGGACGGCCTCATCTCGATCCGAAGGG
>DASSJI010000293.1:0-46972 GCA_035691285.1 Vicinamibacteria bacterium | reverse complement strand
GCGGCCGTCGACGGCGTGACCTTCCGCGTCGCCCGCGGCCGCTTCTTCGGGTTCCTCGGGCCGAACGGCGCCGGCAAGAGCACCACGATGAAGATGCTGACCGGGCTCCTGCGCCCCACGGCCGGCGACGGCGTGATCGAGGGCATCCGCCTCTCCGAGGACCTGCTCGCCGTGAAGGCCCTGATCGGGATCCTGCCGGAGGAGCTTCCCCTCTACGAGCGCTTGACCGGGGAGGAGTACCTGCACTTCGCGGGCCGCATGTACAACCTGCCGCGGGCAGAGGTGCGGCGGCGCACCGACGAGCTGCTCGAGTTCCTCTCGCTTCAGGACGACCGGCGCAAGCTGCTGGTGGACTACTCCCAGGGCATGAAGAAGAAGGCGGCCCTGGCCGCGGCGCTGATCCACAACCCGCGCGTCTTGTTCCTCGACGAGCCGCTGAACGGCATCGATCCCATCTCGGGACGCATCGTCACCGACCTCCTGAAGCGTTTGGCCAGCAAGGGCGTGACGCTGTTCTTCACATCCCACGTGCTCGACGTCGTGGAGCGGCTGTGCGACGAGGTGGCGGTGATCGACAAGGGCCGCCTGGTGGCCCAGGGCAGCCTCGACGAGATCCGCTCCCAGCGGGAGGTGGGGCGCGACGCGAGCCTCGAGGACGTGTTCCTGAAGCTCGTCGCGGCCGACGTCGAGCGCCGCGACCTCTCCTGGCTGGGGTAGGGCGTGGGCCGGCTGCTCGCCCTCGTCCAGCTGCGCCTGCGCCTGGAGCTGCGCTCCTTCACGGGCGCCCGCGAGCGAGCCCTCGGCCTGCTGCTGGTGGTGCCCGGCCTCCTCTTCGCGTCAGGCCTCGTCTCCGTGCTCGTCTTCGTCGGCGTGAGGACGCTGCAGCGCGCACAGCCCGAGGCGGTGCTGCCGGTGCTCTCGGCAGTGGTGACGTTCTTCGGCGTCATGTTCTGCCTCCAGCCGCTGTTCTCGGGCGTGGCGCTCACCGAGACCTACGACCTCCGCCAGCTCGTCCACTTCCCGATCCCCTTCCCGGCGCTCGCGCTGTCGAGCCTCGCCGCGAACCTGTTCCAGCCCGCGGTGCTCTCGGAGCTGCCGGTGAGCGTCGCCCTGGCGGCGGCTCTGGCCGGCGCCACGCCGGGCGTGCTGCCGGCGCTGTGCGGGGCGCTCCTGAGCCTCGTCTCGGTGCTGGCCGCGGCGCAGACCGTGGGCTTCCTGCTGCAGGCGCTGTCCCGGCATCGGCGCCTCCGCGACGTCGCCTTGTCCCTCGGCCTCCTGTTCGGCTTCGCGGCGAGCTTCGTGCCGCTGGTGCTGTTGTCCCAGGGCGGCCCGCTGCTGTCGCGTCTGGCACGCGTGCTCGTGCGCACCGACGTCTTCGCGCTCTCGCCGCTCGCGTGGGGGGTGCGCGCCGCGGTGCACGGGGCGAGGGGTGAGGCCGTGCTGTTCGGCGCCTTCGCCTTCCTCGCCGCCGCCTTCACGCTCGGGTGCATGCTGGGCTCCGGCGTCCTCGTGTCGCGGATCTACCGCGGGGAGCTGGACCTCGGTCCGGGCGGCCGCAGCGACGTGACGGCCCGCATGCTGCTCGCCGGAGCGATCGGCGCCCTGGTGGAAAAGGACCTGCGCTGCGCGTGGCGCGACCCGGCGCTCCGCACACTGCTCCTGATCAGCCTGACCGGGCCGCTCCTGCTCGTGTTCTTCCTCGCGCAGGCCGGCGGAGGCGCTCGCGGCGGGGGAATCCTGCTCCTGCTGGCGGTGGTCGTCGGGTTGTCGACGTTCGGCGGCAACGTGCTGGGCTTCGAGCGGCGGGGAATCGGCCTGCTTCTGTCGTTTCCTGTACCGCGCTGGCGCGTGCTGGTCGCCAAGAACCTGGCCATGGCGCTCCTGCGCCTCCCCCACCTGGGCATGGTCGCGCTCGCGGCCGTGCTGATGGCTCCCCTCTCGGTCGTGCCGGCGGTGCTCGCCGTCCTGGCCGTCACGCTCCTGATCGCGGCGGGCGCCGACAACTACCTGTCGATCCTGTTCCCCGTGCCCGCTCCGGCTCCCGGGCAGAGCCCGCACGCGGGCTCCTCGGGCGCCCGCGGCCTGGCGGCCGTCGCCGTCTCCTCGCTGTTCCTGGGCGGCGTGCTCGTGCTGTCGGCGCCGTTCGTGTTCCTGGCCTGGCTGCCGCGGCTGCTCGAGCGGCCGGCCCTGGCGGTCGTGACGCTGCCACTGGCGGTCTCCGGCGCGGCGGCCGTCTACGCGATGCTCGTGGCCGGAGCGGCCCGCGTGTTCGAGCGGCGCGAGCCCGAGCTGCTCGAGCGCGTCCTCGTCGAGTCGTGAGGCGGCCGACCGTCGCGGTCTGCGGCCTCGGCCTCGTCGGGGGCTCCCTGGCGTTCGCCCTCGCGAGGCGCGGCTACACGGTCCTGGGCGTCGACCGGCCGGGCCCGCTGCGGAAGGCGCTCGCATCGGGCGCGATCGCTCGGCGGGCGCGCCTCGGCGACGCTCTCCGCGAGGCGGACGTCGTGGTGCTCGCGGCCCCTCCGACGGCCAACCTGCGCCTGCTCCAGCGCATCGCCCGGCGGGCCCGTCCCGAGCTGGTCGTCACCGACGTCACGAGCGTCAAGCGCCCGATCGTGCGCGCCGCGCGCCGTCTCCGCCTGCGCGGCTTCGTGGGGGGACACCCGATGGCGGGTCGAGAACGGTCGGGTTTCGACGCCGGGACGCCGGACCTGTTCCGGGGCCGGCCCTGGATCCTCACCGGCGGCGGTCCCTGGGCCGTGGCGGCCGTGCGAGGCCTGGCGCGGGCGACGGGAGCGCGGCCGGTGTCGATGCGCGCCGACGAGCACGATCGCGTCATGGCCCGGCTCAGCCATCTCCCGCAGCTCGTCGCCTGGGCGCTCCTGGACGCGGCGCGGCGCGATCCCGCGAGCCGGCGCCGCCTGGGCCTCGCCGGCCCCGGCTTCCGCGACATGACGCGCCTCGCCCGGAGCCCCAGGCGCCTCTGGCGCGACATCCTGCAAGCAAACCGGGACGAGGTCGCGGGCGCCCTGCGGGACCTGAGGGCCGCACTTTCGGAGCGCCGGCTTTGGCGCTAAGCTGATCGTGCCCTTCCTCGGAGGAAGCCCATGCTGCAGAAGACGATCCTCGTCGCCGGCCTGGTCCTGCCCCTCGCGGCCGTGGCCCAGCCGGCGCCGGTTCCGGGCCCGGAGCACGAGCTGCTCAAGCGCGATGTCGGAACCTGGGACGCCAACGTGGAGTTCTGGGCGGCGCCGAACACGCCGCCCGCGGTCTCGAAGGGCGTCAGCACGGTCACCATGCTGGGCGGCTTCTGGCAGGTGGACGAGTTCAAGTCCGAGCTGATGGGCTCGCCCTTCGAGGGCCGCGGCGAGACCGGATACGACACGGCGAAGAAGAAGTACGTCGGGGTGTGGGTCGATTCGATGTCCGCGGGCCTGAACATTTCGGAGAGCACCTACGACCCGAGCACGAAGACCATGGATGGCTGGAGCGAAGGACCGGGGCCCGACGGCAAGCCGGTCCGGTCCCGGGGCGTCACCGAGTGGAAGGACCCGGACACCCGCGTGTTCAGCATGTACGCGCCGGGGCCGGACTCCAAGGAGTTCCTGACACTCCGCATCACGTACAAGCGCCGCAAGTAGGCCGTCACACGCTATCATCGGGCTCCGCGCCGCCCGTCAGGGCGCCCCAGGAGCCTCTCGAACGATGAACAAGGTGGTCAAGGACGCGGCCGAGGCCGTGCGGGACGTGCCCGACGGGGCCACGATCATGGTGTCGGGCTTCGGCCTGTGCGGCATCCCCGAGAACTGCTTGAAGGCGCTACGGGACCAAGGTGCCAAGGGCCTCACGATGTGCTCCAACAACGCCGGCACCAACGACTTCGGGATCACGATCCTGCTGCAGAACCGCCAGGTCCGGAAGATGATCTCGACCTACGTGGGCGAGAACAAGGTCTTCGAGAAGATGGCGCTGGCCGGCGAGATCGAGGTCGAGCTCAACCCCCAGGGCACCTTCGCCGAGCGCATGCGCGCCGGCGGCTCGGGCGTTCCGGCCTTCTTCACCCCCACGGGCTACGGCACGCTCATCGCCGAGGGCAAGGAGGTCCGCTGGTTCGCCGGCCGCCCCCACGTCCTCGAGACCTCGCTCACCGCCGACTACGCGTTCGTCAAGGCGTGGAAGGGCGATAGCCTCGGCAACCTGATCTATCGCCGCACGACTCGGAACTTCGCGCCCATGATGGCCATGGCTGCGCGCTGCACGGTCGCCGAGGTCGAGGAGCTCGTGCCCGCCGGCACGCTGGACCCCGACGCCGTCGCGACGCCGGGCATCTTCGTGCAGCGCATCTTCCAGGGCCGGAACTACGAGAAGCGCATCGAGAAGCGGACGCTGTCCGGGGCCGGCGGCGTCGACACCGACCCGCGGCGCGAGCGGATCGCGCGGCGCGCCGCGAAGGAGATGAAGGACGGGTTCTACGTGAACCTGGGGATCGGGATGCCCACCCTGGCCGCGAACTACGTCCCGAAAGGCGTTTCGATCGTGCTCCATTCCGAGAACGGCATGCTGGGGGTGGGACCCTACCCCGAGCCGGGCCAGGAGGATCCTGACCTCATCAACGCCGGCAAGGAGACCGTGACCGAGCTGCCCGGCACCTCGTACTTCTCCAGCGCGGATTCCTTCGCCATGGTCCGCGGCGGACACGTGGATCTCACGATCCTGGGCGCGCTGCAGGTGGACCGCGAGGGCAACCTGGCCAACTGGACCATCCCCGGCAAGATGATGAAGGGCATGGGCGGGGCCATGGACCTCGTCTCGGGGGCCCGGCGCGTGGTCGTGACCATGGAACACGCCGCCAGGGACGGCAGCCCCAAGATCCTCGACTTCTGCACGCTGCCGCTGACCGGACGCCGCTGCGTCAGCGTGATCGTGACCGAGATGGCGGTGATCGAAGTGGTCCGCGAGGGGCTGCTGCTGAAGGAGATCGCCCCGGACACGAATCTGGACGCAGTGAGGAAGGCTACGGGCACGGCCCTGCTCGTGGCTCCCGACCTCACGACCATGGAGGCCTGATGAAGCGCTCGCTGCTCGTCGCCGTCCCGCTCTTCTTCGGCCTTGCGCTTCAGGCCCAGGAGGCGGAGTACGTGGTGATCGTCAACGCCCAGAATCCCATCACGCAGATGAAGCGGGATCAGGCGAGCGCCCTGTTCATGACGCGAGGCGCGAAGTGGTCCCACGGCCCTGCCGGAGCGGCCGTGGACCAGTCGATGACGTCCAAGGTGCGCCAGGCCTTCTCCCGCGAGGTCCTCGGGCAGCCGGCCGAGGGCGTCCAGAACTACTGGCGCAAGCGCATGCTTGAGACGCGAGAGTTCCCGCCCCCGGTGAAATCCAGCGACGCGGATGTGATCGCGGCCGTCGGAAAGGACGGCGGCGGGATCGGGTACGTCGCCGCGGGCACCGAGCTGCCGGCCACGGTGAAGGCCGTCAAGATCATCGACCCCGTGCGCTAGCGAGACCCGGCCGGGGAGGGTTGACAGGGCCCTCGGCGATCCGGTATCGTCGTTTCATCCGATCCATGTAGAGCGTTCGCTCTCGCTGCCTGCGTCTTTCCCTTTCCTCCGAGCTCCGTCAATGGCCCAAGACGATCCTTCTCCTTCCACCCCCCCGAAGCCTCCCGCGCGGCGCGGCCGCGGCCGCGGCGAGGGGCGGCGCAGCCGCGAGGCCCACGATCTCGAGGCCGCAGTAGCCACCGCCGAGGCGGAGGCTCCGTCCGAGCCCGAGGTCTCCGCCGAGCCCCCGGCCCCGGAGGCTGCCGCCGGAGCGGTCGAGAGACCGGCGAGCGGAACGCCCGAGGTCGTGGAGGAGGCCGCGAACGGCCGCCTCGACCTGGCGGTCCTCAAGGAGATGGGCATCCAGAAGCTCGTCCAGGTCGCGAAGGAGCTGGACATCCCCGGCGCCGCGGCGATGAAGAAGCAGGAGCTGGTCTTCCAGATCCTGCGCGCCCAGGCCGAGCGCGAGGGGCTCATCTTCTCCGAGGGCGTGCTCGAGATCCTCCCCGACGGCTTCGGCTTCCTGCGGGCGCCCGAATACTGCTACCTGCCCGGCCCCGACGACATCTACGTCTCGCCGTCGCAGATCCGGAAGTTCGACCTGCGCACCGGGGACACCATCAGCGGCCAGATCCGCCCCCCCAAGGAGGACGAGCGCTACTTCGCCCTCATCAAGGTGGACGCGATCAACTTCGAGCCGCCCGAGGCCTCGAACGAGAAGATCTTCTTCGACAACCTCACGCCCCTGTACCCCGAGGAGCGGATCAAGCTCGAGACCAACCCCGAAAGCCTGTCCACGCGCGTGCTCGACCTGATGACGCCCCTCGGCAAGGGGCAGCGCGCGCTGATCGTCGCGGCTCCCCGCACCGGCAAGACCATGCTGCTCCAGGCCATCGCCAACGCGATCACCGCGAACCATCCGGAGATCGTCCTCATCGTGCTGCTGATCGACGAGCGGCCCGAGGAGGTGACCGACATGCAACGCTCGGTCCACGGCGAGGTGATCAGCTCGACCTTCGACGAGCCCGCCGACCGCCATGTGCAGGTGGCCGAGATGGTCCTCGAGAAGGCCAAGCGCCTGGTCGAGCATCGCAAGGACGTCGTGATCCTGCTCGACTCGATCACGCGCCTGGCCCGGGCCTACAACACCATCGTGCCGCCGTCAGGAAAGGTGCTCTCGGGCGGCGTGGACTCGAACGCCCTCCAGCGCCCGAAGCGCTTCTTCGGCGCGGCCCGCAACGTCGAGGAGGGCGGCTCGCTCACCATCGTGGCCTCCGCCCTGGTCGAGACCGGCTCCCGGATGGACGACGTGATCTTCGAGGAGTTCAAGGGCACCGGCAACGCCGAGATCGTGCTGGACCGGAAGCTCACCGACAAGCGCATCTTCCCGTCCATCGACATCCTGCGGAGCGGCACGCGCAAGGAGGAGCTGCTCGTGCCCAAGGACGAGCTGAACCGCACCTGGATCCTGCGCAAGGTGCTTTCGGCGCTGTCCCCGGTGGAGGCCATGGAGCTGCTCCTCGAGCGGCTCTCCAAGAGCAAGTCCAACCGCGACTTCCTCGAGGGCATGTCGAGCGGCGGCTGAGCCTCGACCGCCCGAGATGCTCGCGCTCGGGATCTACCCGAGGCTGGTCGTCGCGGCGCTCTTGCTCTGAGGCGCCCGCCCCTCAGTTGTCGGATTCGAACGTGGGGTCGCCGACGCCCGGGCGCACGGTGAGCCGCACGGTCTGGTTGACGAAGGTCTTCCCGAGGCGCTTGAGGCTGACCTTCACGTTGTAGCTCGCGGCGCGGCGGTAGTCGTGCTCGGCCGAGAAGCGCCGCTCGATCTTGGTCTGGCCCGGGACGAAGGGCTCGCAGTCCGACTCCTGGACGCTCTTGCT
The DNA here is from genome assembly GCA_035691285.1 of Vicinamibacteria bacterium. Lineage (GTDB taxonomy): Bacteria > Acidobacteriota > Vicinamibacteria > Fen-336 > Fen-336 > DATFEN01. The sequence goes on along the minus strand of DASSJI010000293.1, from coordinate 39,552 downwards.
GCCGTCGTCCCACTCCCACTCCAGCTCGGGGCAGTAGTACTCCTCGACGTCGTCGCCGCCGGACAGCTCCGCCACGAACAGCACCCGGACGGGGGAGAACGCGAAGCGCGGCGAGGAGCGCAGGGTGAGCGTGGGCTTCTTGGCCTTGGCCTCGGCGGAATCCGCCAGGGGAGCCACGCCCAGGGCCGTCAGCAGCGCCCCGGCCGCCATCGCGCAGCAAGTGCCAGTCATCCAGGCGATTCTATTCCGAAACCACAATTAGAATCGCGCATGACCCTCGTGCGCCTCACAGCCAGCGCCGCGCTCAAGGAGAAGCGGCTCGAAGGCCTGCTCGCGGCGCGAGTCGCCGACCGCGCGGTCCTGGCCAGCGTCGTCGAGGATGCGCGTCTGCTCGGCAGTCTCGAGCTCGCGGGCGTTCCGGCGAGCTGGGAGGACGTGCGGCGTCCGGACCCCGAGGCGCCCGGCGAGGTCCGACGGCTGCGGCAGGCCTTCCGCAGCGTCGCGAAGGACGCCCCCCTGGACCGAGGCGCGCTCCGCGCGTGGCACGCGGCCGTCGTCGGCGTCCCTTCGGGCTGGCGCGCCGAGCCGCGGACCCGCGAGGGCGCGCCGCCCGCTCCTCCCGGCGCGATCGAGGGGCGCCTGGAGATCCTGGAGGGCTGGCTCGCGAGCGAGAGCGTCGCGCGCCTGGCTCCGGCCCAAGCCGGAGCCCTGGTGCTCGCGCGTGTCGTCGAGATCTTGCCCTTCGACGACGGCAACGGCCGGGTCTCCCGCCTGGCCGCCACGCACGCCGCCGTTCGCGCCGGCGGGCGCGCCCCGATCCTCGTCGGGGGCGATGGCGTCCGCCTCAAGGCCGCGCTCCAGGCGGCCTTCGCCCTGGACATGGCTCCGCTCGCGGCGCTCCTCGACGAAGCCGGAGAGCGGAGCCTCGACGTGATGATCCAGGCCCTCGAGGCACCGGCCCCGCGCTAGCCTTCGCCGAGGAAGTCCAGCGCGCGCTCCGCCGCCCAGAAGCCGCCGGGCGCGTCGCTCGGCGCCACGAAGCCCACGTGGCCGCCCGTCGGCAGCATCTCGCGGGTCACGGACCCGGAGACCGGCCAGCGCGCCACGGATTCCCCCGGGATCAAGGGATCGTCCCAGGCTGCGAGGACGAGAGCCGGGTGCCGCACGGCTCCGAGGCGCGGGCCCGCGCTCGAGCTCGCGTAGTAGTCGGACGCGCTCGGATACCCGCCATAGGGCGCCGTGATCCGCTCGTCGTACTCCCGCACCGTTCGCACCCCCTGTTCGAGTCCCGGCGCGAACACGTCGGGGCGCGCCCCCTGCCGCTCGCGATAGGCGCGCCGCAGGTTCCTCATGAAGTAGAGCTGGTAGAGCCGGTTGCCGGGGCGCTCAAGGGCCGTCGCGCAGGCCGCGAGGTCGAGGGGCGGCGAGACCCCCACGGCGCCGACGAACCGCGGCGGCAGGCGGTCTGCGCGGCGGCCCAGCAACAACAGGGCGAGGTTCCCGCCGAGGGAGAAGCCGAGCACGCCGACCCGCGGCGCCTGTCGCGCGACCGCCTCGAGGACCGCGGCCAGGTCTCCGTCGAGGCCCGCGTTGTAGAGCACCGGGGCGTGCCTCACGCCGTCCCCGGCGCCGCGCAGGTTCATCCGCACCACGTGCCAGCCTCGCGCGAACGCGAGCTGGCCCGCCGCCACCACGTACTTGGCCGCATCCGAGGCGCCGAGGCCGTGGAGCAGCACCAGGGCGGGGCGCTGGGCGCGCGGGCCCGGCTGCCAGCTCGCTCGCAGCAGCAGGTTCACGCCATCCTGCGCGGTCACGACGATGTCCTCCGCGACGTGGCGCCATTCGAGGCTGCGGCGACGCCAGTAGCCGAGCAGGGTCTGGCGGTGGCCGCCCGCCGCGAGGGGGGACGGGAGGAACGCGGTCACGGGACGAGGACGAGCTTCCCGAAGTGCTCCGAGGCCTCCATCGCCTCGTGGGCGCGCCGGGCCTCGGCCAGCGGATAGACCCCGTGCACCACGGTTCGCAGCTTGCGCGCAAAGAAGAAATCGGCGGCCTCGAGCAGCTCGGCCTTGCCGCCCGTGTAGCAGCCGAGGATCGAGAGCTGCTTCGAGAAGACGTAGCGCAGGTCGGTGGCACCGTCCGGGCCGGTCGTGGCGCCGCACGTGACCAGGCGCCCGCGCTGGGCGAGGCACAGGATGGAGCGCTCCCAGGTCGCTTGTCCGACGTGCTCGACCACGACCTCGACGCCCTTCTTGCCGGTCAGGCGGCGCACCTCGGCCACGACGTCGTCGCGATGGTGGTGGATCACGTGGTCGGCGCCGAGGAACTTCGCCTGGTCGAGCTTGCGGTCGGTCCCGGCAGTGGCGATCACGCGCGCTCCGAAGAGCTTTGCGACCTGGATCGCAGCCATGCCCACGCCGCTGCCTGCCGCCCAGACGAGCACGTCCTCCCCTGGCCGGAGTCGCGCGCGGGTGACGAGCATGCGCCAGGCCGTGAGGAACACGAGGGGGAATGCGGCCGCTTCCTCGAAGCCGAAGCCGGCCGGCAGCGGGATCAGGTTGACGATGGGGCAGAGGACGAGCTCCGCATAGCCGCCGTGGACCTGGTTGCCGAGGATGCGATAGCTCCTGCAGGCGCTGTCCTCGCCCTGCAGGCAGGCCCGGCAGCGCCCGCACGAGATGCCCGGACACAGGATCACCCGCTGACCGGCCTCGAGGCCGGCGGCCTCCGACCCGAGCGTCACGATCTCTCCGGCGACGTCGTTGCCGAGCACGTGGGGGAAGCCCACCTTGCGGCCCGGCAGCCCGCGGCGCGTCCACAGGTCGAGGTGGTTCAGGGCGCAGGCGCGGACGCGGACGAGGGCCTCGCCGGGCCCGGCCACGGGGTCGGGCAGCTCTTCGAGGCGCAGCACCTCGGGCCCGCCGTGCTCGCGGATGACGATGGCTTTCATTCAATAGGCCCCCGCCCTATCCCTCCTTCGCCCGCGGCCGTGGCCCAAGGCCGCGACCTCTATAATCCCAGCGAAGCCGCCGAATGATACAGGCCTTCCACGTCTACAAGCAGTACGACCGCGAGAGCGTGGCGCTCTCCGACGTGACGCTTCACGTCGAGAAGGGGGAGTTCTGCTTCCTGACGGGGCCCTCCGGCGCCGGCAAGACCACGTTCCTGAAGCTGGTCTTCCGGGAAGAGCTGCCGACACAAGGCCAGATCCTGGTGGGAGGGCGCAACGTCACGGCGATTCCCGACGGCCAGATCCCGGCGCTTCGCCGCTCGATCGGCGTGGTGTTCCAGGACTTCAAGCTCCTCAAGCGCAAGACCATCCTCGAGAACGTGGCGTTCGTCCTGCGCATCCTGTCGGTGCCGGTCAAGGAGCAGAAGCGACGCGCCTTCGCCGCCCTCAAGGCCGTCGGCCTGCACCACAAGATGCACAGCTACCCGCTGCAGCTCTCCGGCGGCGAGCAGCAGCGCGTGGCGATCGCCCGCGCGCTGATCAACGAGCCCATGCTGCTCCTCGCCGACGAGCCGACGGGAAACCTCGATCCCGAGATGGCCCAGGAGATCATGAGCCTGTTCCAGGAAGTCAACTCCCGGGGCACGACGGTCCTGGTGGCGACACATGACCGCGACATGATCCAGCGCATGGGCAAGCGCGTGATCGGCCTGGAGCGCGGCCGCGTGGCCGGCGGCTAGTCCCGCATCATCGCCTGGGCCCGCGCCAGGACCGCCTCCAAGGCCACCTCGTTCCGGGCGCCCTCGGGCACGATCAGGTCGGCGTAGCGCTTCGAGGGCTCGACGAACTCGAGGTGCATGGGCCGCACCGAGCCCAGGTACTGCCCCTCGACGGACTCGAAGCTGCGCCCGCGCTCCTTCAGGTCTCGGCGCAGCCGGCGCAGGATCCGAACGTCGGCGTCCGTGTCGATGAAGAGCTTGATGTCCATCAGGCGCCGCAGCGGCTCCTCGGCCAGGATCAGGATGCCCTCGAGCAGGATCACGGGCTTGGGGGCGATCGCGTCGGGGAGCACGTGCCGCGAGTAGGAGGCGTGGTCGTAGGTGAGGTGGGGCACCGGCCGGTTCGCCTTGAGGTCGCGCAGGTCCTGCAGGAGCAGGCTCGTGTCGAAGGCGTCCGGGTGATCGTAGTTGACCCTCGCCCTGGCTGCCTCGTCCAGGCCGCTGCCGTCCTTGTAGTACGAGTCCTGGGCGATCGTGACGCAGCGCTCGGGCCCCAGGCGCGCGCGCAGCTTCTCCGCGAACGAGGTCTTGCCCGAGCCGGTGCCGCCCGCGATGCCGATCAGGACGGCCATGGGAGCGGGATTATAATCCCGCGCCGATGCCGGCCCTGCGGGCCCTCGCGTACTTCCTCGAGGAAGCGCTCACCAGCCTGCTGCGCAGCCGGCTCATCAGCGCGCTCTCGATCGGCACGATCGGCGTGAGCCTGTTCGTGCTCGGCGCCTTCCTCGCCGTCGCGAGCAACCTCAACGCGGTGGTCGCGCGCTGGACCCAGAAGGTCCAGCTCACGGCCTACCTCCGTGACGGCATCGATCCCCGCGCGCGCGCCCTCCTGGTGGAGCGGCTCCAGGCGGATCCGGCCGTGGCGTCCTTCACGGCGGTGAGCCGCGACGAGGCCCTCGCGCGCTTCAAGGCGCTGTTCCGCGATCTCCGAACGCTTCCCGACGATCTGGGCGAGAACCCGTTCCCCGAATCCCTCGAGATCACCTTGAAGCCCGAACGCCAGTCGGCCGTGGAAGTGCAGCGGCTGGCGGGAGAGCTGCAGGCGGCGCCCGGCGTCGAAGAGGTGCAGTACGACCTGCTGTGGATCCAGCGCCTCGCGACGGCCGTGCGACTCGTGCGCGGCCTCGGGGGGATCCTGGGCGGCATTCTCGCCCTCGCCGGCGTGTTCACCATCTCGAACGTGATCCGGCTGACGGTCTACGCCCGGCAGGACGAGCTCGACATCATGCGCCTCGTGGGCGCGACGCGCGCTTACGTGCGCGGCCCCTTCGTCGTCGAGGGAATGCTCCAGGGCGGCCTCGGCGGGCTGCTGGCCGTCGGCCTCCTCTACGCCGCGATTCGCGTGCTGGCCCGGGACGTGATCGCGGCCTCGGAGCTCCTCGGCCGCAGCGCGCTGCTGCTGCCCACCGAGGTGTGCCTCGGGCTCGTCCTGGGCGGCATGGTCGTCGGTCTCGTGGGAAGTCTCGTCAGCCTCGGGAGGAGCCAGGTCTAGAAGTTGTAGGTTCTCCCTTGTACGAGGAAGCGGATGTTCTTCCGCTTCAGCATCCGCACCTCGTTGCGGATGACCGGGATGTGACGCGGCTTGCAGCCGTAGAGGTAGACCGGAACATCCCGCTCGAGCTTCTCGAGCTCCTGGTCGAGGAGCTGCGGCGTCAAGTGCCCGGACACGCGGGCCAGCTCCAGGAGGCCGTCCGGGAAGGAGCACTCGGTGATCACGGCCTTCAGGCGCTTCGTCTCGTTGCAGATCCGCCAGAAGCGGTCCGTCGGGCCGGTGTCGCTGGAGAAGGCCAGCGCCGCGCGCTTTTCCTCGAGGACGTAGCCCGTGGTCGGCACGCTATGGGAGACCCGCACGGCGCGGATCGTCATCCCGTTGACGACGAACGGCTCCTCGGGCTTTATCTCCACGAGCTTCAAGACGGGCGTCAGGTCGTTGGGGAGGCAGGTGAAGTCCGGCCAGGTATGGTTGTTGAAGAGGTGGTTCCGCATCGAGGCGACCACCTCGGGGATCGAGTAGATGCGGAGCGAGAAGCCGGGCGCCGTGAAGTTGTTGTCGATCAGGAAGGGCAGGGTGCAGGTGTGGTCGAGATGCGAATGCGAGATGAGGATGTCCTTGACCTTCTCCTGTTCCTTGAGCGAGAGCGCGTTCGAGACCCATCCCGCGTCGAGACACACGGTCCCATTGACCAGGAAGGACGTCATCCCATGGTCGGGCATGTTGCCGCCGTAGCAACCCAGTGCCTTGAGCTTCATCCTGGCCAGCGACCGAAGTCTCTCATGGGACGATGGTTATCGGGACGCGATGGTCGAGCGAGCACGGTAGCATGCGCGTTTGAGAAGTGTCAAGCGAGGGGCCGCAGCGCGAGTGGCGCTGCCGCGCGTCGGGACACCATCTTTGGTATCTCGGCGCGTGCGGGCCGCGAGCGCTTGTACTTTCCCCCTTGACAGCCCGAAGCCGCGGTCCGTACACTCGCCTCACGCGAGAAAGGAGGTGGTCCAGTGGACAGTTGCCATAAACCCCGCGAGGTGGCTGCCGCTTAGGTCTTTGGCCATAAGCGCAGGACAACCGTGGAACAGCACGTGACTGGATGCCTCCTCACCGATCTCGGATCGGTCCCGAACTCGGCAGGGGGGCCGCTCAGGCCGTAAACGACCTGGCGAATCCCAACAGCTGACCGGGCCCCGGAGAGTGGGAAACCTCTCCGGGGCTTTTGTGTTCCTGGAGACCCTCGCTGAACCTACCTCGCGCCTTCGAGGGGCTTGCGGGCGAAGTGGTAGAGGGAGAAGGCCAGGGCGGCGAAGGCGAGCATGCCGACCCACGGGCTGTGGAGGACCAGCGCCGCGTGCTGGCCGAAGGTCAGCTCCAAGGGCTGCCCGACCTTCTCTGCCGCGACGCGTGCCGCCTCGACGGGAGCCACGACGAGCGTCGCGAAGTTGATCCTGTCCGAGATCCCGAGCAGCCGGAGGACGATCGCCAGCAACCCGACGATGCCGCCGGCGGCGATCAGGCCGCTGGCGTAGAGCGCTCCAGGGCTCGTCTCGTCGTCGGCCTTCTTCGCGGGCTGGTCGCGCTCGGCCAGCCAGCGCACGAGCCCGCCGGCGAAGATCGCGGCCGTCGTTCCGATCGACAGGTAGGAGCCCACGGCGAAGCTGAGCGAGCGAATTCCCAGGAGCTCGACCGCGATCACGAGGAACACGCCGAGGAACACGAGGCCCCAGGGCAGCTTCCGGGTCAGGATTCCGTTGATGACGGTGGACATGAGCTGCGCCTGGGGCGCCGGCGCCTTGTCGCTGCCGATGCCCTGGATCCACTGGAGCTCCACGCGCCCCGTACCGGCGTCGAGCAGGTACTTGCCCTGCGGGACCGAGGGAGAGCCGATCACGTTGAGCAGCGTGTAGGTGCGGCCCGCATGCTCGAAAGCCGGGTTCTCGACGGTGACGCCCTCGGGGAGCTGCGCTAGGTCCACGGCGAAGTCGCGCTTCTCGAAGCTCTCGAGCCCCTTGTTCATCAGGATGAGAGTCACGCCGATGACCAGGCAGGAGGTGGCGACGCCGAGGAACAGCCCCTTCTGCTGCGCCGCGGGCGTGGCTCCCACCAGGAAGCCGGTCTTGAGGTCCTGCGACGTGTTCCCTGCGTTGGCCGCCGCGATGCAGACGGTGCCGCCGATCGTGAGGGCCAGGGCCGCGAACGCCGGCGCGGTCCAGCCCAGGATCAGGAACAGGCCGCAGGTCGCCATCAGCGTGGCGATGGCCATGCCCGAGATCGGGTTCGCCGAGGTGCCGATGAGCCCCACGATGCGCGACGAAACGGTCACGAACAGGAACCCGAAGACCACGACCAGCACCGAGGCCAGCAGGTTCGCGAAGAGGCTGGTGTTCGTGCCCGGGACCGGCTTCAGCGTCAGGAAGGCGCACATGAAGAGGACGATGGCCGCCGAGCCCACGACCACGAGGGAGGTGCTCAGGTCGCGTGCGGTCCGCCCCGTGCCGGCCGCGGCGGCATCGCCCCGTTTCTTGAGGTCGGCGAGGCCGGCCTTCAAGGCCGCGACGATCGTCGGAACGGTCTTGATCAGCGTGATGAGGCCGGCGGCAGCCACGGCGCCCGCACCCATGGGCCGGATGTAGGTGATCCAGATGTCGCGCGGACCCATGTCGGCGATGGGTATCGTGCCCGGATAGATGGGGCCCGGCACGCCGCTGCCGAAGAACTTGATCGCCGGCATCATCACCATCCAGGAGAAGATGCCGCCGGCGAAGATCACGCCCGCGACCCTGGGGCCGATGATGTACCCGACGCCGAGATACTCGGAGGTGATCGTCGCGCGAGGCGAAGCGCCCGGGAGCCACGACGGGTTGTACTGGGGCTCCTCCCTGAGCACGGCGAAAGCGTTGCTGTTCTGGAGCAGCGTGTAGAGGCTGCCCAGGCCCAGGCCGCTGAACACGCGCCCCGCGAACGAGCCGCCCTTCTCGCCAGCGACCAGCACGTCGGCGCACGCCGTGCCCTCCGGATAGAGCAGGTTGCCGTGCTCCTTGACGATCAGCTGGCGGCGCAGCGGGATCATGAACAGGACGCCGAGCCAGCCGCCGATCAGGGCGAGGAGCAGCGTCCGCGAGTACTCGAGGGAGAAGCCCAGGAAGATGAGCGCCGGCAACGTGAAGATGACGCCGCCGGCCACCGATTCGCCCGCCGAACCGGTGGTCTGGACGATGTTGTTCTCCAGGATCGTCGCGCGGCCGAGGGCGCGCAGCAGGCTGATCGAGAGCACCGCGATCGGGATCGAGGCGGCCACGGTGAGGCCCGCGCGCAGGCCGACATAGACGGTCACCGCGCCGAAGATGATCCCGAAGATGATCCCGAGCGCCACGGCGCGGAACGTGAACTCGGGAAGCTCGGCCGAGTCCGGCACGTACGGCGTGAAGTCGGCCGCTTGATCTTCCTGGGCCATGCTCTCTCTCCTCTGGGGCGCTCTTGGGAGTCGGGCGATCCTACTATACTCGGAGGCATGAGGCCGCTCGGCGCCGCGCTGTGCCTGCTCGCGATGCCCGCGGCCTCGCAACAGGTCGAGCTCGGCACCCCCTTGAACCAGTACGAGATGCGCTACGGCGAGCCGGTCGACGTCAGCCTCACCGACCTCGTCCAGAGCCCGGACTCGTACTTCGACCGCGCCGTGCGCACCCACGGCCGTCTCGTCCTGGAAAGCCTCAGGAACTACGTACTCCAGGACGGGTTCGGCTCACGCGTGGTGATCGTCCCTGTCTCGGAGATCGGAGCGGGATGGGAGGCCGAGGCGCGGACGCTGTTCGGCCAGGACGTCGAAGTGACGGGCGCCTTCCTCAGGACGAGCGTGACCGACCCGACGGGCACGGCCACGGCCGCAGGCCTCATCCGGTTCTGGGCCTTCATCGGCGGCGACGCTCCCAAGGAGACCCTCGCCAAGGCCGAGGCCTTCAGCCTCGAGACGCTCGTGACGCGGCCGGGGCGCTACGACGGACGGCTCGTCAAGGTGGTCGGACAGTTCCGCGGCCGCAACCTGTTCGGCGACCTGCCGACCCGCAGCCAGAGCGGCCGCTCGGACTGGGTCCTGAAGGACGAGCTCTTCGCGGTGTGGATCACCGGCAGGAAGCCCAAGGGCGACGGCTTCGAGCTCGATCCCTCGCTCAAGCGCGACACGGGCAAGTGGCTCGAAGTCACCGGTCGGGTCGAGACGCGCCGCGGCGCCACGTGCGTCGTGGCGCAGAAGGTCGTCCTGACGACGGAGCCGAGGCCGGCCGCGCAGGCGCAGCCGCCCCCTCCGCCACCCGAGCGGCCGAGGCGTTCGCCGGTGGTGGTCTTCGCGCTGCCCCTGGACGGCGACCTCGACGTGCCCGGCGACACGCGCTTCGCCGTGCAGTTCAGCAACGACATGGACGAGAACAGCTTCCGGGGCAAGGTCGTGCTGCGCTACGCCGGCCGGCCGATGCCGGGCGACCGCGAGTTCGACGGTGTGCGGATGAACTACGACGGAGGGCGTCGGGCGCTCATCGTCGATCCCGGCAATCGCCTTCGGCCCGGCCGGCAGGTCGAGCTCCTGCTCCTCCAGGGCATCGTGGACAGCGACGGGCAGGCCCTGGAGACGCGCCCCGGGCACACGCCCGATGCCGGCGTCGTGGACGTGCTGCGATATCAGGTGGGGTTCTTCTAGCGCTTCAGCAGCTCGCGGAGCTTGGCGTCGAGCCCCTTCGCCTTCTCGATCACCGCTGCAGCCATCCCGGCGCGGCGCGCAGCGACCTTGCGGCGCAACGCGACGTCGCCGCCGGCCAGGATCTGCGCCGCGAGGTGGCCGGCGTTGGCGGCGCCCATCGGCCCCACGCCCACCGTCGCCACGGGCACTCCCGGCGGCATCTGCACGGTCGAGAGCAAGGCGTCGAAGCCTGCCAGCGGCGAGCTGGCGAGCGGCACTCCGATCACCGGCAGCGTCGCGTGGGCGGCGATCGCGCCCGCGAGGTGAGCCGCGCCACCTGCCCCGCACACGAACACGCGGATGCCGCGCGCCTCGGCGCGGCGCGCGTAGCGGATCGCCGCGTCCGGGGTGCGGTGGGCCGAGAGCACGCGCACGTCGCAGTCGAGCCCGTAGGACGCGAGCACCTTGACGCACTCGGCCATCACCGGAAGGTCCGAGTCGCTGCCCATGAGGACGGCGATCGCCGGGCGTGCCGCCATGCTCAGCGCGCCTGCAGCCGGGCGAGCGCCCTCTTGCCGATGTCCTGCCGGTAGTGCATGCCGGCGAAGGAGATCTTGGCGACGGCCTCGTAGGCGCGCTGGATCGCCGCCTCGAGGTTGGCGCCGAGCGCCGTCACGCCCAGCACGCGTCCGCCGGTCGTCACCGTCGCGTCGTCCTTCCTGCCGGTGCCGGCATGGAACGCCACGACGTCCGAGAGGCCCTTCAGCGCCTCGAGGCCCGAGATGGCCTGGCCGGTCTCGGGGGCCTCCGGATATCCCTTCGCGGCGACGACCACGCACGCCGAGGGCTCCTTGGCCCACTCGATCTTCGTGTCCTTGAGCTGACCCTGCGCGACGCCGACGAGGATCGGCACGATGTCGGACTTCATGCGCACGAGGATGGCCTGGGTCTCGGGGTCGCCGAAGCGCGCGTTGTACTCCAGGACCTTCGGCCCCTCGTCGGTCATCATCACGCCCGCGTAGAGCGTGCCCTGGTAGCGCCGGCCCTCGGCGGCCATGCCGGCGACGGTGGGCAGCACCGCCTCCTGCATGATCTGCTTGTGGGCGTCCACGGTCATGTTGGTGGCCGGCGACACGGCTCCCATGCCGCCGGTGTTCGGGCCGACATCGCCGTCGCGCACGCGCTTGTGGTCCTGGGCGGACATCAAGGGAACCACTCGCGCGCCGTCCGACAGCACCAGGAAGGAGATCTCCTCCCCCGACAGGAACTCCTCGATCACGAGGCGGTTCCCGGCGCTGCCGAACTTCTTCTCGGTCATCATCAAGTCCACGGCGGCCTTCGCCTCGGCTTCATCCTGGGCCAGGATCGTGCCCTTGCCGGACGCGAGCCCGTCGGCCTTGATCACCATCGGGAAGCCGAACGGCGGCTTCTTCACCGCGGCCATCGCCTCCTCGGGGGACTGGCAGACCTGGTAGGCCGGCGACGGGATCTTGTGACGGCTCATGAACTCCCGGGCGAAGGCCTTCGAACCCTCGATCTCCGCGGCGACGCGGCTGGGCGAGAAGATGAGCAGGCCGCGCCGCGCGAACTCGTCGGCGATGCCCAGCACCATCGGCAGCTCGGGTCCCACGACCGTGAGGTCCGCCTTGATGGTCTGGGCGAAGTCGGCGACCTCGACGATGTTGGACGTGTCGATCGGCACGCAGTCGGCCAGCTCCGCCATCCCGGCGTTGCCGGGAGCGCAGTAGAGCTCGGTCAGGAGCGGGCTCTGCTTGATCTTCCAGGCCAGGGCGTGCTCGCGTCCGCCGTTGCCGACGACCAGGACTCTCATGTCGGGGCCGGCACAAACTGCCACGGGAGCGACGCGGGTGTCAATCGCGTCGTTGCGAGCCGAGGGTTCGACGATAGACCTCGCGGGCCGGCAGGCCCGTGAGCCGGGCCGCCCGCTTCGCCGCCTCGCGGCGGCCCAGGCCGCCCTCGAACAAGCGCCGGAAGACGGCTTCGGGCGATTCGTCGGTGCGGGCCTCGTCCTCGCCGCGCCCGGCGATCACCAGCACCACCTCTCCCTTGACGTCCTCCTGCTCTGCGAGCGCCACGCCGAGGGCCACGAGAGGCGCTCGCCGGTATTCCTCGTGCACCTTGGTCGCCTCGCGGCACAGGAACGCCTCCCGGTCGCCCAGGACCGCCGCCAGGTCGACGAGCGTGTCCCTGAGGCGCACGGGCGACTCGTAGACGACGAGGGTCTCGGTACGGTCCTGCAGAGCCTCGAGGGCGCGCCGCCGCGCTCCGGCGCGCGACGGCAGGAAGCCGACGAAGAGGAAGCGGTCCGTCGGCAGGCCGGAGACCGAAAGCGCCGCGATCGCCGCGCTCGGCCCCGGGACCGGCACGACCGGAAGGCCCGCTGCGCGGGCGTCGCGCACCAGGCGGAAGCCGGGATCCGAGATCCCCGGGGTCCCGGCGTCGGACACGAGTGCGACGCTGCGGCCCGCGCGGAGCTCGTCGAGGAGGCGGTCGCCCTTCCAGCGCTCGTTGTGCTCGAAGAAGGAGGTGGTCCGGGCCGGAATCCCGTGCGCTTTCAGCAACCGCCCGGTGCGTCGGGTGTCCTCGCAGGCCACGAGGTCCACCTCGCGGAGGACGCGGAGCGCCCGCAGCGTCACGTCCTCGAGGTTCCCGATCGGCGTGGCCACGACGTAGAGGGTGCCGGGCAGGGCCATCGCTGTGGCCGATGATAATTGACTGCGTGCGGATCCTCGCCTACGATCATCCGTTCGAGCCCGGCCAGGGCGGAGTGGGGGTGCATTCAGTTTGGCGGAGATCAAGATCCAGGAGGGCGAATCGATCGAAAACGCCCTTCGCCGCTTCAAACGCAAGGTCCAGCAGGAAGACATCATCAAGGACATCAAGAAGCACAGCTTCTACCTGAAGCCCGGCGACAGACGGCGCGCCAAGCAGGCGCTCGCCCGCAAGCGCAACCGCAAGAAGCTGCGCCGCGAGGGCGAGTAGCACCCACCTTCCCCCGGGGCTCGCCGACGAGCCCTGGGGAGCCTCGACCGGGAAGGTCAATGGAGTACCAGGACAAGACGCTCCATTGCGCCGAATGCGGCGCGCATTTCGTCTGGAGCGCCCCGGAACAGTTCTTCTACGCGGGCCGAGGTCTGCGCCACGAGCCCAAGCGCTGTCCGGCCTGCCGTGCCAGGCGGCACGCCGGGTCGCGCGGGAGGCGGGAGATCCGCGTCAGCTGCAGCCAGTGCGGCCGCGACGCGACCGTGTCGTTCCAGCCCCGAGAGGGCCGGCCTGTCTACTGCAACGACTGCTTCAGCGCTCGGCGCGCGGCGAGGCAGTAGCGGCCTGGACCGCCGTCACGGCGATCAGGTCCACGATGTCGTCGACCGAGCAGCCTCTGGACAGGTCGTTCGCAGGGCGCCTCAGGCCCTGCAGGATCGGGCCGATGGCCCGTGCGCCTGCGATCCGCTCCACAAGCTTGTAGCCGATGTTGCCGGCGTCGAGGTCAGGGAAGATCAGGACGTTGGCCCTCCCGGCGACCAGGCTTCCGGGAGCCTTGCTCGCGCCGACCTCGGGGACGAGCGCCGCGTCGAGCTGCATCTCCCCGTCGGCCAGGAGGTCCGGGGCCCGCGCGGCCGCGATGCGCGTCGCCTCGCGCACGCGACGGGAGCGCTGGTGGTCCGCGCTGCCCCGTGTCGAAAAGGACAGGAACGCCACGCGCGGGACGTCGCCGAGGAAGGCGCGCGCGCTGTCGGCCGTGAGCAGGGCGATCTCGGCCAGCTCGGGCGCCGTCGGCTCGGGGTTGACCCCGCAGTCGGCGAACACCAGGACGCCTCCGTCGCCGAGGGTGGAATTGCGTGTCACCATCAGCATGAAGGACGACAGCTTGAAGACTCCTTCCCTCACGCCGATTCCCCGGAGCGCCGCCCGCAGCGTTTGTGCCGTCGTCGAGCGCGCCCCCGCCACCATGCCGGCCTGCCGACCCGCCGCGACCTCCAGCGCGCCCCACAGGAGGGGGTCGCGGAGGTGCTCTCGGGCCTCGTCCTGCCGGATGCCCCGATGCCGGACCCGCTCCTCGTAGGCCCGGAGCGAGGCCTCGAAGGCGGGTCCGGAGGTGGGTATTGAGTCCACCTCGATCCGACCCAGGTCCACCCCTGCGGCGTCCGCGGCCTGTCGGACGGCCGCAGGGTCGCCCAGGAGGGTGGGCCGGGCGATGCCGAGCTCCTGGGCTCTCGCGGCGGCACGCAGGGTCCGTGGCTCGGTCCCCTCGGGGAGCACGATCCGGGCCTGCCCGGCCTGGGCCCGGGCCCTGAGCCGCTCCAGGAAGTCCATGGGGCTCCGAAGCTAACACGGGTTCTGGCCTTGCGCGGTTTCGTTGACACGCGCGGAAACGCTGTGGTACTGTGCCGCCTCCGTACAACTACTTGAAAACGCGGGGAGAACGTCCATGAAGATCGTCGAGCGCCAGGTCGAAGACGTCGTGATCCTGGACCTTCACGGCAAGATCCTGATCGGCGAGGGAGACGACGCTCTCCGGGACGCAGTGAATCGCGTGGTGGACGGGGGCAAGACCAAGATCCTGCTGAACCTGGCCGACGTGCCCTATGTGGACTCGGCCGGCCTCGGCGAGATCGTCCGTTGCTACACGACGGTCAGCCGGAAGAACGGCCGGCTGAAGCTGATCAACCTCACCAAGAAGATCCAGGACCTGCTCGCCATCACCAAGCTGCTCACGGTCTTCGAGACCTACGACTCCGAGCCCGAGGCGATCAAGAGCTTCTAGGGGATCCGCGCGGCGCCCTCGCGAAGCCGTTTCGTGAAGCCGCTTCTCGTTTCCCTGAGACCGCACCAGTGGACGAAGAACCTCATCCTGTTCGCGCCCCTGGCGCTCAGCAAGCACCTGTTCGAGGCGCAGCCGTTCCAGCGCTCCCTTCTCGCATTCCTGCTCTTCTGCGGCCTCTCGGGAGCGGTCTACCTCGTCAACGACGTCCGTGACGTCGAGCACGACCGGCTGCACCCCCGCAAGAGGCTGCGGCCGATCGCGAGCGGGGCGCTGCGCGCGAGCACGGCGCTGCTCGTTGCGGCCGGGCTCGCGGTCGCCTGCCTGCTGATCGCGCTGCTCCTTGGCCGGGCCTTCGCAGCGGCCGCACTGGCCTACCTGTTGCTGAACCTCCTGTACTCCCTGAAGCTCAAGGAGGTCGTGATCGTCGACGCGATCGCCGTCAGCCTGGGTTTCGTCGTTCGGGCCGTGGCCGGAGCCCTGGCCATCGGCGTCGTGTTCAGCGACTGGCTGCTCATCTGCACGGTCCTGCTGGCGCTGTTCCTGACGTTCTGCAAGCGCCGCCACGAGCTCACGTCCCTGGTGGGCCAGGCCTCCGATCATCGCAAGAGCCTGCAGGACTACAGCCCCTACCTGCTCGACCAGATGATCGCCGTCGTCACGGCCTCCTGCCTGATGGCGTACGCGTCCTACACCACGGCGTCCGAGACGATCGCCAAGTTCCAGACCGACCGGCTTCCCTGGACGATCCCTTTCGTCCTCTACGGCATCTTCCGTTATCTTTACCTGGTGCATCAGAAGGAGCAGGGGGGCAGCCCCACGGATCTCCTGCTCACCGACCGGCCCATCCTGGTGAACGTCGCCCTCTGGGCGCTGGCGCTCGTGGCGATCGTGTATACGGCGGGCGGCGCGCCCGGGCCGATCCGATGAGCTTCGAGATCAAGGCCGAGGGCGTCGACGTCCAGAAGATCATGACCTCGATCCGCAAGCGGATCGAGGAGAAGCGCCAGGGGCTCTACACCGAGGAGGAGATCCGGGAGATCGCCGAGCGGCGCCTCGACGCGGTGCTCGACGCCTACGACTTCAACCCGGACTTCGTGAAGGACTTCCGCGCCCTGCCCTCGCGCTGGAACTTCGCGTTCCACGAGGACACCGTCTACGAGTCGAGCCGGGGCGTGGTGGGCCGCATCCTGAGGGCGCTGCGCCGGGTCCTGAACCCGGTGCAGAAGCTGTTCTGGAACCCGAACCCGATGATCTCGGCGCTGTCGCGCCAGTCGGACCTGAACGCCTACTACGTCCACCTCCTGACGAACCTCGCCATCGAGGTGACGAAGCTGAACCTCGAGCTGCAGGACCTGAAGAACCGCCACCTGGCCCTGCAGGCGAAGGTCGAGCTCGACGCGCGGCGCGAGCGGACGCTCGAGGAGATGGTCGTCTACCGCGAGGAGCCGGGGAAGAAGGGCTCGGACGGGGCTTGAAGCTGGGCTTCGTGGTCCAGCGTTACGGGCTGGACATCGCGGGCGGGGCGGAATACCACTGCCGGCTCGTGGCCGAGCACCTCACGCGCCACGCCGAGGTCGAGGTGCTCACGACCTGCGCCAGCGACTACGTCACGTGGGAGAACCACTACCCCGAGGGCGAAGAGGTCCTGAACGGCGTGCGTGTGCGGCGCTTCGAGGTGGAGCGGCCCCGCGACGTCTACCGCTTCGCCGAGTGGTCGCGACGCGTCGAAGGACCGCACACCGAGGACGACGAGCGGCGCTGGCTGGAGGAGGAGGGCCCGCTATCGCCGCGCCTGGTCGCCGAGGTGGCCCTGCGCCGGAGCGCCTACGACTTCCTGGTGTTCTTCTCCTACCGCTACTACACCACGTACCACGGCCTGCGCGCCGCCCCCGAGCGCGCCGTGCTCGTGCCCACGGCGGAGAACGACGGCATCCACCGCCTCTCGATCTTCCCGCCGCTCTTCCGCCTGCCCAGGGCGATTGTCTGGAACAGCCCCGAGGAGCGCGACATGATCCGGGCCGACGCCCACAACGACGCCGTCCTCGGAGACGTGATCGGAGTGGGATCGAAGCTGCCCGAGCGCCTCGATCCCGAAGGGTTCCGTCGCAACCGCGGCGTCACAGGGCCGTTCCTCCTCTACGTCGGCCGCATCGACCGCAACAAGGGCTGCGACGAGCTGTTCCCGTTCTTCCAGAGGTACCGGGCCGAGACGGGATCCGCGTTGAGGCTGGTCCTGGTCGGGAAGGCCGTGCTGGACGTTCCCGACGACCCCGCCATCGTCCACCTGGGCTTCCTGCCGGACCAGGAGAAGTGGGACGCCCTCGCGGCGGCCGAGGCGCTCGTGATCCCGTCGCGCTACGAGAGCCTGTCGATGGTGACCCTCGAGGCGTGGTGGGCGAAGCGGCCGGTGCTCGCCAACGCCCGCTGCGAGGTCCTGCTCGGCCAGTGCCGGCGCTCCAACGGCGGACTGTACTACGCGCACTACGACGAGTTCCGCGAAGCGCTGTCCCTGGTCGAGGGCGACGCCTCCCTGCGGCGCAGGCTCGGCGAGAACGGCCGGGCCTACTTCGACGCCCACTACGCCTGGGACATCGTCGAGCGCAAGTACCTCGAGCTGTTCGCCCGGCTCCGCGCGGAGGACGCGGCGCGAGCGAGGGCCTCGTGAGCCGACCCCGGCAGGTCCACCAGCTCCTGGCCGCCCTCTCTTACGGGGACGCCATCGGGAACGAGGCGCTCGCGATCCAGGCCCACCTGCGCGGGATGGGCTTCGACTCCGAGATCTACGCAGAGCACGTCCACCCCCGCGTCGCGCACCTCGCCCGCCCCCTCTGGCGCTACGCCTCGGTCTCGTCGCCCGACACGGTCTGCCTGTTCCACTTCTCGATCGGCAGCGCGTCGGGGCGCCTCATCCACCCCGCCCCCGATCGGCTCGTGTCGATCTACCACAACATCACGCCGGCCCACTTCTTCCTCGGCTTCCAGCGCCACCTGGCCGGGCTGTGCTACCACGGGCGCCGTGAGCTCCTGGCCTTCGCGCCGCGGACCGAGCTGGCCCTCGGGGACAGCGAGTTCAACCGCAGGGAGCTCGAGGTCGCCGGCTACGCGAAGACGGCTGTCCTGCCCATCGTCCTGGACCTCGCGAAGTACGACCTGCGCCCGTCGCCGGTCGTCGAGGCCATGTTCCGGGACGGCCGCCGCAACATCCTGTTCGTGGGGCGCGTCATCCCGAACAAGCGCATCGACGAGCTGATCCGCGTGTTCGCGATCTACCAGCGCTACCTCGAGCCGCGCAGCCGTCTGCTCCTGGTGGGCGAGCACAAGGGCTTCGAGCGCTACTACGACCGCCTGAGCCGGCTCGTGCGCGAGCTGCGCCTGGACGAGGTCGTGTTCGCCGGACACGTCGACGACGAGGACCTGGTCGCCTACTACCGCGTCGCGGACGCGTTCCTGTGCCTGTCGGAGCACGAAGGCTACTGCGTGCCGCTGGTCGAGGCCATGCACTTCGGCGTGCCGGTCGTCGCCTACGACGCCGGGGCGGTGGCCGAGACGCTCCACGGCGGAGGGGTGCTGCTCAGGGAGAAGCGTCTCGAGGTCGTCGCCGAGCTGGTTCACGAGCTCGTCGCGGACTCCAGGCTGCGCGCGGAGGTGCTCGAGACGCAGCGGCGGGCGGTCGGCGAGATCCGCGCCACGGACTTCGGGGCGCTGCTTCGCGAGCGCCTGGAGCCGGTGCTGGAATCGTGAGGGTCGACCAGTGGGTCCCCGCGCTCCATCGCGGCGACGCGATCGGGGACTCCGCGCGCCTGATGCGGGACGCCTTCCGGCGCTGGGGCTTCGCCGCGGACGTCTACGCCCTCGAGCTGGACACGGACCTCGTCGGGGACGGGCGCCCCTTCTGCGAATGGCGCCCGGGAGGGGCCGACGACGTCGTGATCCTCCACTACGCGGTGCCGTCGCCCCTCACCGCGGTCCTGCGCGAGCAGCGCGCCCGCCGCATCCTGCTCCATCACAACATCACGCCCCCCGAGTTCTTCGCCGGCTGGGATCCCGAGATGGTCCGCATCTGCCGCGAGGGCCGCGAGGCCCTGGGCAGCCTGGTCGGGCACGTCGAGCTGGCCCTGGGAGACAGCGAGTTCAACCGGCGCGAGCTCTCCGAGGCGGGCTTCGAGCGGACCGGCGTGCTGCCGATCTACCTGGACTTCGCGCGCTACCGGGAGGAACCGAGCCGCGTGCTGCGCCGGCAGCTCGCCGACGGGCGCGTCAACCTGCTCTTCGTGGGCCGCGTCGCGCCCAACAAGCGCCACGAGGACCTCATCAGGCTCGCCGCCTACTGGCGGCGCTTCATCGACTCCAATCTGCGCCTGCTGCTCGTGGGGAAGCTGCCCCGGCGCCGGACCGGCGGCGGAGAGCGCCTGCCGCGCCACTACTTCGACGCGCTGCAGTCCCTCGCGTACGAGGAAGGCTTCACGGCGTCCGAGGTGGTCTTCGCCGGGCACGTGCCCCATGCCGACCTGCTCGCCTACTACGCCGCGGCCCACGTGTTCGTGAGCATGAGCGAGCACGAGGGCTTCGGAGTGCCCCTGGTCGAGGCGATGCTGATGGACGTGCCGGTGCTCGCCCACTCCGCCGCCGCGGTGCCCTTCACCCTCGAAACTGCCGGGGTCCGATTCGGCGCCAAGCGCTTCGACGAGGCGGCGGAGATGGCCCACGCCCTGGCCTTCGACGCGGGGCTCCGAGCCGCCGTGATCGCGGGCCAGCGCCGCCGCCTGCGCGCCTTCGCTCCGGAGGCCGTCGAGTCGCTGCTGAGGGGCCATCTGGCCTCGGTGGGGGTGGCGGCGTGAGACCGCGCGTCGCGGTCGTCGTGCAGCGCTACGGCGCCGACGTCGCCGGCGGCTCCGAGACGCTGGCCCGCGCCGTGGCGGAGCGGCTCGCCAGGGACGCCGAGGTCGTGGCCTTCGCCTCCTGTGCCCGCGACTACGTGACCTGGCGCAACGAGCTGCCCGAGGGCGAGCGCATCGAGAACGGCGTAGAAGTGCGGCGCTTCCCGAGCGAGGCGGAGCGCGACCTCGCGGCCTTCAACCGCCTCTCGGACGCGCTCTACGATCGCCCGCACAGCGAGGAGCAGGAGCTCGAGTGGCTGAAGCGGCAGGGACCCGACGTGCCGCGCCTCGTCCAGCGCCTCGAGGCGGAGCGCGACCGCTATGACGCGGTCCTGTTCTTCACCTACCTTTACTTCCCGACCTACTGGGGGCTCAGGGCCGCCCCGGAGCGCGCGATCCTGGTGCCCACGGCCCATGACGAGCCGCCGCTGCGCCTCGAGATCATGAAGCGGGTGTTCCAGGCCCCACGCGCCTTCGCCTTCTGCTCGGCGCCCGAGGAGGAGCTGGTGCGGTCGCGCTTCTACATCGACGGACGGCCGCGGGCGGTGACCGGGATGGGCGTCGACGTGGAGAGAGATGGCCTCGACGTCGAGGGGTTCCGGATCCGCCACGACGTGCGCGGCGCCTACGCGCTCTATGCCGGACGAATCGACGCCGGCAAGGGCTGCGACGCGATGCTCGCCCACTTCGGCGAGTATCGGCGCCGCGTCTCTGGCGGCGCCGAGCTCCTGCTGATCGGACGGCTGGCCATGGAGTCGCCGCGCGTGCCCGGCGTGCGCTACCTCGGGTTCCTTCCCGAGCGGGAGAAGCTCGCCGCCCTCGCGGGCGCCCGGGCCGTCATCTGCCCCAGCCCGTACGAGAGCCTCTCGATCGTGCTCCTCGAGGCGATGGCCCTCGGCACCCCGGTCGTCGCCACGGCGGCCTCGCCGGTCCTGGTCGACCACTGCCAGCGCTCGAACGCCGGCCTCTTCTATGGGGACCGCGCCGAGTTCACCGAGGCCCTCGACCTGCTCGTGAAGACGGAGCCGCTCCGCTCCGCCATGGGCGAGAACGGCCGCCGCTACGTCGCGGCCAACTATCGCTGGGACGCGGTGATGGCCCGCTACAAGGGGCTGATCGCGGCCGTGTCGGGGAAGGAGCTCTGACGAAGGCGCGTGGCTCCGCGAGCCGCTAGCCGCCCTCGATCCTCTGCCAGCTCGCCTTCGCCACCTTGAGGCCGCCGCCCTCCTCGACCAGGGTAAGCTCGAAGCGGAAGCGCGCGGTGTCGGGGAGCACGCCCGCCAGGCCCCGGATCTCCCGCGGCTTGGCGGCGAAGGAGGCGCGGAAGCGCGCGATCGGCGCGGCTCCGCTGCGATCGCTTTCCAGGCCCGCGGTTCCGACCTCCAGGTCCTTGTAAAGGGCGAAATAGCGGCGCAGCTCGGCGAGGGCTTCGGCGCGGCTCAGGCCGCCCTCGGTGAGGAAGCCGGCCGCCAGATGCGCGCCGAAGGCATCGGCGTCCTGAGCCATGGCCGCCCGGCTCAAGTCGAACAGCAGCCGCTCGACGGGATCGGACGGGGGCTGCGGGCCGCAGGCGGAGGCGAGCGCCGTGAGGACGGCTGGGAGGATGGGCCGGCGCCTCAGCGCAGCGCCTTGAGCTGCTCCAGGAGCTGCTCGGAGGTCTGTGGGCCCTTGAGGATCGAGGCCGCGCGGGCGATCTGCTGGATCGCCTCGTCGATCACCTCGCTGCCCGCGCCGCGGTCCAGCTCGGCCTTCGCCTTCAGGTAGTGCTTGTTGACGACGCTCTCGCCCACGCTGCCGAGCAGGCCGTTGCACACGTCGCGAACCCGGTTGAGCCTCGCGATCATCTCCGGAGCGGCCTGCGGCGCCGGGGCCCTGGGGGTGCTCGTCACGCGAGGCATCGGGGCGGCCGGCGCGGCGCCAGAAGCACCCGCGTCCTTCAGGCGGATCAGGCCCGTGGCGATCAAGCCGTACAGGATCTTGGCGGCGTCGAAGACCGACAGGCCGCTGGCGTGGGCGATCTGCTTGATCGAGCGGTTGCCGTCGATCTTGGAGAGGATCAGCCACTCGCTCGTGTTGAGGTTGATCTGGCCCTCGCGGTTCTCCTGAACCACGAACTCGGGCATCATCTCCGTCGAGGGGATCTTCTTCGAGAGCACGCGCCATTCGTCGAGGCGGCGGGCGGCCTCCATGAGCAGGTTCGTGTTGCTGCGGGAGATCGTGCGGTGCTCGGTGGCGACCCCCGGCTCGAACTTGAAATCGCCGCGGCTCCAGATGGCGAGGGAGTAGACCGCCTCTTCGCCGATCGCGTCCTCGAGCTGGGCGTGCACGATCTGGCCGTCGTGAAGGAAGATCTGGCCCCGCAGGTTGCCGTCGACCAGGTGGAAGACGCCCGTCTTGCCGCTGACGCTGATGAGCTGGATGATGTCGGGAAGGTGGAGCTCGGCCAGGGAGCCTTGGAAGGCCATGTCAGCAGCCGCTAAACCGCAGAATCTGTGCCAATTAGAGACGTGAGGTTACCAGCGGCCCCGAGCCGCGTCAAGATCACGCGGAAGTGATCTTGGCCGCCGCCTCCTCGACGTCCCTGACCGGCGCGACCGGCGCCGGGCGACGGTCCCGCGGGATCGCTATGTTGTGGCGCTTGATCATCTCGTTGAGGGTCGTCGGCTTCAGCCCCAGGAGGCGGGCGGCCTCCTTCTGCACGCCGCGGGTGGACTCGAGGGTGCTCTCGATGAGGCGGCGCTCGAAGCTCGCGATCACGTCCTTGAGGCTGATGCCCTCGGGCGGGACCGTCATGTGCGGCACGTGGAACACCGGCGCGCTGCGCACGTGGTCGGGGATCAGGTCGCGGTCGATGTGGGGGGCCGTGGCGAGGACCACGCCCCGCTCGATGACGTTCTCCAGCTCGCGCACGTTGCCAGGCCAGTCGTAGTCGAGGAGGGCCTGCAGGGCGGAGGGAGACACCCCGGCGACCTTCTTGCCGTTCTCCTTGGAGTACTTCTCCACGAAGTGAGCGACCAGGGCCGTGATGTCCTCCTTGCGCTGGCGCAGGGGCGGGAGCTGGACCGCGATGACGTTGAGGCGGTAGAAGAGGTCCTCGCGGAAGCGCCCCTCCTCGACGGCGCGGCGCAGGTCGATGTTCGTCGCGGCGACGATGCGCACGTCGACCCTGATCGTGTCGACGCCGCCGAGGCGCATGAACTCCCGCTCCTGCATGACGCGCAGCAGCTTGGCCTGCGTCTCGAGGGGGATGTTGCCGATCTCGTCGAAGAACAGCGTGCCCTTGTCGGCGAGCTCGAAGAGGCCCTTCTTGGCGTAGACGGCTCCCGTGAAGGCGCCCTTGACGTGGCCGAACAGGTTGGACTCGAGCAGGTCGTGCGGGAGGCTCCCGGAATTGACCACCACGAAGGGCCGCTCCGCCCGCGGCGAGTTGGCGTGGATCGCCTTGGCCACCAGCTCCTTGCCAGTGCCGCTCTCGCCCACGACCAGGATGGTGGAGCGGGAGGGGGCGGCCTGGGAGATCAGGTTGAAGATCTGCTGCATGCGCGGGGCCTTGCCCACGATCTCGGTGAAACGGCCCTGGTCGCGGAGGGCCGTGCGCAGCTCGCGGTTCTCGTCCTGCAAGCGGCGCTGGTTCAGGGCGTTCCGCAGGATGTGGAGCACTTCCTCGTGCTTGAACGGCTTCGCGATGTAGTCGAAGGCTCCCTTGCGCATCGCCGTGATCGCCGTCTCCACCGACGCGAAGGCCGTGATCATCAGCACGACGAGGTCGGGGTCGATCCGCTTCAGCTCCTCGAGGACCTCCAGGCCGCCCATCTCGGGCAGCATGACGTCGAGGATCGCGGCGTCGAAGCCGCCGCGGCGCGCGAGGGTCAGGCCAAGGGCGCCGCTCTCGGCCACGCTCACCTCGTAGCCGGCCTGGGCGAGCAGGGTCTGCAGCACGTCGCGCATCACCTCTTCGTCGTCGACGACGAGGATGCGCTCGCGGCTCATCCGCGGGCAGCCTCGGCCATCGCCGCGGTCGGCAGCGCCACCTGGAAGGTGGTGCCCTTGCCCGGAACGCTGTCCACGAAGATCGCGCCCCCGTGCTCCTGGACGATCCCGTACGAGACCGAGAGGCCGAGTCCGGTGCCGCGGCCCATGCCCTTGGTCGTGAAGAACGGATCGTAGATGCGCTTGACGTCCTCGCGGCTGATGCCGTGGCCGGTGTCGCTCACCTCGACGACGAGCGTGTCCCCGTCGGCGTGGGTCTTCACCGTGAGCCAGCCGCCCCTGGGCATGGCGTCGCGCGCGTTCAGGATCAGGTTGAAGAACACCTGCTGCAGCCTGTTCTCGTTGCCCCGCACGGGCGGCGCGTCCTCGGCCAGCTCCCGGACCACGCGGATGCGGGTCTTCTCGAGCTGGTGCTCGAGCAGCGAGAGGACCTCGGCCACGACCTTGTTCACGTCGAGGAGGTCGAACTCCGCGGTGGAGGAGCGGGCGAAGTTCAGCAGGTTGTTGATGATCTTCGCGGCCCGGAAGGTCTGCTTCTCGATCTTCTCCAGGAGCGGGAAGCGGAGGTCCTCGGGCTTGACCTGGTCCTTGAGCATCTGGGTGTAGGAGGAGATACCCGTGAGCGGGGTGTTCACCTCGTGGGCGACGCCGGCGGCCAGGAGGCCGATCGAGGCCATCTTCTCGGCGTGCTGGAGCTGGTCCTCCAGGCGGATCCGGGCCGTGACGTCCTCGAGGATCAACACCGTGCCGTGGCGCTCGCCGGAGTCCACCTCGAAGGGCGCGATCGACACGTTGACGATGACGCTGCGGCCGTCCGGCTTCTGGAGATGCAGCTTGTAGATGTGCGCGATCTCCTCGTGGTCCCCGAGCACCAGGCTGCCGCGCAGCGCCTCCAGGAACGCGGCGGGGAAGACCTCGTCGAGGGTGCGGCCGAGCACCTCCTGCCGCTTGCGGCCGTCGAGGGCCTCCATGGCCCGGTTCCAGCGCGCGACGCGCCCGTCGAGGTCGAGGACCAGGATGCCCGAGTCCATGCTCTCGAGGATGTTCTGGTTGTACTCGGTCAGGCGCTGCAGCTCGTCGGCCTTCTCCCGCAGGCTCTGGTAGAGGCGGCCGTTCATGAAGGCCGTCGCGGCCTGGCCGGCGAGCGCCTCGAGCAGATCGACCTCCTCGCTGTTCAGGGTGTCGAAGCCGTCCTTCCGCCCCACGCCCAGGATCGCGATGAGCTCGCCCTTGACGCGGCAGGGGAAGTAGTGCACGAGGTCGAGTGGGCCGGCCTCCGGGTAGTCCTCGCTCGCCGACTCGGCGTTCACGGGTCCGCCCAGGGCGAGGCGCCGCGCCAGGGCGCCCGTGGCCGGCAGGCGCACGGTCGGAGCGCCGGGTCCGCATCCGATCGCCGAGAACATGGCGAACGCGCCGTCGCGCTCGGGCAGGAACGCCGCCAGGGACTGCACGCCCAGGGCGTCGCGGACGCCCAGGAGCAGCTGGTCGGCCATCGAGCGCAGGTCGAGGCCGGCGTTCAGGTCCTGGCTGAGCCGCAGCAGCGCGCGGCGCGGGCTGTCGCGGCGATAGAAGAGGCGGTCGATGCCGTCCTGGATGCGGCTCTTGACCGGCGTGAAGAGCAGGACCACGACCAGCGTCGAGAGGACCGCGATCAGGGTGACGTGGGGCTCTTCGTCGCCGCTCACGGCCGAGTTGAACAGGCCGACCACGAGCAGGCAGATCCCCACGATGGCCGCCGTGGCCAGCACGTAGACGAGGGCGCGGCGGAAGATCAGCTCCACGTCCATGAGCCTGTGCTTCACGACGGCGTAGGCGAGGCTGAGCGGGATGAGCGCGAGGGGGATGTATCCCGCCAGCTCCATCGCGAAGCGAGGCTCCCGGCCCAGCGCGAAGGGGACTGCGTAGAACGCGAAGAACGGCAGCACGCCCGAGCCGGTGCCCCACACCAGCCACTTCATCTGCTTCCGCGCGGTCAGGCTTCGGGTCCTGCGGTAGGAGTCGAGCAGGATCGCGAACGAGACGGCGAAGAGCAGGGCGAAGTAGAGCGGCTTCGAGCGGTCGATGGCCGCCGTCACGCGCCAGAGCGTCTGGCCGCCCTGGGTCGTCACGAAGAGGACCTGGGACAGCACCGCGGCGCCGGCCAGCACGAGGGCGGGCATGTAGGCGACGAGCACGAGCCAGGCGCGGCGGTCGGGCAGGCGCCGCTCCGGGAAGCTGACGCAGAAGTGCAGGAACACCACCGGGAGGAACAGCACGGCCAGGTGGTCGGTCCAGAGCAGCGTCCAGTCGGCGAGGTTGAGCTTGCCGGTGTAGGACGTCGAGTACATGAGGAAGAAGAGCAGGCAGATCGCGTAGAAGTGGAGAGCCGCCCGGTCCGGCGGGCGGCGCAGCATGACGATCGTGCCCACGATGAGGCTGAAGAAGCCGACGAGGGAGAGGTAGTAGAAGAGGCTCGAGCTGCCCTTCTGGAGCGGCTTGACCGTCACCTCCAGCGACCGGCGCTCGTCGGCGCGCAGGACGGAGTAGGCGAGCCTGTCGCCCGAGGCGCGGCGCGCGAGGCGGCCCTGCACCTGCTCGTGGGTCAGCACCTCCTCTCCGTCCACCGCGAGGAGGACGTCGCCCACCCGCACGCCGCCGAGGGCTGCCGGCCCTCCCGGCGCCACGCGGGACGCGACGACGCCGGCGGGCGACGTCTTCCAGAAGACGCCGTCGTCGAGGAGAGTCCACGTGGCCTTCAGGAAGATGTTGTAGACGCCCAGGGACGTGAGCAGGGCGGCGACGCCGAGGACGATGAGGTTCTTCGTTCGTGCGCGGATCATGGGTCTGCGAAAGGCCTTCATGCGAGGTGCAAACGCCATGCCGCTGGATCCAAGCACCCGAAGCCGTGAATGGCTGATTCTACAACGACTTGCACACGCATCCGAGGCACCGAATCCGGCGCATCGTAGATCCCGTGCATTGGGTTGGAGCGCCAGCCGGTACGATCTAGGGAAGCGAGCCGGCGCAGCGCCGGTTCCAGGGGGCGCTCCCTTCTAGAAGCGGACCGAGATGCCCCCGAGCACGCGTGTCGGCGGAGCGACGACCGCCAACTCGTCGAGGGCGCCCGCCTCAGCCGGTTCGTAGAACACGTTCCGCACCGCCACCAGAAGCTCCCAGTCGGCCCGCGTCAGGTCGCCGAGAAACGGAAGGCCCTGGCTCACCTGGACGTCGAAGCGCGAGGTCCGCAGCGGACCCGCTGCGGCCGCCGTTTCCTCGCCGTCCGGCGACATGAAGTTCACGCGGTAGAAGGCCACGAGCCGTGTGTCGGTCGGATCGAACCCCGCCTCGAAGCGTCCGACGAGGTCGTGGAATTCGCCTTCCGGGAGCGACGCCACCGAGGGCCCCGACACGAAGGCCACGGGCAGCTCGTGGCTCACGCGTCCGAAAGAGTAGGCGAGCGAGCCGCGCACCGCGCGGCCGAAGCCGCGGCTCAGGTCGACGGCGAGGCCGCGCGCGTTCGTCGCTCCCGCGTTGAAGATGTGGAGCTGACGGAGCGAGCCGCGACCTGCGAAGGCGTTCACGAGCTGGTCCTCGATCGACTCGTCCCACGCCCGCACCCCGACCAGGGTGCCGGCGAAGCTGCGGTCCGCCCCGATCTCGAAGCGCACGATGCGCTCGGCCCGCAGGTTCGAGGGCATCGCGGCGTAGAGGATCGCGGGCGCCGTGGCCAGAGTCGACAACGTCAGGAGATCGCCCCCCGGCACCACGGTGCGCTCTTCTGCCGCGATGCGCAGGCGCGTGTTCTCGTAGGGCGTCACCTCGAAGCCCAGCGACGGGTCGAGGTGGTTCTTGTCCTCGACGAAGCCCACGTAGGTCTGGCGCAGGCCCGCCGTCGCGATCACGCTCTCGCCGAACGCCGCGCGGTCCTCGATGAAGAGGGCGCCCACGGCACGGCCGTCCGGGGCGAGCTCCTCCGCGCCGGTCAAGGGCCGCACGAGCCGCGTGCCATAGCCGGCGCCGGCGCGCAGCTCGTGGTCGTCCTCGGACCCGATCACGAGCTCGGCGGCCATGCGCCAGGAGGTGTCCTCGCTCTCGGCGAGCACGCCGCCCACCGTGAAGCGGGCGTCGCCGGAGAGCCGTCCCTCGAATCGCAGCGCGCCGCTGCCCTGCGCACCGAAATCGGAGCTCGCCGCATACCCTCCAGAGGTGGTGGTCGCCGCAACCAGCTCCACCTGGCCGCCCAGGTCGGCGGCGCGCGGAGGGGAGGCCGAGCTCGTGGCGGGCGAGCCGGCGGCGGCCGTCTCCGCCTGCTCCTCGCCCAGCCATTGCGAGCCGCGCTGCTCCAGGACCGAGCGCGACTTGTGGCGCACGAGCCAGGTGAGCTCCCGGCGGCGCTCGGCGGACTCCTTGTCCGACAGCTCACCGAGGGAGGGAAGGCTCAGCGCCAGGATCGACTCCTGGTTCGGCAGCACCGTGACCTGGCGCGCCGCCGCCGGCTTGAGGCCCTGTCCGACCGCGCGAACCGTGTACGATCCGGCGGGGAGCGAAGGGAGCGCGAAGCGCCCGGCCTCGTCCGAGAAGGTGACGAGTCCGCCGCCCCGCATCCCCTTGGCGAACAGCGAGACGAGCGCGCCGGCGACCGGCGCGCCGCGGCTGTCTTCGACCCAGCCCAGGAGCGAGCCGCCGGGATCCGCTGCGGAGGCCGCGCGCGCGCCGCCCAGCAGCAGAACGCCGGCGAGCAGCGGCGCAACGGACGGGTAGCGCTCTTTCACGGGCTCCAGCAAGGGACCACGCTACCCCGCCCCGTGAGGGCTGTCAACCCCTTTCGATCTGAGCTACGATCTCGACCTTCCCGGACATGGCCCGCTACTACGACGTGACGGTGCCCCTGTCGGCTGCGGTTCCGACCTTCCCGGGCGACCCGCGCTTCCACATGGAGTTCACGCACCGGATCGCCGACGGCCAGCCGTACAACGTCGCCCGCATCACGCTGGGCGCCCACGCGGGCACCCACGTGGACGCGCCCTATCACTTTCTCGCCGACGGCGCGACCGTGGAGGCGCTGCCCCTCGAGATCCTGATGGGCAAGTGCCGCGTCGTCGAGGTGCGGGCGCGGGAGAAGATCGAGCGCTCCGAACTCGAGGCCCTCGACATGCGCGCCGACATCCGTGTCCTGCTGAAGACGCGGATGTCCGGGCAGCTCCGTGTCCGCGAGTTCCAGGAGGACTTCGTCTACCTCACGCCGGACGCGGCCCGATACCTCGTGCAGGCCGGCATCAAGCTCGTCGGCATCGACTACCTGTCCGTGGAGAAGTTCGGCAGCCACGACTTCGCGGCGCACCACGCCCTGCTGGGCGCGGGCGTGGTGATCATCGAGGGCCTCGACCTCTCGGAGGTGGAGCCCGGCGAGTACGACATGACCTGCCTGCCGCTCAGGATCGCGGGCGCGGACGGCTCGCCCGCCCGGGTGGTGCTGAGGTCGCGGCCTTGATGTCCCACGCGCTCCTCACGCCCCTCGAGGAGTCGCGGGCCTTCGCAGTGATCCGCACCGACGCTCCCGAGACGGCGGAGGCCGCCGGCCGCGCCTGTCTGCGGGGGGGGCTGCGCTTCCTCGAGATCACGCTGACGGTCCCCGACGCGCTGGCCGTCGTGGCGCGCCTGGCCCGGGAGGACGGCGCGATCGTCGGCGTCGGCTCGGTCACCTCGCGTGAACAGGTGTCCGCCGCCGCCCGGGCCGGGGCGCGCTTCTCGGTCTCGCCGCACCTGGACTCCGACCTCGTCGCGGAGGCGCGCTCCCGCGGGCTGCTGGCGTCGGCAGGCGCCGTGACGCCCACCGAGATGATGGCGGCTCACCGCGCCGGGGCCGAGGTGATCAAGATCTTCCCGGGGGCCGCCTTCGGTCCGGGCTACCTCAAGGCGATCCGGGAGCCCCTGCCGTTCCTGAAGCTGATGCCGACGGGCGGGGTCGACGAGAAGAACCTGACGGCCTGGCTCGAGGCCGGCGCCTGCGCGGTCGGCCTGGGCGGGAGCCTCTTGCCGAAGCCCGCGGTCCAGGCGGGGGACTGGGCCGCCGTCGAGGCCCGGGCGCGCCAGGTCGCGGATCTCGTGAGGGATTGGCGGCAGCACAGGACGCGTTGAGGCGGCCATGAACGTCCTCCTGCTCCGAGACGTGGCTGCGGTGCTGCTCGCCGGCGGAGCCGGGGAGCGGCTCTATCCACTGACCCGGGACCGGGCCAAGCCCGCCGTGTCGTTCGGAGGCCCTTACCGCATCATCGACTTCACGCTGTCGAACTGCATCAACTCCGGCCTGCGCAAGATCTTCATCGCGACCCAGTACAAGTCCCAGTCCCTCAACCGTCACATCCGCCTGGGCTGGAGCGTCGTCAACACCGAGCTCGGGGAGTTCGTCGAGATCCTGCCACCCCAGAAGCGGACCGGGGAGAACTGGTACCTCGGCACCGCCGACGCCTGCTACCAGAACCTCTACTCGATCGAGCGGGAGCAGCCGCGCTGGGTGATCGTGCTGTCCGGCGACCACATCTACAAGATGGACTACGGGAAGATGCTCGACGTGCACATCGCCCGGGGCGCCCAGCTCACGGTGGCGGCGATCGAGGTGCCGATCGGGGAGTCGCGCCGTTTCGGCGTGCTCGAGGTGGACGAGGACAGCCGGATCACGGGCTTCCGCGAGAAACCCCAGCAGGCGACGCCGACGCCCTGGAACCCGGGCTTCTGCCTGGGCTCCATGGGCATCTACATCTTCGACTTCGACGTGATGCAGCGGGAGCTGCTCCGGGACGCCGAGTCCGACTCCAGCCACGACTTCGGCAAGGACATCATCCCGAGCCTGGTGGAGCGGGGTGAGCGGGTGTTCGCGTACCTGTTCTGGGACGAGAACAAGAAGGAGTCGAAGTACTGGCGCGACGTGGGCACCCTCGACGCCTACTACGAGGCGTCGATGGACCTCATCCAGGTCGACCCCGTGTTCAACCTCTACGACCCCGACTGGCCGCTCCGCACGTACCAGCCGCAGTTCCCTCCGGCCAAGTTCGTGTTCGACGAGAACGGGCGGCGCGGCGGCGCGGTGCAGTCGATCGTCTCGATGGGATGCATCGTGTCGGGCAGCGAGCTGCGCCGGTCCATCCTGGGCCCCAACGTCCGGGTGCACTCCTACTGCACCGTCGAGGACTCGATCCTGATGCCGAACGCGGTCGTGCACCGTCACGCCCGCATCCGGCGCGCCATCGTCGACCGCGATTTCGAGGTGCCGCGGGGCGCCGTCATCGGCTTCGAGCCCGCCGAGGACCGGCGCCGGCACACGGTCACCGAGAACGGCGTCGTCGTCGTGACCCCCGGCGAGGAGTGCTTCGTCGAGCCGCGCTGACGCGCCGAGTCTGGTACGATCCCCGCGCCGGCCACAGGAGGAAGCTCGTGACCAACATCGACAGCGTCTTCGCCCGCGAGGTGCTGGACAGCCGGGGCAACCCCACGGTGGAGGTCGAGGTCGTCCTCGATGGCGGGACCGTCGGCCGCGCGGCCGTGCCCTCGGGCGCCTCGACCGGCGAGCACGAGGCCGTCGAGCTGCGCGACGGCGACAAGAAGCGCTATCTCGGCAAGGGCGTCCAGAAGGCCGTCGCGGCCGTCAACGACGCGCTGGCCGGCGAGCTCATCGGCGAGGACGCCACGGACCAGGCCCTGATCGACGCCCTCATGACCGACCTCGACGGCACCGACAACAAGCGCAAGCTCGGCGCCAACGCGATCCTGGCCTGCTCGCTGGCCGTGGCCAAGGCCGCCGCGGAGAGCACCGGCCAGCCTCTCTACCGATACGTGGGCGGCACGAACGCCCGCACGCTGCCCGTTCCGTTCATGAACGTCGTCAACGGCGGCGCCCACGCCGACAACAAGCTGGACCCCCAGGAGTTCATGATCGTCCCGCACGGGGCGAAGAGCTTCGCCGAGTCGCTCCGCATGGGCGTCGAGGTCTTCCACCATCTCAAGGCCATCCTCAAGAAGAAGGGGCAGATGACCCAGGTCGGGGACGAGGGAGGCTTCGCGCCGAACCTGGGCTCCAACGAGGAGGTGCTCGACACCCTGGTGGACGCGATCCGCGCCGCCGGCTACAAGCCCGGCTCGCAGATCGCCGTCGCCCTCGACGTGGCCGCGAGCGAGTTCCACGAGGGGAAGAAGTACGTGTTCAAGAAGTCCGGCGGCGCGGCGAAGAGCTCCGAGCAGATGGTGGCGATGTACGAGAAGTGGGTGAAGGCATACCCGATCGTCTCCATCGAGGACGGCCTCGGCGAGAAGGACTGGGAGGGCTGGAAGGCCCTCACCGACGCCCTCGGCTCCAGGCTGCAGCTCGTCGGCGACGACCTGTTCGTCACGAACGCCGAGATCCTGCGCAGGGGCATCGACGCCGGGATCGCCAACGCGGTGCTGGTCAAGGTCAACCAGATCGGCACGCTGACCGAGACCCTCGACTGCGTCGCGCTCGCGTCCCGCGCGGGCTACACCTGCATGATGAGCCACCGGAGCGGCGAGACCGAGGACGTCACCATCGCCGACCTGGCCGTCGCCACCAACTGCGGCATGATCAAGACGGGCTCGGCCTCCCGCACCGACCGGGTCGCGAAGTACAACCAGCTCCTTCGCATCGAGGAGGAGCTGGGCCCGATGTCGCGCTTCGCCGGCAAGGCGGCGCTCAACCCCAGGAGGTAGCCCCGGACTCGGGGTCGCGCAGGTGGCCGACGGATCGCCGGTCCTCGTCGCCACGTTGCGCTTCGTCGTCTTCGCGCTCCTGGCCGTGGTCGGGCCCGGCGTCGCGGTCCAGCGCCTGCTGCGTCTGCCCGTCGACAAGGCCCTGGTGCTGCCCCTCGGCTACGCCTTCGCCGCGGCGGCCGGGGGCCTGAGCCTGGCGACGGGCCAGGCCTGGCTGTTCCCGTCGCTCGCGCTGGCCATGGTCGCGGCGCTCTTCGTCCGCGGTCCGTGGCAGGCGGCCCCGGGCCCGTCCCTGCGCGGCGTGCTGCCCTCCCTCGCCGCGGTCGGGGTCCTCTTCGCGCTGACGCAGTACCCGATGAACCGCCGCCTGGCGTCGGGCGACTTCGCCCTCGACGCCCTCGAGCGCGTGGACACCACGTTCCACGTGGCCGTCGTGTGGGAGCTCGTGAACTACCCGCCGCAGGTTCCCGGCCTCGCGGGCTTCCCCCTGGGCTATCACGTCGGGCCCCATCTGGTGCGTGCGATGGCCCTGCGCTGGGCCGGGATTCATCCCTACGACGCCCTGTCGCGCTTCGACCTGACCCTGCAGACGCTGGCGCTCCTGCTGGCGCTGCGCGCCGCGGCCCACGCGCTCGGCGGCGGCTCCCTCGCGGTGAAGCTGGCGCCGTTCACGGTGCTCCTCGGAGACCTGGCGTTCGTCTTCGCGGGGCAGCCGGCGGCGCGCTGGTGGACCGAGCTGCTGGGAGGCAACCTGCTCCTGAGCCTCGACTTCGGAAACTCGCTGGTTCCGGCGCTGGCGATGGCGCTCGGCGCGACGATCGCGGCCGCCCGCAGTGCAAGCGGGGGCCCGGCCGGATGGCTGCTCGCAGCGGCGATCCTGGGCCTGGCCCTGCCCTTCTTCAAGGTGTTCCTGGCCGCGCAGCTCGCAGCGTGCGCGGTTCTCGCCGCTGTCCTGCTGCGGAGGCGAGGCGCCCCTGGAGCGGCGCTCCTGGCGTTCGCGCTGCCCTCGATCGCCGGAGTCCTCTGGCTGGCCTCGAGCCCGGCGGCGCGGGCCGTGCAGGTCCTCCTGGATCCGCTCGCGCCCGTGGCGCGGCTCCGCGCGCTCCTCGGGATGGCGCCGGCGGAAGGGCTGGCGCTCCTCGGATGGGGCGCTCTGTGGCTCGCGCTCGCCCTTGGAATCCGGATCCTGGCCGTGCCCGAGGCCGCTCGGGCCGCCGGCGAGGCGCGAGCAGCCCCCCTGACCCTGGCCCTCGTCGCGCTCCTGGGCTGGCCCGTGGCGATGCTCGTCCGCGTCACCGCGGACCAGGAGTTCAACGAGGCGGTGTACTTCACGAACGCGAGCGGGGCGCTGCTCTGGCTGTTCGGCGCGCTGGCCCTGGAGAGGCACGTCGCCTCGCGCCGGAGCCGCCTGGCGCCGGCGGTCCTGGCGGCGGCCGCGCTGTCCCTCCCGACGACCGTCGAGTTCACCTGGCGCAAGCTCGCGACTCGTCCCGACGTGGTGCCGGCGCGCGTGTTCGAAGCCATGGAGCGGCTGGTCGAGGACAGCGGTCCGGGCGACGTCGTCTTGATGCGTCCCTACTCGCGCTATCCGCCGCCGCCGATCGTGTTCGCGGGCCGCCGCGTGGCCTACACGCTCTACTGGGGCTACCTGCGCCAGTTCCTGCCGGCCGCCGAGGTCTACGCGCGCTCGGCGCGCGTGCGCGGGTTCTTCCGGGCGGCGAGCCCGGACGAAGCGCGGGCCATCGCGGGCAGCCTCGGGGCGCGCCACGTGTTCCTGCAGGGCTCGCAGGCGATGGGGAACGGCGCCCGCGCGATCCTCGAGCCCGTCTACGTGAGAAGGGACACGGCCCTCTACAGGGTCCGGTAGCCGCCCGCCGGGGCACTCAGCCCTGCTCTTCTTCGATGCTGATCTTCAGGGAGCGCAGGAACTTCTTGTCGAGGGGCGTCATCTTGAGGGGCTGCGGCTCCGCCTTCTCCACCCGGAAATCGAAGGTGGAGACCTCGGCGGGCTCGCGGGTGCCGGTGCGCGTGAACCCGATGGTGGCCTCGAGCACCAGGGAGACCTCGTAGCCCTCGGAGCGGATGCGGCCGAGGCAATGCGCGATCTGGGGCGACTCGTTGAGGGTTCGCTGGATCGTCGCGCCGAGCTCGCCGACCAGCCGCTTGACGTCCTCGCCCGTGGAATCCGTCTTCTCCATCGCGCTCGCTCGAAAAAATTATGTGGACGCCGCCTTCGAGTTGTCAAGGTGGCATTCGAGCGCTTTCGCTCGCGCCATGTTAACTTCCGCCGCGAATGGCGAAGGTCTTGCGCAGCTTCGGACCCGCCGACGTCCCGCCCCCGAGCGAGCTCGGCGAGCCCGGCGCCTACCCCTTCACGCGCGGCCTCCACCCCTCGGGCTACCGCGGCAGGCTCTGGACGATGCGCCAGTACGCGGGGTTCGCCAGCGCCGCCGAGTCGAACCGGCGCTACCGGTACCTCCTCGAGAACGGGACGACCGGGTTGTCGGTGGCGTTCGACCTGCCGACCCAGATCGGCTACGACCCGGACGACCCGCACGCGGAGGGCGAGGTGGGACGGGTCGGGGTGTCGATCGCATCCCTCGAGGACATGGAGCTGCTCCTCGACGGCATACCGCTCGACCGCGTCTCGACCTCCATGACCATCAACGCCACGGCGGCGATCCTGCTCGCGCTCTACGTCGGCGTGGCGCGGCGCCGCGGGATCCCCGACGCCGCGCTCGCGGGAACGGTCCAGAACGACATCCTGAAGGAGTACGTCGCGCGGGGGACCTACATCTTCCCGCCTGGGCCTTCGCTGCGCCTGGTGACGGACCTGTTCGCGTTCTGCAGCGAGAGCGTGCCCAGGTGGAACACCATCTCGATCTCGGGCTATCACATTCGCGAGGCCGGAGCGACGGCGGCGCAGGAGGTCGCCTTCACGTTCGCCAACGCCCTGGAATACGTGCGGGCCGCCCAGGCCCGGGGCCTCGATCCGGACCGCTTCGGGGAGCGCCTGAGCTTCTTCTTCGCCTGCCATTCGGACTTCATCGAGGAGGTCGCCAAGTTCCGCGCGGCGCGGCGGCTGTGGGCGCGCCTGATGAAGGAGCGCTTCGGCGTGAGGAACCCGAAGGCGCAACAGCTCCGCTTCCACGTCCAGACGGGCGGGGTGACCTTGACGGCCCAGCAGCCCGACAACAACATCGTCAGGGTCGCCCTCCAGGCCCTCTCCGCCGTGCTGGGCGGCTGCCAGAGCCTGCACACGAACGCCAAGGACGAGGCCCTCGCGCTGCCCAGCGAGGCCTCCGCGCGCCTGGCGCTGCGCACGCAGCAGGTGATCGCCTACGAGGCCGGCGTCGCGGATATCGTGGACCCTCTGGGCGGCGCCTACGCCGTGGAGGCCCTGACCAGCGGCCTCGAAGCCGAGGCGCGGGGCAGCCTGGAGCGGATCGAGGAGCGCGGGGGGGCGCTGCGGGCCATAGAGCGCGGGGAGATCCAGCGCGAGATCCAGGAGTCGGCGTACCGCTTCCAGCGCGACGTCGAGAGAGGCGAACGCGTCATCGTCGGCGTCAACCGCTTCCAGGTCGAGGGCGAAGAGCCGCCTTCCGACCTGCTGCGGATCGACCCGGAGATCGAGCGGCAGCAGCGAGAGCGCGTGGCGGCGCTGCGCTCGCGCCGGGACCCCACGGCCTGGCGCGCCGCCCTCGACCGCGTCGAAGCCGCGGCCCGCGGCGGCGACAACCTGCTCCCGCCCCTGATCGACGCTGTGACGGCCTGGGCGACGGTGGGCGAGATCACGGGCCGTCTCCGGGCGGCCTTCGGCGAGCACCGCGAGACGCTCGTGTTGTGAGGCTTCTCCTCCGCCTCCGGCCCGAGGAGGCGATCGCTCTCGTCTTCCTGCTGCCGACCACCTACCTGACGCTGGCGGCCCACGCGTACGCCCGCGAGGCGGGCGTGATCGGTCCGCGCTACGCCGGCGGGGTCGTCCGGCTGGCGGCCGCGGCGGCGTTCCTCGCTGGGCTCGCCCTGGCGCTGCGGCTCAGGCCGGGAGCGCCCTGGGTCGGCCTGCTGCGCGAGGTCGTGCCGTTCCTCGCTTGCATCCTCATCTACACGAACCTGCACGACACGATCGGATTCGTCAACCCGAACGACGTGCACTGGCGGCTCGTCGCCATCGACCAGCGCCTGTTCGGCGTCCAGCCCTGCGTCTGGGCCGAGCGCTTCATCACGCCGGCGCGCACCGAGCTCATGACCTTCCTCTACGTGAACTTCTTCTGGATCGCGCCCTCGACCTCGCTGGCGCTCCTCGCGCAGCGGCGCTGGCGGGAGTTCCGGGCCGCGACGCTCGGAGTCGTCGTCTGCTTCTACGTCGGCTACATGCTGTACGTCGTGTTCCCGGCCGCGCCGCCCCGCCTCGTCCTGCTGCCGCGGTTCACGAAGAACCTCTACGGCTACCCGCAGTTCTTCTCGAGCCTCCAGAACCAGGCCCTGGCGCTGCTGCCGGTCGACAGCCGCGCGGCGTTCCCTTCGCTGCACGCCGCCGTGAGCCTGGTGGCGCTGGTGTACGCCTGGCGCCACGTGCGCCGCTGGTTCTGGGCGCTGCTGCCGTTCGCGACGGGCCTGTGGGTCTCGACCGTCTACCTGCGTCACCACTACGTCGTCGACCTCCTGGCCGGCTGGGCGCTCTGCCCGCTGGCCGTCTTCCTCGCACCGCGGCTGGACGCGTGGTGGGCGGCCCGCCAGCGCGCTCGGGGCTACACGACGGCTCGAGGCGCGCCGTGAGAGGTGGCGCTCAATGCGGAGCGACGTGCATCTCCCAGGCCAGGATGCGGACGGGGTAGTGCCACAGGCCCAAGGGCAGGCCCTCGGTCTCTGCCGGAAGGACGCTCATCCGCCGGTTCGGGTCTTCGCCGAACCGCGGGCTCGCGGCGCCAAGGCACGCGGTGAGCCGCTCGCTCAGGACCTGGTTGCGGCGGGCGTAGTCCTGGGGATACGAAGGCACCCATAGCTTCGCGGCGCCGATCGCGCGCTGGAAGCGGCGATTGCCCGGCCAGAGCGCCTGCGCCAGCCCCGGACTCGTCGCGACGTCGAAGACGGAAACGCCGTAGAGTGCTCGCTCCGTGAACGGGTCGGCGGCCGTCGGACGCCCGCGCGTGCGGATCTGGGCGATCGTGTGGGGCGAGACGTCGGTGCCGGGGTCGTAGAGGTACACGATCTTGGAATCGGAGCCCCGCTGGTACGCGAGCTCGGCCAGGACCCAGGCCTGGCGATCGCAGAAGCCGCGCCCGGTCTGCCAGATGCGGTAGGGCCACAGCGCCCCCGGATCGGGCGGATCGGGATCCCGCAGCCGGGACGCGACGGCGGCGAAGAGGGCACGGTCCTCGTCGGCTGTGCCGGCGGCGATCTCGGCCGCCAGGAGCGAGAAGAAGCGCGCATGGCTCCACGACTGGTAGTCCCAGTGGTTGAACGGCCGAGTCAGGAACGCGGGGTCCGTCCTGGCTCGAGCGAAGGCCTCGACGTATGCGGAGGGCGGTTCGGCGAGGGCGGCAACCGCAGCCGGCGCCAGCGCCTCGGCGAGACGGAGCGCCTCGAGCTCGTCGCCCCGATCGACCGCCGCGAGCCAACCGCCGGAGAGCTCCGCGGCCTCGGGTGGGCAGGCCGCGGCGACCGGCTCCGACGTCGTGCCGGTCGTGGTCGCGCTCGGCCCGGCGGCGCCGCAGCCGAGCGCCAGGGCCGCCAGCAGCCCGAGGCCGGGCCTCACGCCATCATTTCGCGGGGACGAGGTCCAGGGACCAGGACCTGTCGCCCCAGGACAGCGTCGCCGTCGCGCCCACCTGGTTGGGGGCCATGGCGATCGTGAAGAGGTCGGTCGGGGGCGCCGCGGTGCCGGGCCGCATCTCGGCTCGCGACACCTCCGTCGCCGCGATGTTCGAGTAGCCTTCGAGGTGCGGCCACGGCTCGTTCGCCATGCTCGCCGGCGCCTTGTCCCACAGCTTGATCAGGGGGATGCCCTTGTCGCTGTTCAGGACCAGCGACGCGTTGCCCTCGACGGGGATGTGCATGTAGACGGTGTACTTGCCAGCCGGCACCTTCTTCCCGCCGAGAAAGAGCGCGGTGTCGGTCTTCAAGGTCGTGACCTGATCGACGCCGGTGCGCCAGATCCGGTCGGGAGGGAGCTGGGTCATCAACTGATCGAGCGTGCGCCCCTTGAGGGATGCGCGGCCGTACTCGATCGCGACCTTCTTGCCGCCGACGCTGGCCGTCACCGTCTCACGGGGCGCGGCGGCGTCCTGGGCAAGGGCCCCTGCGGCGACGGCCAGCGCCGCCACAGCAGCGGCGCAGATGCGGGTGGTTCCCATGGCTAGACCTCCTCAGTGCTCGTCCAACGTCTCCTTCAGCAGCCGGTTCACGAGCTGCGGGTTCGCCTTGCCGCCCATGTGCTTCATCACCTGTCCCACGAACCAGCCCATGGCCGCGGCCCTTCCGCCGCGGTAGCTTCGCACCTGATCCGGGCTCGCGGCCAGAACCGCCGCGACGGCGGAGCGGATCGCAGCCTCGTCGGACACCTGCCGCAGACCTTCGTGCTCGACGATGGCCGCGGCGGACTCCCGGCCGCTCCACATCCTCTCGAACACCTCCTTGGCCAGCTTGCCCGAGAGGGTGCCGGACTCGATCAGGCGGACCAGCTCGCCCAGGCCCTGCGGCGTCACGGGGGCGTCGCCGGGATCCATGCGCGCCTCGTTCAGCTTGCGCAGCACCTCGGTCATCACCCAGTTGGACGCGGCTTTGGGGCTGCCGCACGCGGCGGCGGCCGCCTCGTAGTAGTCGGCCAGCTCCCGCGAGCCCGTCAGGACCGAGGCGTCGTAGGGGGGCAGGCCATGGGCGGCGACGAGGCGGCGGCGGCGCTCGGCGGGCAGCTCGGGCAGCGACGCCCGCACCCCCTCGACCCATTCCGCGGCGATCCGGAGCGGCCGCAGGTCGGGGTCAGGAAAGTAGCGGTAGTCGTGGGCCTCCTCCTTGCCGCGCATGGGCACGGTCTCGGCCCGCTCCGCGTTCCACAACCGGGTCTCCTGCTCGACGCGGCCGCCCGCGCCGACGACCGCCCGCTGCCGGCCGATCTCGTGTTGCAGGGCGCGGCGGACGTTGTTGAAGGAGTTGAGGTTCTTGATCTCGATGCGCGTCCCCAGCGCCGTGGTGCCCCGGGGGCGGATCGAGACGTTCGCGTCACAGCGCAGCGAGCCCTCTTCCATGTTGCCGTCGGAGACCCGGCAGTAGAGGAGGAGGGTCCTCAAGGCCGTCAGGTAGTCCTGCGCCTCCT